>CAVYBX010000015.1:0-14164 GCA_963766835.1 uncultured Bacilli bacterium
ATTACGCTGGATTTTGAATGCTCGATATATTTGTTCTAATAAAATTAATCTCATCAATTGATGCGGAAACGTCATTTTCGAAAAAGACAGTTTGTCATTAGCCCGTCTTAATACGTTGTCTCCTAAACCATTCGATCCGCCGATGACGAAGCAAATTTGATTTTTCCCTGCGAAACTTATCCGTTCCATCTCACGAGCAAATTGTTCAGATGATAACGATTTACCTTCTATATCTAAAGCGATAACGTAATCGTCTCGTTTTATTTTCGTTAAGATTTTTCTCCTTCACGTTCTTTTACGAGTTGTAATTCTTTATCCACTTAAATGTTCTGGTGCTTGCTTCATCCGGTACTTCGACAATTGATAATTTGCAGTACGAGTTTAATCTTTTTTTAAATTCTTCGATTCCTAAACTTTACATATTTTTCTTTTAATTTACCTACAGAATAATATGAATATTCAACGAAAATACTCCTTTTAGAATGATTGTTTAATTCCGTATTATTATATCAATTATTTATACAAAAAAAGCTCTAAAATACGTCATCGAGCTGTACAATTTTATGAATTTTCCTCCTGTTTACTTGTTTTTAATTCGACTGCTTCGATATTTAAACAATATGTAATAAAAATTTCCATCGTTTTTTATAAATTTAACTTGATTTGTCTTTTTTTCATAGTTGATAAATGTTGTAAGTTTTACTTCTAACCCGGATACAACAATGTAACGTACAAATTCGTTTGTATAAATCGTCGTAATAATTGGTAATAATAAAGTAGAAATTATTCTGTCAATAATTGTTCGAAAGATAGCGCTTTCATCCTGTTGATAGAATGATAACAAACTCATTACAATTATAGTATAATTAGCATGCAAGGCTATATAAAAGGTATAAGGTGATGATCAAAGATGCAAAAAAAGTTTGTCGTCATTAAAGAGATCGTTCGCGATTTCTCATTAGAAGTTTTAGCAGGTGAAGAAAATTTATCGGGTAAAGTGACGAAATCAAATGCAAGAAGACCGGGATTGGAATTTATTAAATATCTCGACTTTTTCCCGATGGAACATGTTCACGTACTAGGTAAAAATGAAATTCAATATTTAGTTTCTTTACCTGATGATGAACGAGCAAATCGTGTACAAAATCTTATTAAATATAAACCGCCATGCATTATCGTCACGGACGGACAAGAAGACTTAAAATATTTAACGAAATATTGTACGGAAAACAAACTTCCATTGTTACGGACAGATGAACCGAATTACGAATTTATTAAAAAAATCGATGCATATTTAATCAAACGTCTAGCACCTGAAATTGCGATCCACGGCGTTTGTGTCAATGTGAGCGGGATGGGTGTGCTTTTACGAGGAGACTCAGGTGTCGGAAAAAGTGAAACTGCCCATTCATTAATCGGACGTGGTCATCGTCTCGTTGCGGATGATATCGTCGTATTAAAAAAACTTAGTCCGCAAACTTTGTTAGGAACGCATAATGAAACGAATAAAGAGTTGTTATCATTACGGAGTATCGGACTACTTAACGTCGTAAGAGCCTACGGGAGAAATGCTTTTCAAGATGAATCACGTATCGCGCTTGATATTGAATTAACGAAATGGCAAGACGACTCCCTATATAATGAACTCGAAGTGGAAACGAAATATAGGACTTACATGGACGTCAAAATTCCTACGATGCAAATTCAATTAAAACCTGGTCGAGATGTCGCAGGATTAATTGAAGCGGCTGTCAACAATTTTTATTTAAAACAACAAGGATATAGTGCAGCTGAAGATTTTATGAGAAGAATTGAAGAAAGTGAAAACTAAATATAGATGGGAACTTGTTCCTTTAATATACTCGTGACCGACAATCATAACACGGTTGTTACTTTTTAATTAGTTCATTTCATGTATGAAATACGATATAATAAGATAGAAATGATAGAAGGGAACATCGACGATGAGCTATCAAGCACTGTATCGTGTTTATCGACCACGTACTTTTAAAGATGTTGTCGGTCAATCGCATATTACGAAAACATTGCAAAATGCGATTTCAACGGGAAAATTTTCACACGCATATCTTTTCTCCGGACCGAGGGGGACAGGGAAAACGAGTGCGGCAAAAATTTTTGCCCAAACGATTAACTGTGAAAAGATGCCGACGAAAGAGCCGTGTAATGAATGTGCTTCATGTCGCGGTATACTAGACGGCTCCATTTCAGACGTCATTGAAATAGATGCTGCTTCAAATACGAGTGTCGATGATATACGAGACATTCGCGATAAAGTGAAATATGCATCAAGTGTCGTACCGTATAAAGTGTATATTATCGACGAAGTGCATATGATTTCAGTGAACGCCTTTAATGCCCTTTTAAAAACGTTAGAAGAACCACCGCCTCACGTCGTATTTATTTTAGCGACGACTGAACCGCATAAAATCCCGTTAACGATCATTTCCCGCTGTCAACGATTCGATTTTAAGTCGATTAGTAATAAAGCGATCATCGGTCGATTAAAAGAAATTATGGAACTTGAACAAATTCCGATTTCAAATGAAGCGTTAGAAGCGATCGCATTAGCAGCTGAAGGTGGGATGCGGGATGCGCTTAGTATACTAGATCAAACGATTTCTTACAGTGATGGAAAAATTGAAATCGACGATGTTCTTGCAGTAACTGGCGGTGTCTCACAAGAAATTTTAACAGAAATTGCTACTGCCATGTATGAACAAGATACAGAACGAACGCTTTTACTGTTTGATTCACTAATTGAAAATGGAAAAGATCCTAGTCGATTCGTATTTGATTTTATTTATTTTCTTCGTGATATGTTGTTTTATAAAACGAATCCGAAATTAGAAGAGTATTTAGAAAGAGCGGTCGTGACAGATGAGTTTACTCAATTAGCAGAGACTGTTGACGTCGATTGGATACAATACGCGATCGAGCAATTTACCGAATGTGAACAACAAATTAAATGGACGACAAGTCCGAAAGTGTTCGTGGAAATAACGTTGCTTACTGTCGTAAATAGGTTTACCGATGAGCGTCAAGGGCAATCTATATCATCTGATGAATTGATTCGTTTAACTGAACCGGATTGCCGAACTCGA
Source organism: uncultured Bacilli bacterium (assembly GCA_963766835.1). Taxonomy (GTDB): domain Bacteria; phylum Bacillota; class Bacilli; order Bacillales; family Amphibacillaceae; genus Pseudogracilibacillus. The sequence continues at coordinate 3,123 of CAVYBX010000015.1, forward strand.
GAAGAAGTTAAGTGATTTAGAAAACGTTCCATCTAGCGGAGGAACGACTAATTCGGTAAACAAGAAAGAACCGAATAGACCTAGAAAAAAAACTTTCGATGTTCCGCAACAGAAAATTCATACCGTTCTCGACCATGCAGAAAAAACTGCATTAAAACAAGTTAAATCAAATTGGCAACGGTTTTTAGAACAATTAAAACAGATGAATGCTCCGGCACATGCGACGATTCAAGATAGTAAACCTGTTGCCGCTTCAAAAGATGCACTAGTTGTAGCATTTAAATACGAAATTCATTGTTCACTATTTTTAGATCATAAACAGACGATCGAGTCCGTTTTGGCGAATACGATTATCTCATCACCTTACGATCGTTCCGTTGCCTGAGGCAGATTGGTATTCGATTAGAACAGAATATTTAAATCGAAAAGAATCGTCAAGTAAAAATAAACATCAAAAAAGCGATCCAGTCGTTGATGAAGCTGTAAAGTTATTCGGTGATGACTTAGTAGAAGTCCGAGATTAAGGATATGTGGCATAAATATCCGTTCATTTTCATATTATTTGGAGGAGGAGTTATTTATGAAAGGCATGGGTAACATGGGCAATATGATGAAACAAATGCAGAAGATGCAGAAGAAAATGATGAAAGCGCAAGAAGAACTTTTAGCGACAGAATTTGAAGCTTCTTCAGGCGGCGGAATGGTAACAGTGAAAGCGGATGGTAGCCGTCGGATTTTAGATATTCAAATTAATGAAGAAGTCGTCGATCCTGATGACGTAGAAATGTTGCAAGATTTAATTTTAGCAGCAATTAACGATGTCATGAATCAAATCGAGGAAAAGACAGAGCAAACGATGGGTCAATTTACGAAAGGTTTAAATATGCCAGGAATGTTTTAAGAAAGAAGATGCCTTTAGGAGGCGAAGAAATGTATCCAGAACCGATTTCAAAATTGATCGATAGCTTTACAAAATTGCCAGGTATTGGGCCAAAAACTGCTGTCCGTCTGGCTTTTTTTGTGATTGATATGAAAGACGACGATGTAGTAGATTTTGCAAATGCGTTAGTTAGTGCAAAACGAGAACTATCACATTGTGCAATTTGTGGGCATATTACAGATCAAGAAGTGTGCTCCATTTGCGAAGACTCCACACGTGATGAATCGATTATTTGCGTCGTAGAAGATTCGAAAGATGTGATCGCAATGGAGAGGATGCGTGAATTTAACGGATATTATCACGTATTACACGGTTCCATTTCACCGATGGATGGAATTGGTCCGGAAGATATCAACGTATCGAGTTTAATTAAACGGTTAAAAGAAAGTGATGTAAAAGAAATTATTTTGGCGACGAATCCTAATATTGAAGGGGAAGCGACAGCGATGTATATCTCTAGATTAGTGAAACCTTCTGGTATTAAAACAACAAGGATTGCCCACGGTTTACCAGTCGGTGGAGATTTAGAGTATGCGGATGAAGTGACGTTAGCAAAATCACTAGAAGGACGTCGCGAATTATAAAAAGAAAAAATTCATATTTTTTTAAAACAACTAATTTATTGTAAGGTGGGCAATATGAGAAAAAGAATTCAAAAACAAATTGATCAAGAACTTTTAAACGCTATTTTTTCCGCAGAAAAAGAGTGGAAACATTTGCGTAAAATAGTCGACAATAGCATCGATCCATTAGATGAAAGTCGACAATGGTTAAAAGTAGCTGAAGCGAAATATATGTTTCTTTTAAGAGAAGCAAAACGTCGGAAAATTAGCGTTTTAAGGTATTAGTCATTTTACAGCAAAGGGTATCGTTATTTTATCCTTTGCTTTTTTTTTGCGTAAAAGTAACGATAGATATGCATACATATTTCCAATTTCATCAAAACGAAGTTCTAATTTCCTTTATTTAAACATAAAAACTAATAAGCGAAAATGAGGAGTGATGAAATGGATTTAGCAATAATCATCATAGTAGTGATAGGTATGATATTAATCTTTTTCCTCTTTAGAAAACCAGCCCTTACAATGCGCATCATCGGTAATGGTGTCATCCGAATGACGATCGGAGTGTTATTATTATTTTTCTTTAATGTGTTTGGTGGATATATCGGATTGCATATTCCAATTAATATTTTTACCGTGCTCATAAGTAGTATACTAGGAATTTTCGGAATCACATCTTTAGCAGCAATTCATATATTCATATTATAAATTTGAATAAATTTCGTTAGATTAGGAGAAAATATCTACTAAACTAACGGAGGTGGATTGTATGGGGCATTGCGTGATTTGCGAAGAGGAAAAAGGAGAAGGAATTCATTTATACACGTTATTTATATGCACACAATGCGAATATAACATTATTCATACTGAAGTACGTGAAGAAAAATACCGATACTACGTGAATAAATTAAAAAATATGAATCAACCATCGTTTTTTTCATAGAATTTCGCTTGATGAGTAAATCTGTGTACTGTTTCAGTTACGTGAAAACAGTGCACTTTTATTTTTATGAACGTTTGTTATAACACTACATAATATGAGCTATGGTATAATAAACATGTATTAATCTCTAAATTTAAATATCATCGTAAACCGTGTTACAATATATGTAATATACAATTAAATTTTCTTTTCATGAATATAACAAAAGCTGCCCGCATATCAATTCATTTTGAAAAGTTAGCTTTCCGCTTCTTTTACGATGATAAGTGAAAAAGTGTTGTGGATTAAGGGAGAGTAGTAATCGTGAAAGGATTTTTTATCTCCTTCGAAGGAGTAGAAGGAGCTGGAAAAACTACTGTTTTAGAAAAGCTAGTAGGACGATTAACAGATATGAATTACGATGTATTATTAACGAGAGAACCAGGTGGAATAATAATTTCTGAGAAAATTAGAGACATCATTTTGGACAAAGATCATGTAGAAATGGAAAAAAGAACGGAAGCTTTACTTTACGCGGCAGCAAGGAGACAACATCTCGTTCAAAAGATTATTCCGGCGTTAGAAGAAGGAAAAATCGTTCTTTGTGATCGGTTTATCGATAGTAGTTTAGCGTATCAAGGTTATGCACGTGAAATAGGGATTGATAACGTTTTAAAAATAAACGATTTTGCGATCGAAGGTTTTATGCCATCATTGACACTTTACTTTGATATTGAACCGGAAAAAGGTTTAAAACGAATCAGTTCGAATAAAGACCGTGAACGAAATCGACTCGATTTAGAAACGTTAGAGTTTCACCGTAAAGTGTATGAAGGATATCAACTTTTACTTAAGAAATTCCCTGATCGCATTAAAAAAGTGAACGCAGATCAACACGTCGGTGCTGTGACGGAGGACGCTTTACGATTTATTATTCCCCATGTAAGGAGGTAAGAGAAAATGAAACTTATCATCGCTGTCGTTCAAGATAAAGATTCAAACCGTTTGATCAACGCATTGAATGAAGAAAACTTTCAAACGACGAAATTGGCGACGACAGGCGGTTTTTTAAAAGAAGGTAATACGACGTTAATGATCGGTTGTCAAGATGAACATATCGACCAAGTGTTAAAAATTATTAAAGAAAATTGCTCCCAACGTGAACAGATGGTTGCACCTATTTCACCGATGGGAGGAAATGCAACTCATATATTCCGAAGCCAGTAAAAGTGGAAGTTGGTGGAGCAACTGTCTTCGTTTTACCAATCGAATCTTTCTATCGATTTTAATTTTTAATTGAAAAGAGAGGCTGACATAAATGAAAATCAGTCAAGAAATGCATACGAAAATCGACCAAAAAAAACCACTTCGAAAAGTTGAAACAGGTAAGCAAAATTTCGATCAAATCGTACAATCGCAAACACAAAAAATAAAACAACAAGAACTAGAAAAACTTATCAATGACATTACTAGACAAGGAGAAAAACTTGCACGGTTTCGTAATTTCCGTGATCTAGCGAAATTTAAACGGATGATCAAACAATTTTTAGAAGAAACAGTGTACAACGGTTATCGATTAAACAAATCGAGAAATTTCAATCTGAATAGTTATTCACATAAATTGACGACCGTGAAAAAAATTGATGAAAAACTAGTTCAATTGACAGAAGATCTTTTGGACCAAGAAAAGAAAACGGTCGATTTACTCGGGCTTATTGGGGAAATTAGAGGGTTACTCATTAATTTATATACGTAATAGAGGATGTCACATATGCTTACATGGTCTAAACTCAAGAAGGTACAACCTGTTACTAGTAAAATTTTAATGAATAGTTTCCAAAAAAATCGTTTATCTCATGCATATTTGATTCAAGGACAACGAGGAACTGGGAAAAAGCAAATAGCTACATTAATAGCGATGACGATATTTTGTACCGATAAAGATGGAATAGAACCATGTCAAAGTTGTCATATGTGTAAACGAATATTATCGAAGATCACCCTGATGTACATTGGGTCGAACCAGATGGACAGTCGATCAAAAAAGAACAAATAGATCTCTTGAGAAAAGAGTTTGTATATACAAGTTTAGAATCTGCTACTAGAAAAATATATATCATTACAAAAGCTGATACGTTGACAGTAAATGCAGCGAATCGGATTTTGAAATTTTTGGAAGAACCAGATTTAAATATTACTGCAATATTATTAACTGATCATTTACAAAGCATTTTACCGACGATTCAATCAAGGTGTCAAATATTAGAATTACGACCGTTAGATCCGAAAAACTTCCAAAAACAGTTGCTCTCTTTGGAACAAGTAACGATTAATGAATATAACGCACGATTATTAAGTGCTTTAACGAATAATATAGATGAAGCAATCGAGTTCCATTCAGAAGAAAAGGTATATAAAATAAGACATTTAGCTTTTGAATTCATTTATTTACTCATTTCCAATAAAGATGATAAATATTTATTTATTCATCAAAAATGGTTGTCATTGTTGAAGGACAAGGCAGATCTCGTACTCGGTTTAGATATACTGTTATTAACTTTTAAAGATATTCTTCATATGAAGATCGGCCGGTCCGATGAAACAGTAATATTTCAGCCAACTGACCGTTTACTATTACAAGCAGTGGATCGTTTTTCAGAAAAGAGATTACTTCATATTTTAAAATCGATCGTAGGAGCAAAACAAAAAATAAATCACAATGTACATCCTACGTTAGTAATGGAACAACTTGTACTTAAAATTTAAAGGTGGGTTAACATGATAGAAGTAATCGGAGTCCGCTTTAAAAAAGCTGGCAAAATATATTATTTTGATCCGATTGATTATGATATAAAATTGAATGATTATGTCATCGTAGAGACGATAAGAGGTATCGAGTTCGGAAAAGTTGTGCTCGTAAATAAATTAGTTGATATAGATGATGTCGTTCTTCCGTTAAAGAAAGTGGTAAGAATCGCGACGGAAGAAGATAAAAAGATGTTGCTTGAAAATGAAAAATTAGCTGAAAAAGCTTTATATATATGCGAGGAAAAAATAGAAAAGCACGGGTTAGAAATGAATCTTGTCGATGTCGAGTATACTTTCGATAGAAATAAAGTAATCTTCTACTTTACTGCTGAAGGTAGAATGGATTTTAGAGAACTTGTCAAAGATTTAGCGGCACAATTTAAAACGAGAATTGAACTGAGACAAATTGGAGTACGTGATGAAGCGAAGTTGTTAGGTGGTATTGGGCCGTGTGGAAGGATGTTATGTTGTTCTACGTTTTTAGGTGATTTTGATCCAGTGTCGATTAAAATGGCGAAAGAACAAAGTTTATCCTTAAATCCTGCGAAAATTTCTGGTTTGTGTGGTAGATTGATGTGTTGTTTAAAATATGAAAATGACAGTTATGAACTAGCGAAGAAACAATTGCCTGATATCGGTGAAGAAGTATTAACGACGTATGGTCTCGGAAAAGTTGTCGGACTAAATATTTTGGAAAAATTAATTCAAATCGAAATGTACGAAAATCAAAACATTATTGAATATACACTCGATGAATTAGTTGAAGAGAATATTATCACTATTTAGTAATAGAATAAAGAGGTGGAAGGCGTGAATAAGCGGCAAATTTTTGACTTAGTTTCCCATATGGAAACACAAATCGGCGAATTGTATGAGCAATTAGGGAATTTGAAAAAAGATTTGAGTGAAATTATCGAGGAAAATCACCGGCTCACTGTTGAAAATAAACATTTACGTACGTACTTAGACCAAAAACATGCACAAGATGAAAAAAAATCGAGAAAAGAAAAGAAAGAAGCGACTGTTCCAGGTGAAGGTTTCGATAATTTAGCACGAATTTATAAAGAAGGTTTTCACATTTGCCATATGCAATTTGGAAGTCCGAGAACGGATGAAGATTGTCTATTCTGCCTCGAATTATTCGATTCATAATATCAACATGTCTCTTTACTTTTTTGGAATGAAATGATTCCATAAACGTAAGAGACATTTTTTTAATTGTTTAGTGGAGGAAAACAGTGGTGAAATTATACGATGATGAAAGATTAGATTATTTAATATCAGATGAACATTTACAAATCATTCAAAGTCCAACGATATTTTCATACTCATTAGACGCAGTACTATTAGCGAATTTTACATACGTGCCGATCAATCGAGGAAATATTTTAGATTTATGTACAGGAAATGGAGCGATTCCGTTACTGCTCTCGAAACGTACGAAAGGGAACATTGTCGGACTTGAAATACAAAAACGATTAGTAAATATGGCTAAACGGAGCGTACGTTTAAACGAGTTGGAAAATCAAATTGAGATCATCGATGGGGATTTAAAAGAAAGGCAACGGGATTTACAACAAAGCTTTTATGACGTCGTGACGTGTAATCCACCTTATTTTGCAACACCGAAGTCAACAGAACATAACGAAAATGAATATTTAACGATTGCGCGACACGAAGTATGTTGCACATTAGAAGACGTGGTAAAAGCATGTAAACTTTACGTCAAACCTGGTGGGAAAGTTTCGCTCGTTCATCGACCTGAACGGCTCGTCGATATTATGACGTTATTCCGAAAATATAAGATAGAACCGAAGAGGATGCAATTCGTCTATCCGAAATTATCTAGGGAAGCAAACATGATACTGATTGAAGGTATTCGTGATGGAAATACTGGTCTTAAATTGTTACCACCTTTAATCATTTACGAAGAAGATGATACGTATACGGAAGAAGCGAGGAAAATCATTTATGGCAAATAACTATTATGTGTATATTTTACAATGTAACGACGGCACACTATATACCGGTTATACGAACGATTTGCAAAAAAGAATTGAAAAGCATGAAAAAGGTCAAGGAGCAAAATATACCCGTGGACGCGGGCCTTTCCAATTAGTTTATACGGAAAATTTCCCAAATAAACGGATGGCGCTGAAACGCGAATATGAAATAAAAAAATTAACCCGTAAAGAAAAATTAGCGCTAATTTCTACGAATTTAAAGGAAGATGTTCATGAACGTGCATATACAAGAAAGTTATAAAGAATCAAAGTCAGGAAAGCTGTTTATTGTCCCAACCCCGATCGGCAATTTAGAAGATATCACTTTTCGAGCACTCCAAACGTTAAAAGAAGTTGATCTCATCGCTGCAGAAGATACGCGCCATACGCAGAAATTGTTGAATCATTTTGACATAAAAAACAACTTAATAAGTTATCATGAACATAGCAAACAATCACGGAAAGAACAGTTGATTGCTAAATTAATCGAAGGGAAACATATCGCGCTTGTGAGCGATGCAGGGATGCCGACAATTTCTGACCCAGGATATGATTTGATTAAAGCCGCGATCGAACAAGATATTTCTGTCGTCGTTTTGCCAGGTGCGAATGCTGCTTTATGTGCACTTGTCGGCTCAGGCCTACCTTCGAATGAATATTTATTTTACGGCTTTTTGCCACGAAAGAAGAATGAGCAAGATGCGGAATTAGAAAGACTGAAGAACATCCAAGCGACATTAATTTTTTACGAATCACCTTATCGTTTAGCTGATACATTACAAAATATAACGAAAAGTTTAGGAAATCGACAAGTAGTCATTGCCCGGGAAATAACGAAAATACACGAAACGTATGTTCGAGGAAATGCACGAGATGTTTTACAGTGGATAAAGAATCATCCTGTAAAAGGGGAATGTTGTATCGTTGTAGAAGGAACCGATGAAAAACCTAAACAAATAGCTTGGTGGGAAAATTTAACGATCGAAGAACATGTAAAACATTATGAGCAGTTTGAGAAAATGTCTCATAAATTAGCTTTAAAACAAGTAGCAACTGATCGAAATATTTCAAAACGCGACGTGTATCAGGCGATTCATGTAAAAAAATAAAAATATTATTTCAAAAGAACTCCCAAAAGGCTTGAAACAAATTTTTTATGGCCTATTTCTGGGAGTCTATTTATTTTATGATAAAAAATGCCGTGCTATAAAAGCAAGGCAAAAAATAGATTCATTTGAAAACGATAATTTTTTTACCTAAAATTTTCAAAAATTAAATCTATTAATCTAAGTTAAAATTCTTTTTAATATCATTTAACAATGACTTTGCACCTTCAGGGCTTAATACGATTTTTCCATTAGCAAGCGCAATGTTTTCATTTGTATTTTCCCCAGTAATGTGGCAAGCCATGTTAGGAACATATTTCTTTAAAACGATTTGATCCCCATCGACAAATATTTCTATAGCATCTTTCTCTTTAATACCGAGGGATCGTCTTAATTCAATAGGGATGACAACCCTACCTAATTCATCTACTTTTCTAACCATTCCAGTAGATTTCATAAAGCCATCTAACTCCTTTCCTTTGAAATGAAATATACATCCAACCTTATTATACTATTAAAAAGGATGTATAAAAATACATAAATCGACAAAAATTTTACATTATTTATTGTAGCAATCTATGAAAGGAATGTAAATGATTATATGTTTTAATAGATAATAATTATCGGTTTTAAACTTACCATATAAGGAATAGTTAAATGATAAAATTAGGAATATTCAGTATTTAATTATAATGGATTTAAAACTTAATGTCACTATATTTTTAATAAAAATGGAAATATAGAGAAAAAATGTATATGTTAACAGTAAGAATGTAAAGCTAGTCACAAACTTGTTTTTTCGTTCTTACTTTCTTATTTATGTTAAAATCTATACAATAGATATTAGTGGAGAAAAAGCATTGTGTACAGAAGAGGAGATTGAAGATGGCAAAGGAGAAGAAAACTTTTTACATAACGACACCGATCTACTATCCGAGCGGTAATTTGCATATTGGACATGCTTATTCAACTGTTGCTGGAGATGCAATTGCAAGGTATAAAAGAATGCGTGGCTACGATGTGATGTATTTAACAGGAACAGATGAACATGGGCAAAAAATCCAAAAAGCAGCCGAAGAAAAAGGAACGGAGCCACAAGAATATTTAGATGATATTGTCGCAACGATTAAAGAGTTATGGAAAAAATTAAAAATAACGAACGATGACTTTATTAGAACGACGGAAGAAAGACATAAAAAAGTAGTGGAAAAAATATTTGCGCAATTACTTGAACAAGGTGATATTTATTTAGATGAATACGAAGGTTGGTATTGTATATCTTGTGAATCGTTTTTCACAGAAGTACAGTTAAATGAAGGTTGCTGTCCTGACTGTGGGAAAAACGTCAAATGTATAGGTAAAAGAAGAATCTTATTTCTTCAAGATCGAGTAAATACGTCGATCGACTCCTTCAATATTATGAAGAAAATCAGAGTTTATTCAGCCGGAAAGTACGAAAAAATGAAATGATCAACAACTTCATTAAACCTGGACTGAGAAAAGTGTGCGGGACCGGACGACTTTCGACTGGGGAATTAAAGTACCGGGAGAATCCAAAACACGTTATTTACGTTTGGATCGACGCTTTGACGAACTATATTACAGCTTTAGGGTACGGTACAGAAAACGATGAGAAATATCAAAAATATCGGCCTGCAGATGTTCATTTAGGGGAAAGAAATCGTGCGTTTCCACTCGATTTACTGGCCAATCATGTTAATGGCTTTAGATTTACCGTTACCGAAGAGTGTATTTGCTCACGGATGGATTTTAATGAAAGATGGGAAAATGTCAAAGTCGAAAGGAAATGTCATCGATCCGACGATTTAATTGACCGATAGGTTTAGATGCATTACGTTATTACTTACTAAGAGAGGTACCGTTCGGTTCTGACGGGGTATTTACACCAGAAGGTTTCGTAGAAAGGGTTAACTATGATTTAGCCAACGATTTGGTAATTTATTGAATAGAACGATAGCGATGATCGAAAAATATTTCGCTGGTGAAATTCCAGCATTATGAAGCATCTGAAACGAAAGAAGATCAAATCTTAGAAGAATTAATCGGTGAAACGGTCGAAAAAGTGGAAGAAGCCATGGAAGAAATCCAGTTTTCAGTCGCATTATCTGCTATTTGGCAATTGATTAGTCGTTCCAACAAATATATCGATGAGACTGAACCATGGATTTTAGCGAAGGATGAGACACAAAAAGATCGTTTAGGGAACGTCATGGCTCATTTAGCTGAAATCATTAAGAGTGATTGGTGTCATGTTAAAACCATTTTTAACAGAAACACCAGTGGCGATTTTCAAGCAATTAGGAATTAAAGACGAGAAGCTGCAAGAATGGGATAGTTTATATGAAATGGTCATATTCCAGAAGGAACGAAAACGGAAAAAGGGGAACCCATATTCCCTAGATTAGAGTGAAAAAGAAATTGAAACGATTAAGGAAATAATGACAGGAGGCCAATGAGCAAAAGAAAAGTTCATTTGATAAAAAGAAAAAGATAATCATACGATCATTTATGAAATTAGATTTAAGCGTTGCAGAAGTTATTGAAGCGATCTAAAATGGAAAACGCGGATAAATTATTGAAATTACAAGTCGATCTCCGGTTCAGAAAACGTCAAATTATCTCTGGAATTGCCGAACATTACAAGCCAGAAGAATTCGTTAGCAAAAAAGTAATTTGTGT
>CAVYBX010000016.1:0-44460 GCA_963766835.1 uncultured Bacilli bacterium
GAAACTCAAGAAGAACTAGTAAGAAACATTTCTTTTCGTCTAAGAAAAGGAGAAATTCTCGGAGTATCAGGTTTGATGGGAGCAGGAAGAACTGAATTATTTGTCAGTTTATTCGGCGGATATAACGGTAAAAAAACAGGAGATGTATTTATTGACGGTAAACTCGTCGATCTGAATAGACCGATCAATTGATATATCATGGATTCGCTTACGTATCTGAAGATCGTAAGAGGATATGGTTTAATTCCGGAAATGAACATTATTCGAAATACTACACTAGCTTCCCTTGACAAAGTGAAAAGAAACTGGTTATTGGATGGAGATTTAGAATTAGAAAAAACGGAAGAATATGCGAAGAAAATGAATCTTAAAACTTATAGTTTAGAAGTGTTAGTCGACCAATTGAGCGGAGGAAATCAGCAGAAAGTTGTACTTAGCAAATGGCTTTTAACAAATCCTAAAGTGCTCGTCTTAGATGAGCCGACGAGGGGTATTGACGTCGGAGCAAAATTTGAAATTTACAAAGTGATGGTCAGTTTGGCAAAACAAGGTGTAGGAATTATTTTGATTTCATCTGAGTTACAGGAAGTATTAGGTATGTCCGATCGAATATTAGTGATGGCCGAAGGTGAAATTGTCGGTGAACTATCTCGTTCAGAGGCGACACAAGAAGAAATCATGAAACTTGCTACGATGGGAAGTGGAATTCAATGAATTACATCGCGGAAAACAAAGAGAACAAAGAGCGAAAAATTAGTTTTTCATTTAATGTTCAATCATATGCATTGATTATTGCATTAATATTAATAGCAGTGTTTTTTGCGGTACTAACCGGAGGAGAGTTTTTATCTTCCCGAAACTTATCAAACTTGTTTACGCAAATGACAGTCATATCAATTTTAGCAATCGGAATGACGTTTGTTATCGTTACAGCACATATTGATTTATCCGTAGGTTCATTGGCAGGTTTGACGGGAGCAATAGCTGCAATACTACATGTTTGGTATGACTGGAACACTGGGATTGTTGTACTTATTGCAATATTAGTTGGAACGTTTTTAGGATTGTTCCAAGGATGGTGGATAGCTTATAGAGCAGTGCCGGCATTTATCGTCACTTTAGGTGGGATGCTCATATTTAGAGGGATATTGATTGGTATTACAGGTGGCCAAACGATTGCTCCTTTAGATCATAGTTTTAGATTGATAGCGGGTAGTTACGTACCTTTAGTATTAGGATATTTATTGGCAATTACAGGAATTGTCCTATTATTCGTTTATACAATGAGACGGAGAAAGAGAAGAAGAACACTAGGATTACAGTTACCTTCACCATACTTAGATTTTGGAAAAGTTTTCGTCTATAGTATCGGAATTTTCATTATTACATATATGCTTAGTCGCTACCATGGTATACCTTTGCCAATGATCATAGTCGTTGTAATAGGAGGGTTATTCATCTTTATTTCTTCCAAAACTGCATTTGGAAGAAGCATATATGCTATTGGTGGAAATAAAGAAGCTGCAGCATTATCAGGAATCAATATTAAAAGGAATACATTGATTGTATTCGGTTTAATGGGTGCCCTTGCAGGTGTTGCCGGCATTATTTTGACAAGTAGATTGAATGCGGCCACTCCAGGAGCAGGAGATATGTATGAACTAGATGCTATTGCTGCTTGTGTCATAGGAGGTACGAGTCTGTCAGGTGGCAGAGGATATATAGTCGGTTCCATCATTGGGGCGTTGATCATGGTCAGTATTGACAATGGAATGAGTATGATGAATATCCCTACTTTTTGGCAGTATATCGTAAAAGGATCTATCTTGATTATAGCTGTATGGATAGATATAGCTAGTAAGAACAAAGGATCAACTTCATTAGGTTGAAATAATTTAGGAGGTCGAAATCGTGACTTATTTTAAAAATGTTCAAAATATAAAGTATGAAGGACCAAAATCGAAAAATCCATTAGCATATAAGTTTTATAATCCTAACGAAGAAATTTTAGGAAAAACGATGGAGGAACATCTCCGTTTTAGTGTCGCATATTGGCATACATTCACGGAAAATCTGTCTGATCCTTTTGGAGCTGGCACTGCCATTCGCCCTTGGGATAAATATACGGGTTTAGATTTAGCTAAAGCACGTGTTGAAGCTGCCTTTGAATTTTTCGAGAAATTAGGCGTTCGTTATTTTTGTTTCCATGATGTCGATATCGCTCCTGAGGGAAGTAATCTTCGCGAAACGAATAAAAATATCGATATTATCGTTTCGATGATAAAAGAGTATATGAAAGATAGCAATGTCAAGTTGTTATGGAATACAGTGAACAATTTTACCCATCCACGTTTTGTTCATGGTGCAGCTTCATCAAATAATGCCGATGTCTTTGCTTATGCTGCGGCGAAAGTGAAAAAAGGTTTGGAAGTTGGTAAAGAATTAGGTGCAGAAAACTATGTATTTTGGGGTGGCAGAGAGGGATATGAAACTCTTTTAAATACCGATATGAAATTGGAATTAGACAATCTTGCCCGTTTTTATCATATGGCCATTGATTATGCAAAAGAAATTGGATTCGATGGTCAATTTTTAATCGAACCAAAACCAAAAGAACCTACTACTCATCAATATGATTTTGATGTAGCAAGCAGCTATGCATTTTTACAACATTATGATTTAGATAGACATTTTAAATTAAATATAGAGGCTAATCATGCAACATTAGCTGGTCATACATTTGAACATGAACTTCATTATGCACGTATACACGGTATGCTCGGTTCTGTTGATGCGAACCAAGGTCATCCATTGCTTGGTTGGGATACAGATGAGTTTCCATCAGATTTGTATTCTACTACATTAGCGATGTATGAAATATTAAAAATGGTGGACTAGGTAGAGGTGGACTGAATTTTGACGCGAAAGTTAGACGTGGTTCATTTGAACAAGAAGATTTATTCCATGCTCATATCGCCGGAATGGATAGTTTTGCAATAGGATTGAAAGTTGCAAAAAAATTAATCGATGATAAAACACTCGATAAAGTGATCGAAGAAAGATATGCAAGCTATACTGAAGGGATCGGGAAAGATATTGTGGAAGGGAAAACAAATTTCCATGAGTTAGAGAAGTATGCCCTGGATCTTGAAGAAATTAACAATCAATCCGGTCGATTGGAAGTGATTAAATCTGAAATAAATCAGACTCTTTTATCGATATTAAACGAAGGCTAGCATGTAATTTCTAGCAATATCAAGGTGGTGACGTGTTGAATTATGTAATTGGAATCGACCTCGGTACGAGTGGTGTTAAAATAATCCTTATCGACCGAAACGGGAATATCGTCCATGTGGTTTCAAAACAGTATCCAATTTTTCATGAAAAAGCAGGATATAGTGAACAAAACCCTAAAGATTGGGTGGAACAAACGATTGCTGGTCTTAGAGAAATTGTAACATATGTAGACGGAGCGGAGAAAAATATCAGTGGGATCAGTTTTTCTGGACAAATGCACGGATTAGTGTTGTTAGATGAAAATTTCAATGTGTTGCGCAATGCAATTTTGTGGAATGATACTAGAACGACTAATCAATGTAAAAAAATATATGATATTGTAGGGAAAGAACGTTTGTTACAAATTACTAAAAACCTTGCATTGGAAGGTTTTACGTTGCCGAAAATATTATGGGTGCAAGAAAATGAGCCTGAGATTTTTTCAAAGGTTTATAAGTTCGTTTTGCCGAAAGATTATGTTAGGTTTCATCTTACTGGAAAGCTTCACATCGATTATTCAGATGCTGCAGGAACTTTGTTGCTTGATGTGGAAAAAAATGAATGGAGTAGCGAACTTTGTGAACTGCTCGATTTGAATCCGGAAATTTTACCTCCGTTAGTGCAATCTTTTGATAAGGTTGGTTCGATAAATAGAGAGGTAGCAAATTTAACAGGTTTGAAAGAAGGAACCCCTGTGTTTGCGGGTGGAGCAGATAATGCATGTGGTGCAATAGGTGCCGGTATTTTGGAAGAAGGTCATACGCTTTGCAGTATCGGCACTTCAGGGGTAGTTCTTTCCTATGAGTCTAGAAAAGATTTAAATTTCGAAGGTAAAGTCCATTATTTTAACCATAGTGCACCAGATGCCTATTATACAATGGGTGTTACACTTTCTGCTGGTCATAGTTTAACTTGGTTTCGAGAAACTTTTGCAAAAAATGAATCGTTTGATAATTTGCTAAAAGATATTACGGATGTTCCAATCGGAGCTAACGGTTTGTTGTTTACGCCATATCTAAGCGGGGAGCGTACTCCACATGCGGATGCTGACATTCGTGGTAGTTTCATCGGAATAGATAGCGCCCATCAGAAAGAACATTTCGTCCGATCAATTTTAGAAGGAATTACATTTTCTTTAGCTGAAATCGATCGAGATTTTCCGAGAGAAAGGAAAAAAGATCGATACAATCGTGTCAATCGGCGGGGGAGCCAAAAATGAAGAATGGTTGCAAATGCAAGCCGACATTTTTAACGCCAAAATTATTCGTTTAAAGAGTGAACAAGGCCCAGCTATGGGAGCGGCTATGCTAGCAGCGTATGGCAGTGGTTGGTTTAGAAGCTTAAAAGAATGTGCGCAAGCATTTTTACAGATTGAAAAAGTATATAAACCGAATGTAGATCATGTAAAAAAGTATAAGCAATTGTTTAAAATCTACAAAGAAGTATATGACCAAACAAAACCGTTAAATCAACATTTACGTTTGTTTAGAAATTAATTTTTTCCAGGATAGATGACTTGAAGTTTCATCCCTCGGAACTTCAAGTACGATCGATCTTGTTATATAATCGAAAGTGTTCATATTTATGAAGATGACCACTTTCCTTTTTTTATGTAAGTATAAATATCATTGAACGTTTTAAATATTTTTTCATATATTGATTAGACATTAAATACTAAAATGAAAATAAACTATTTTTATGAAAAACGAGCGCTAATCCTTGCAGTAGGGATTTAAATCTGTTATATTACAAGTAATTGAATACAATTCACTTTTAATGTACAGTGAGTGGAGGCGCAAAAACCAAGAGTAGATAATCGGAGGAGGATGAGCTCCAAGGAAGATTACTGAAAGGGGAATTTGCCGAAGTTCTTTTGAAGCTCATCGTCAAAAGAGCTGGGTCTGCATTGAATAAGTGCAGGACTGTCATATAGGAAACTATATGGAGGGCTACCTTACGCACGGAAATATTCTTTTAGATCGATTTTCTATGCAACAGCGAGCCGTCGTTGTTGCTTTTTTCGTGTTTAGTATCGAGCATAGCCTTTAATTTGAATATTCATAAAAGGGTGTGATGAAATGTATTTTGGTCAAGTTGTGACGGCGATGGTAACCCCGTTTGATCGTGAAGGAGAAATTGATTTTGGCGCGACGAAAAAATTGCTTGAACATTTGATTGCCAATGGTACGGATGCAGTAGTCGTGGCAGGAACGACAGGTGAAAGTCCAACATTGACGATGGAGGAAAAAATTGAACTTTTTAAGTTCGTGAAAAAAGAAGCAAATGGAAGAATCCCGGTCATCGCTGGTACAGGTTCAAACAATACGAAAGAGTCGATCGAATTGACTAAAGAAGCAGAAAAAATCGGCGTCGATGCTGTGATGTTAGTAGCCCCATATTATAATAAACCTTCTCAAGAAGGGATGTACCAACATTTTAAAACGATCGCAGAAGCGACGACACTTCCAGTCATGCTTTATAACATACCTGGCCGTACTTCAAGTAATATCGATGTCGATACAATCGTCACGACTTTCGGAAATTGAAAACATCGTTTGTGTCAAAGAAGCAAGTGGCGATCTTGATGCAATGGCGGAAATTATTAGCCGAACTCCAGACGACTTTTTATTATACAGTGGCGATGATGCATTGACATTACCAGTTCTAGCAATTGGCGGTGTCGGAGTCGTTTCTGTAGCCGGTCATATCGTCGGGAAAGAAATGCAAAAAATGATCAACGCTTATAAAGAAGGAAATGTAAAGGAAGCTGGTGCGATTCATCGTGAGTTGTTACCGATTTTCCAGTTGATGTTTTCTGCACCAAGTCCGACTCCGTTAAAAGCGGCATTGAATATGAAAGGAATCGAAGTAGGGGATGTTCGCTTACCGCTCGTCCCGTTAAATGAAGAACAAATGAAACAGTTGAAAAAACAATTGCAAATAAAATTAATTGATGCTAGTTAAAAAAGAATTGATAAGGTTTTAGTGCTACGAATGTAGACTAAAGCCTTTTTTTATTCGTTCACATAATGTTCATACATCGTGATTGACTCGGAAATTTTTCGTTTGTGCTTACATGTTCGTACTTGTATAATATGGTTAGCGTGATGAGTTAAGGAGTTTTGAAATGATGAACTTTTCAAAAAAATACGAAACGATTTTTTTAATCATTTGGACGGTTACGTTAGTAGCAACGGCTGGAAGTTTATATTATTCAGAAGTAAGAGGTTATACTCCTTGTGAGCTTTGTTGGATCCAAAGAATATTTATGTACCCGCTCGTCATTATATATGGAGTTGCGTTATGGAAGAAAAATATATCGATTGCTCTTCCAGGACTCATTTTAAGTGGGATCGGGATGTTTATTTCGGCTTATCATTACAGTTTGCAAAAAATACCTTCTTTACATAGCGCCGGAGGTATATGTGGAGATATACCGTGTAATTTACAATACGTTAATTATTTTGGATTTGTAACGATTCCTTTTCAAGCAGGACTTGCCTTTATCATCATTTTTTCCTTACATGTTTACGTATTAAAAAAAATTCGCTAATTTGAATAAATTGTCAAAAAAAGTTTTTTCCATTAGAGTAATAAATATAGTTTAATAAGCACGTAGTTGTGCTAGGAGGTATTTTATGAGAAATAAAATGTTGATTATTATTGGAGTAATCGTCGTATTATTTATCGGACTTTATTTTTTAACGAATTATAAAAATCAACAAACGATAGAAAGTACGGACAATCCGTACGGTAAAGATGAATTGCATCAAGAGACGATCGACCTATTAGATGACCCGCTTTATGGAAATATTATCGTTCCTGACGATTTAGACGCCAAATTAGAAAACGGTGAAGATGTAACGGTCTATTATTTCAGCCCTACTTGCGTCTATTGTCAAGAAGCAACGCCGATCGTCGTTCCATTAGCGGAAGAGTTAGGGATCGATATGAAAAAAATGAATTTATTAGAATTTGATTTGATGGATTATTACGGATTAGAAGGTACACCGACAATCATTCATTATAAAGATGGGGAAGAAGTCGGTCGTATCGTCGGCTTACCAGAAAATCCAGAAGAAGATTACCGTGCCTTTTTTGAAAAATATGTTTTACAAGATGAATAAAATAAAAGAAAACTCCGCAACTATGAAGTATATTTTGTAGTTGCGGAGTTAATTTTAGTTCATTCATCATCATTATCTTTGATCATCGTGTAACTAGAAGTAAATGGTCGATCTGCAAAATATGCAGGGAGACGCACCTTTTTACTAAAATCAAATTTTTCATGTTGATCGGACTTTTCCCATTTTATGTATTCATCTTCTGTTCTCCACTGGGTCAAAATAATGTATTGGCGACTTTTTAACTGCTTTAATAACCTAGTAGCGATAAGTGCTTCTTGCGCTTGAAACATAGGAAGTTCGTTTTTGACTTTCTCTTCAAAAATTTTCATTCCATCTTCTGTCACAGGAACATGTTGCATGACGATAAATCCTTTATTGAATATGTCGCCGGACTGATATAAAACGGAAAAAGTCCTTCCTGATACAAAGATACTCTTTTTCTTTGTATTTTCATAATAAACTAATGTAGATGTACCACTTCTCATAAAATAAAAATCGATATTAGGATGTTTATCTGTTATTTTCTTCAAAAAATGAGACGTTCCTGTCGTCATAAACGCATACATCCACTTCCCCTCCTTATTTGTATTGTACCTTATTATTTCTAATAATAGACTCATTTCCAAATAGTTAAATAAATAAACTTATTCTTGATAAAATAACTAGTCGTTATTCGCCTCGTTGTAGAAAAATGTCGTATAATAATATAGAGTTTATTTTTATAAACTTGTATCGATGTCACTTGAGGTGATCACATGGGGCGAGAAACGCGCCGACGGAGGTCGGAACGTCATCAGAAAGTCTTACAACATAAACAAGATTCTAAAAAAGCACGATTGAGTCGTCGCCAAAAAAACAAACAAAAATATGACGACCTTTTTCAATGGTCGAAAAATCAAGTTACTCGTATGCAAAATTGGTTAGATAAAATAGTCGATAAATTTTCCAAAACTGAAAATAAACGCGAACGTACAGCTCGTTTTACTCAACATGAAAAGAAAGATGCCAATGAATTAAAAACTCGTTCAGCTCGTCATCAAAAGAAAAAAACGTTCGAACTAACGTTGAAACATGTCATTATCTCTTTAGGAGCTGTATTCGTTCTAGCGTTAATTGCATATACGACGATTTTATATGGCGGGAAATTGTTCGTCGATGAAGAGAAATTAGCGATCTCTCCACCGACGACGATCGAGACGGAAGATGGAGAAATTATTTGGTATTTATATGATGAATATCGTCTTCCCGTTGATATAGAACAAATTCCTGATCACGTAATAAATGCTTTTATCGCGATTGAGGATAAACGATTTTATGAGCATTCCGGAGTAGATTTCCGTTCGATAATGCGTGCGCTTTACCGCGATATGATTACGCGGAGTAAAGCAGAGGGAGCAAGTACGATCACACAACAGTTAGCGAAAAATTTATTTTTGACGAACGAAAAAACGTGGATGCGCAAAACGAAAGAAGTAATGATTGCCCTTTATTTAGAACGGGAGTTTACAAAAGATGAAATTTTAGAAATGTATTTAAATGCAATTTATTTCGGTGAAGGAATGTATGGAATCGAAGCAGCTGCGAACAAATATTTTTATAAATCGGTCGACGAGTTGACAATTGAAGAAGGAGCGCTGTTAGCTGGCATTGTAAAAGCACCGAATAGTTATTCGCCGATCGATCATGAAGAAAAAGCGAAAGAACGAAGAGACCTCGTTTTAACGATGATGAGCGAGATGGAATTCATCACTGAAGAAGAAGCGGAACAATTAAAGCAAAAAGATATCGAATTAAATATTTCACAACGTAAATTAAATCCGGCTTATCACTCTTATGCTGATTTAGTGATTAAAGAAGCAGCTGAGAAATATGGCATTAGTCTAGAAGAGTTAAAAAATAATAGGTATAAAATTGTTACGTCGATGAACGAAATTGCTCAAGAGATCGCATTTAGCCAATTTCAATATGATGGGTATTTCCCAGGAAATGATCAAGAATCTGTCGAAGGTGCGTTCGTCATGATGGATCAGGAAAGTGGGGGAATTGTCGCGGCAATCGGTGGAAGAAATTATCAATTTTTAGATTTTAACCGAGTTTATGCACAGCGACAACCAGGTTCTACGATTAAACCACTTGCTGTATATGCGCCTGCTTTAGAGTCGAAAGAGTTTACTCCGTATTCTGTTTTACCAGATGAACTCCGGGAGTGGGACGGAAATGAAGTTCGTAACCATAACGATCAATATGAAGGGTCGGTCACTTTATACGACGCATTAAAGAGATCGAAAAATACTTCTACTGTTTGGCTATACAACGAAATCGGCTTCGATTATGTGAATACATTTTTACAGAAAATGGATATGAATATTACGGATAATGGGTATTCTGTCGCTTTAGGTGGCTTGGAATATGGGTTGACGCCGATTCAATTAGTGGAAGGGTATCGTACCTTCATTCACGATGGCGAAATGATCGAAGCGCATACGATTAAAGAAATTTATGACCGAAAAGGAGATTTGATTGCAAAAGCTGATCCGGAAACAGAACAAGTCTTTTCTCCGCAAGTTGCGTGGAATATGACAGAAATGCTTATCGATGTTGTAAAAAGCGGAACAGGAGAAGCCGGATATTATCCCCATGAATTAGCGGGGAAAACCGGAACGACGCAACATGAAGTAGAAAATGCTTCTAAAGATGCATGGTTTGTCGGCATGACCCCTGAGTATGTTACAGCTTTATGGATAGGGTACGATAAATCTGATGAAAATCATTATTTAACTGGTGGAAGTGCTTATCCGACGGAGTTAACGAAAAAAATATTAACAGAGCTAGATCGTCGACAACCGCTTGAAACGGCATTTACAAAACCGGATCACGTCCAGGCGTTAGCGGAACCGGTTGATTTACCGGAAATCTCTGATTTAGAAAGCTCTTATATATTCGGTGGATGGAAGTTTATTAAAGGGAAATTAGAGTGGACCGGAACAGATGATGATCGAGTCGTTTATCACATTTATGAAGAGAAAAAAGACGGCGACGAAAAAATCGGTGAAGTTGTCGGAGACAATGAATTTATTATCGATGAAGTTTCTATATTTAGAAAAAATACGTATTACGTCGTCCCGTACGACCCGGTCGCAAATGTCGAAGGTAAAAAATCGAATACCGTTTATTTAACTTTTTAAATTGAAATGAAAATCATAAACTTGTCCATTTTGTTATCAACTTTAGACAAGTTTGTGACAACGAGGCAACTGTTGCTATACACCGGAAACGAAAAAAGTTATATTTATAATGGATATGAGTATAAATTGGCTACGGTTGCCTAGAGTAGATGAAAAAGGATGATTAAATTTATGACGAAGCAATTTAATGATACAATTTTACGTGCTTATCGAGGTGAAAAAACGACCCATACACCTGCATGGTTTATGCGACAAGCAGGCCGTTCACAAAAAGAATATCGTGAAATTAAAGAAAAAATATTCATTATTTGAAATTACACATCAACCAGAACTATGTGCATACGTTACGAGGCTTCCTGTAGAACAGTACGGCGTCGATGCCGCATTTTGTATAAAGATATTATGACACCACTTCCTGCAATGGGTATCGACGTGGAAATTAAACCAGGTGTCGGACCAGTAATCGACAACCCGATTAAAAAGTATTCAAGATGTAGAAAATTTAGATGAATTGAACCCGGAAGAAGATATTGATTACGTATTAGATACGATAAAGTTATTGACAGAAGAACAATTAAATGTCCCACTGATTGGATTTAGCGGTGCACCGTTTACGTTAGCTAGTTATATGATCGAAGGCGGACCTTCGAAAAACTACGCGAAAACAAAAGCGTTTATGTACAGTGAGCCGAAAGCTTGGGTAGCATTAATGAAAAAGTTAGCAGAGATGATTATCGTATATGTTCGTGCTCAAATTAACGCGGGCGTCAGTGCGGTACAAATTTTCGATTCATGGATCGGCGCAGTTAACGCGGAGATTACCGTACGTATATTAAGCCGACGATGGAACATATTTTCACTGAACTGCGAAAAGAAGATGTTCCATTAATTATTTTCGGTTTTAATGCGAAACATTTATTGCTGGAATTCAACGATTTTCCTGTCGATGTCATCGGTCTCGATTGGCGGACGTCCATTTCGGAGGCACGAAGATGGGGATTACGAAAGTATTGCAAGGTAATTTAGACCCGGCAATTTTATTAGCTGATTGGGATACGATCGAGAAACGGACGAAAGCAATTTTAGATGAAGGGATGCAAGATGGGCGTCACGTCTTTAACTTAGGACATGGTGTCACACCAGATATTACACAAGATACGTTGAAAAAATTAGCACAGTTCGTTCGTACTTATTCAAAGCGTTCATAAAAAAATGATAAAATGATAAAAAATAAATGAGGTGATTATCATAAGTAAAGAAAAAATTGCATTGCTCGTCATGGCTTATGGAACTCCTTATAAAGAAGAAGATATAGAAAGATATTATACACATATCCGTCACGGACGGAGACCTTCTGATGAAGAAATTCAAGATTTAAAAGACCGTTATAAAGCGATCGGTGGTATTTCACCACTTGCAAAAATTACGGAAAATCAAGCGAAAGATTTAGAACAGAAACTAAATGAAATGCAAGATGATTATGAGTTTAACATGTACATTGGTTTAAAACATATCGAACCATTTATCGAAGATGCAGTGGAACAAATTTACAAAGATGGCTATAAAAAGATCGCCTCGATCGTTTTAGCGCCACATTATTCAACGTTTAGTATTAAATCGTATAATGGTAGAGCGAAAGAAGAAGCAGATAAATACGGATTAGAAATACATTCGGTCGTCGATTGGTATGATGAACCAGGGTTTATTGAATATTGGGCGAGAGAAATTGAAAAAACGTATCAAGGGATGCCAGAAGAAGAAAAAGAAAGTTCTTGCTTAATCGTTTCAGCACATAGCTTGCCAAAGAAAATTTTAGCAGAAGGTGATCCATACGCTGATCAGCTAGCGGAAACAGCAAAATTAATCGCTGAAAAAGTAAGTGTACCGAACTATGAAATTGGCTGGCAAAGTGAAGGAAATACGCCTGAACCGTGGCTCGGTCCAGACGTACAAGATTTAACTCGCGACTTACACAAAGAAAAAGGGTATAAAGCTTTCATCTATGCTCCAGTTGGATTTGTGGCTGATCATTTAGAAGTTTTATACGATAACGACTATGAATGTAAAGTCGTATGTGATGATGTAGGCGCTAGTTATTATCGACCTGAAATGCCGAATACGGATCCATTATTTATTGAAACACTTGCAAAAGTTGTCTTAAAACAATTGCAATAAGAAAAAGAGTGATAACGATGAAGCAAATCTTAATCATTGGAGGCGGTATTACGGGCTTAGCCTCCGCTTTTTATTTACAACGTGAAATAAAAGAAAATAAGTTACCGTACAAAATAAAATTAGTGGAAGCAACAGAATCGTCTTGGTGGGAAAATCGCCACTGTACGACGTGACGGTTTTACGATCGAAAGAGGACCGGATTCGTTTTTAGCTCGTAAACAACCGGCTGTGAAATTAGTCGAAAAGTTAGGTTTACAAGATGAGTTAGTACGTAATGCAGCGGGTCAATCGTATATTTTAGTGAAAAGAAAGTTGCATAAAATCCCTCAAGGTTCGTTCATGGGAATTCCGACAGAAGTTTCTCCATTTTTATTTTCAGGTTTATTTTCGCCGTTTGGAAAATTACGAGCTAGTCTCGATTATGTGAAACCGAAAGGAAAAGAACAAGGTGATCAATCTTTAGGGTACTTTTTCCGCCGTCGTTTCGGGGATGAATTAGTCGAAAATTTAATCGAACCTCTTCTTTCGGGCATTTATTCCGGGGATATTGATGAAATGAGCTTAATGGCGACGTTTCCGAACTTTTACCACTTGGAACAAAAATATGGTAGTATCATTAAAGGGTTACAAAAAACGATGCCGAAAAAACCGAAACAGAAGAAAAAACCACAAGGAATCTTTTATGCATTACGAGGTGGCTTTGAATCACTCATTACAACGATTGAAAAAAAACTGGATGAAAATGTCGTTTCTTTACAAACAGCGGTCGATCACGTGCAAAAGAAAGAAAATACGTATCATGTGTTATTAAGTGATGGAACGGTGTATAAGGCGGATGCGATTATCGTTACGACTCCACATGAATCGATCGCAAAGATGTTCAGTCAATACGATGAATTGAAAGTTGTCAATGAAATTCCGAACACTTCTGTAGCAAACGTTGCCTTAGCTTTCGATGAAAAAGCGATTCAAAAAGACCTCGATGGAACAGGTTTCGTCGTTTCCCGAAATAGCGATTTTAGAATTACCGCTTGTACGTGGACACACCGTAAATGGCCGCATTCTACACCTGAAGGAAAAGTGTTGTTACGTAGTTATGTAGGGGGACCTCACGATAGAAAAGCGGTCGATTTAAGTGATGATGAATTAGTCGAGATTGTTTTAAAAGACTTGAATAAAACGATGAAAATAAAACGCGACCCACTGTTTACGGTCGTAACGAGGTATAAAAATTTAATGCCACAATATACTGTCGGTCATTTGGAACGAGTAAAACAAATACGTGAGTTTGCTGAAAATCATCTAACGGGAATATTTTTTGCTGGTGCCTCATTCGACGGAGTCGGGGTACCTGACTGTATTGAACAAGGTGAAAAAGCGGTCGATGACGTATTAAAATATATGAAAAAGTAACAAAAAATCGTTGAAATAGGCTACAAAGTTTGATTTGTTGTTGCCTTTTCAACGATTTTTTACTATGTTTATATTAGAAAATTTCACCATATAATTGAATCTTTTTACGAATGGTGCTGAAACAATATTTATATTGTAAAAGGATGTAACGTTCATGTTAAAATATAGAAAAAGATGAAAAAATAAGCAACTAAAGAAATTAGTTGCTTCATCCGGAAAGGAAGTCTAATTATTAGAAATGACTTATAGAAAAATTGTCAACTGAATGATTAATTATTAGTACTGCAGGGATGATTGCACTCGTCGCAAATGTTGCCGTAACAGTCAGCTTGTTCAACCATTTCGGAACCACATTTTTGACATTGCTTTTTCGGTAAGTTTCTGAAAAACTCAATAACATTAACCATCGTTAGTATTCCTCCTCTTAGAATGTATTGTTGAGAAATTTAACTAATCGACATTTTAAATCGGTTATATTCATTGTACTATAACACAATGCAGAAAAGTCAATACTGTTTTACAACAAAATAAATTTTTATTCAAAATTGTGAAAACTGTGTTACATCATTGGTGAGGAAGGGGTAATTGAATGAAATTGACGATCATTGGACATTGGGGTGGTTATCCGGCCGAAGACGGCGCATCGCGCTTATTTCCTAGAAAAAGACGATTATATGATCGATGCTCGACTTCGGCAGCGGCGCATTAGTCGAAATTGCAAAAGTATATAAATGTAACAGATATTGATGCTGTTATTACTTTCACATTATCATGCAGACCATATCGCGGACATAGGTGTGTTACAACATGCGTTGTATGTGGAAAATCTTATATGACAACAAATAGAAAAAGTGGTGCCAATTTACGCTCATAAGGAAAATGAATATCGAGTTTCACAAATTGAGCCGACGATTATACGAAAGCGGTGACACTATCGATCCGAATGACGTGTTAAAATTCGGTCCATTTTTTATCCGCTTTTTAAAAACGAAACATTCCGTTCCTTGCTATGGAATGCGGATCACCGATGGGACAAGTACGATGGTTTACACGGCTGATTCGGCATTACCAAGAAGAATGGATCAAATTTTGCCAAAGATGCGGATTTATTACTCGCAGACACGAATTTTTATGCAGACCAAGGATGGCACGGAAGCAGGCCATATGACGAGTGAGGAAGTCGGGATGATTGCCAAAGAAGCGAACGTAAAAGAAGTTGATCTTCACACATTTACCACATTTCGGGGATCATGGACGGTTTAGTAAAAGAAGCAGCGGAAATGTACGGCGGGAAAATCACATTAGCAAAAGAAGGTTTAGTTTGGCAAGCGGGCGAATAAGCTCACATGATGTTCATTGAAAGAAGATTTCATATAAAAAGTATTCTAAAGGGGAGATAGAGATGAAATTTATCGACAACAAAGGAATTACCGATCCGATATATTAACTTAGCACTCGAAGAGTACGTTTTGAACAATTTCGGTGATGAAGATTCATTTTTATTGTTTTACATCAACGAACCTTCGATTATCATTGGCAAAAACCAAAACGCCATCGAAGAAATCAATACAGAATATCGTCGAAAAAAACAATATAAAAGTCGTCCGCCGACTTATCGGGAGGCGGGGCCGTTTACCACGATGAAGGCAATTTGAATTACAGCTTCATCACGAAAGATGATGGCGAAAGCTTCCACAATTTCGCGAAATTCACCGAACCAGTCGTAAAAGCATTAAACGAAATCGGCGTCCCGGCCGAACTAGTAGGTCGCAATGATATCGTAGTCGAAGGAAGAAAAATTTCCGGTAATGCGCAATTTGCGACAAAAGGAAGAATGTTCAGCCACGGAACATTGATGTTTGATTCGGAAATTGAACATGTCGTCGCGCATTGAACGTCAATAAAGAAAAAATCGAATCGAAAGGAATCAAATCGATCCGCAGCCGCGTCGCCAACATTTCCGAATATTTGCAAGAAAAAATGACGATGGACGAATTTAAAGAACATATTTTACAATCGATTTTTGATGTCGAAGATGTAAAAGATGTGCCGGTCGATAGAGTTGACGGACGAAGATTGGGAAAAAGTACATGAGATTTCCCGAAACCGATATCAAAAGTGGGAGTGGAATTACGGCAAATCGCCAGCATATAATATGAAAGTTTCCCATAAGTTTCCTTCTGGGTTGTTAGATGTACGTCTAGATGTGAAAAAAGGCATCATCGAAAATTGCAAAATATACGGCGATTTCTTCGGCATCGGTGAAGTGGAGGATATCGAACAGAAATTAATCGGCGTCCGCCACAGCGGAGATGCAGTTGAAGAAGCGTTAAAAGATTTCGAATCCCTTATTATTTAGGCAAAATCACGAAAGAAGAATTTATCAATTTGATTTATTAACTTTTAACATGACTATGTTGTTAAAAAATCGTTGATATGACATTCTCTACTCGCTAGTTGAAAAAGCAATTAGGATGAATGTCAAAATATCAACGATTTTTTACTTCTATTTTACTAGGCATAACGTATAAGACATACATAAAATACATTCATACAATAAGGCTTTAGCATAAAAATACGATATATAAAAAGTAATTAAAAAATTTGATTTTTTCTTAAAATTAGTTATATTAGGAATTAATCCCTAATTTTTCATAAGAAAGGCGGAAATGAATTGCACAAGCTGATAAACCGAAAAAAGAATATGAAATTTCTCCTTTAACAATGGCTATTTTATCAATTGAAAGAGAGAGATGGCGGTATATCAACAAACGTATTTAGAGGAATCAAAAGAATACATAGTACCGAAGGCTCCGACAAAATTAATCGATGAAGCATGTAAGATTTTTTGGAAGTAGTTTGAAAGGGAGATTGGAAGGTACAAGAGATATAAGCAAAATAACTCACAAAGCCTCCAATAGCTATCGACCCTTCATGCGGTTTGTATTTTTTCCCGACCGCCTCACCTTCCAATAAAGATTGTTCATGGATCGCACACTCACACGTTGCATATCATTAAACCGTTTGATGAGGACAAAACCGGAAATTATTTTCAAAGGCGGTAAAAGGCTTATTCTAGATGTTTCTTATGGCTCTATGATGAATCAACTGAATCGAACTGCTCAATTTAGATATTCATTAGAAGAATGATATCCAATCGATTAAATCATCGATCCACAGAAAGTCGTTGTTATTGGAAGAAATTTTAAGAATATAAATTTGCGGTCATATTACATTATGTATTCACGATTTTCGTTTATAATATTATAATAATAACATGAAAAATTAGGGATTTTTTTTTGTCCCATTTGAGGAGATAAAACGTGGATATTAGTACAATAACCGTCATACAAGAAGCAAATGAATTTTTAGATTTAGCTAGTGAACTATTGGATAAATATGAAAATTCGGACCATTACCGGGAATATTACTACCTTTTATAGAAGCCTTTTTACCGTTTTTGCCATTGTTCGCTTTTGTCATGGCGAATAGTGCTGCATACGGATTGTTGAAAGGATTTTTATATTCTTGGCTCGGTTCATCGTTAGGTTCGATTGCGGTATTTTATATTATCCGCAAATTTGGCGATAAAAAATTGTTAGTAAAAATTAAAACGAATCGACAGGTGAACAAGTTACTTCATGGGTAGAACGACACGGATTCGGTCCATTATTTTTATTGCTTTGTTTTCCGTTTTCTCCTTCGTCACTTATAAATATCGTTGCTGGACTTTCGAATGTAAGTAAACAGCAATTTATATTAGCCGTTTTACTAGGTAAGTCAGTCATGATTTTTTCGATTGCTTACATTGGGACGAGCATTTTAGAGTTTGCGAAAAATCCTATTAAAACGATTGTCGTCACGATATGTATTTCAATCTTTTGGATGTTTGGGAAGTTTTTAGAAAAGAGATTCTTAAAAAGATCGTCGAATAGTAATACGAATAAATAATTGGAGGAAAAAACATGACATTACGAATCGTTATAGGTCGGTCCGGAACAGGAAAAAGTTACGTTTATCATGGATGAAATGAAAGAAAAATTAATAAGTGAGCCTGATGGAAAACCGATTTTTTATATTGTTCCGGAACAGATGACGTTCCAACAAGAATATACGTTATTTCAAGATGAGCGGATAAAAGGAAGTATAAGAGCACAAGTGACGAGTTTTTCAAGACTTGCTTGGCGCGTTCTCCAAGAAACAGGTGGAAGTACGAAACAAATTCATCAGTTCAACAGGAATCCGCATGATGTTACGTAAAATTATCGACCAACGGGACGAGCAGTTTCGTTACTTTCAAAAAGCGATCGATAAACAAGGTTTTTTGCAAGAACTTGAAAGAATGATTTCCGAATTTAAACGTCATTGTGTTACACCAGAAATACTCAAAGAACAAATTACATATACAGAAGAAAACATTCCCATTACAAAATAAACTGTATGATTTACATTACATATATGATCAGTTAACGAAATTGTTAAAGTACAAATATATCGATGGTGAAGACCAACTCCAATTGTTGAAAGAAAAAATAAAAGATACACGTTTTTACAAGGTGCGGAGATATATATTGATGGTTTTCATCGTTTTACACCAAATGAACTGGAAATTATTGCGAGCTGATGAAAGATGTGTAAACAAGTGACAGTCGCTTTAAAGTTAGATCAAGAGAACTTGGATAAGGATTTATCTGAACTTGATTTATTTTATCAAACGAAAGAAACGTATTTTACGTTACAACAAATAGCAGATGAACATGATATTCGAAAAAGAGCCTATTCCATCTAAAGGCAGAAATGGTAGATTAAATAATCGTCCATATTTTCACCATTTGGAACGAAATTTTGATGAACGACCGACACCTCCTTATGGTCAAGATGTAAATCAGTCGATCAAATTAGCATGAAGCGGTGCATCCGCGCGCTGAATTAGAAGGTGTCATTCAAGAAATTTTGCGGTTAGTCCGTGAAGAAAATTACCGTTACCGTGATATCGTTATTTTCGTCGTGAAACCAAGAATATCATGATTTAATTAAAACGATGTTTAAAGATTATAATATTCCAGTATTCATCGATGAAAAGCGGCCGATGATTACATCATCCTTTTATCGAATTTATTCGTTCACTGTTCGAAGTAATCGAATCGAATTGGCGCTACGATGCACTGTTTAGACTGTTAAAAACAGGCTTTATCAACCCTTCTGACGATGAGTTTCCACTCGATAAAGATGCGATCGATGAATTAGAAAATTATGTGTTAGAATACGGAATTCGCAGTAAAAGTCAATGGATACAAGAGGGGAAATGGATATACAAACGTTTTCGCGGTTTTATGAAGCAGCGCAAACAGATCGGGAATTAAAAGAAGAACGGAAAATAAATAGTTACCGAGCGCAAGTAGTTTCGATATTAAAACAATTTGATGAAGAAATTAGAGAAAAGGAAACTGTGAAAGAACGGTGCGAAGTTCTTTATCGTTTTTTCGAAAAATTAATGATCCCGAAAAAATTAGAAAAAAGAAGAACAGAATTTGATGAATCAGGCCAAGTAGAAAAAGCACGTGAAGAAGAACAAGTTTGGAATGGCGTCATCCAGCTGTTGGATGAATTCGTTGAAATGATCGGAGATGAAAAATTTCGATTTCAATGTTTACAAAATACATTTGAAGCCGGACTCAATGCATTACAATTTTCCCACGTACCACCGAAGATCGACCACGTAATCGTCGGAACGATCGATCATTCGCGGATCGCAAGTAAAAAATGTGCATTTTTGTTAGGAGTCAATGAAGGTGCCTGGCCGATGAAACCTCCTGTCGATGGGATGATCAATGAACAAGAACGGGAATTTTTAAAGCAGTTAGGAATGGAGCTTGCTGAAAGCAGCCGCCGTGTTTTATTAAACGATCATTTTTATATGTATTTAGCTTTTACAGTGCAACAGATTATTTTATGGGTTAGTTATGTGTTGAGTGACAATGAAGGGAATTCGAAAATTGCTGCACCGATCGATTAGTAGATTACAAGAGTTGTTCCCAATCATTAAGAGCCGATCCTTTTAATGGATCCAGATGAATTGCAAGATGCGACTCGTTTCATTACGACGCCGAATAAAACGCTCGCTCCATTAACAGCGCAACTCGCTCGCTATATGCGTGGTTACAAAATAGAAGACGTATGGTGGGACGTTTTAAATTGGTACATCGAGCACGAATCGAAATATAGTAAGACATACCGTGTGTTACAAAGTTTATTTTACGAAAATCGCCCGACATCATTATCGCGAAAAACAGTTGAAAAATTGCACCCGAAACAGATAAAAACGAGTGTCTCGCGTCTGAAATGTTGTATAGATGTTCTTATCAACATTTTGTTCAATACGGTTTGCATTTAGAAGAAAGAAGAACGTATAAATTAGATGCCCCGGACATCGGCCAACTATTTCACGAAGCGTTAAAGACGATTACGCAATGGATTCGAAAGAAGGACGAGATTTTAAAGAACTAACGAAACAAGATTCAGAAAAATATGCGAAAAAATCGATTTCCCATTTAGCGCCTGCTTTGCAACATCATATCTTTTCAAGTTCAAATCGTTATCGTTACATTCAACGAAAATTGCAAGAGGTCATTGCCCAAGCGACGTACATTTTAAGTGAACAAGCGCGAAAAAGCGGTTTTTCACCAGTAGGGATTGAATTAGGGTTTGGAATGCAAGATGATTTGCCGCCCGTTACGATCTCACTACCAAACGGATATGAATTAGTATTGAGGGGCGAATTGACCGGGTCGACAAATCGATTCATGAAGACCAATTATATTTACGTATCATCGACTATAAATCTAGTTCACGTGGCTTAGATTTAGCAGATGTCTATTATGGACTTGCGTTGCAAATGCTCACATATTTGGACGTCGTGTTAAAACAAGCGAAAGAGTGGCTCGGGATGGAAGCAACTCCAGCCGGCATATTGTACTTCCACGTCCATCATGCGATGTTACAAGAGTCGGAAAGGTTAGATGACGAACAAATTAAGAAAAAACTGTTTAAAAAGTATAAAATGGACGGGCTGATCATTTCTGAACAGGAAGTAGCGAAATTAATGGATACCGAAGTAGAAACAGGGTATAGCAACATCATCCCAGTCGCCTTTAAAAAAGATGGCAGTTTTTATAGCAATTCGAAAGTTGCTGATATCGATACGTTTGCATTATTACGCGAACATATGAATCGATTAATTAAACGGGCTGGTATCTTTATGACATCCGGAAAAATAGAATTGAATCCTTATGAGAACAAAGAAGGAAATGCTTGTCGTTTTTGTCCGTTTAAATCGATCTGTCAATTCGATCCGATTTTAGAAGAAAATAAGTTTCGTAAACTAGCTCCATTAAAAGAAGAACAAGTATTAGAAAGATTAAAAGATTTAGCAGAAGAGGAGGGAAAATAATGGTCAATTGGACGAAGGAACAAAAGTTAGCTATAGAAGAAGCGGGAAACAATATATTAGTTTCCGCTGCGGCTGGTTCAGGGAAAACTGCTGTATTAGTTGAACGGATTATCCAAAAATTAATCGATCCTGAAAATGCGTTAGATATCGATGAGATTTTCGTATCGACTTTTACAAATGCGGCAGCTGAAGAGATGAGGAACCGAATCGGTGAAGCGTTAGAAAAAGCGATCGCAGAAAGATCCATCCTCTTCCCATTTGAAAAAACAGTTGTCTTTATTACAACAGGCGCATATATCGACGTTGCATTCATTTTGTACGACTGTTGTCAGACAATATGCATACAAGCTCGACTTAGATCCCGCATTCCGAATTGCCGACGAGATGGAAATTGAACTTATTAAACAAGAAGTGATCGATGAAATGTTTGAAGACCATTATGGGAAAGAAGGCGAAGAACTAGAACGGTTTTTTACTGTCGTCGATATGTTCTCGAGCGATAGAAGTGATGTCGAAGTAGAAAAATTAATTTTAGAATCTTATACTTTTGCGATGCAACATCCGTGGCCAGAAAAATGGTTGCGAACAGTCGCTGAAGTTTATCATCTTCCAGATCATATCGAAGAAGCAGAAATTGACTGGTTAAATTATTTAAAACATGAAGTGAAAGAACGATTCATCTCGTTGCGCGAAGATTTAGAACGGGCATTAGCGATTGCGAATGAAAGTGACGGGCCGTACCATTATATAGAAACGTTACAAACCGATTTAGAAGTGATAGATCATGCTTTAACTAAAGTGGATAACTGGGACGAGCTACAACAGTATGTAAGCACGACAAAATTAAAAAATTTGTCAGCAAAACGTGTAGAATGCAATGAAGATAAAAAAGAAAGGATTAAACAAATTCGCAAAAATTTCCGCGATCAATGGAACGACTTGAAAAAAAGTTTATTTAAACGGAATTTATCTGCCCATTTAGATGATATCCGTACGTTGTATCCGGTTATTCGACAACTAGTAGAACTTGTTATCGAATTTAAAAATCGATTTCAACAGGTAAAACGAGATAAAGCGATCGTCGACTTTTCCGATTTGGAACATTTTTGTTTGGCAATTTTAACGGAACGTACGGAAGATGGTGAAATTTTACCTTCTGAAGTCGCAAAATTTTACCAACATCAATTTAAAGAAATATTAGTTGATGAATATCAAGATATTAACAACGTACAAGAAACAATTTTAACGGTCGTAAGTCGGAAAGACCCGGGAAATATGTTTATGGTCGGCGATGTGAAACAAAGTATTTACCGTTTTCGCCATGCCGAACCATTTTTATTCATCGAAAAATATAAAAACTATGAAAAAGATGAATCGTTAGGCAAACAGATAGATTTAGCGAAAAATTTCCGTAGTCGGGAAAATGTTTTATTAGGTGCGAACTACATTTTCAGACAAATTTTCGATGAAGCGCTCGGAGAAATCGAGTTACGATGAGAAAGCTGAATTAATTTATGGAAATCTCAATTACGAAAACGTTCCTGTCGAGCATGTAGATACAGAGTTACTACTCGTCGACCGTGATACGGAAGTTAATTCAAATGAAGATGGTGACGAAACGGTAGAAGATGTAGAAGCGACACAATTTGAAGCAAGATTATATGCTGAGAAAATCAATGAATGGATTGGAAAAAAAGACAAACGCCCGCTTCAAGTGTTAGATAAAGCGACGAACAAATTAAGAGACATTCAATTTCGTGATATCGTTATTTTATTAAGGTCGCTAACAGGTGTTCCGACGATTGTGGACGAACTGAAAAAACAAGGAATTCCTGTCCACGCTGAATTACGAACAGGATATTTCGAAGCGATCGAAATTAAAGTGATGATTAATATGTTGAAAATTATCGATAATCCGTATCAAGATATACCGCTCGTGTCTGTACTTCGTTCGCCGATCGTCGGTTTAAATGAAGAACAGTTAGCGCAAATTCGGCTAAGAAAAAATCTGAATCTTTCTACCGAAGCGTTGAAATAGTATGCATATGCAAATGAAGATGCTAGTGAAGTTATGAAACAATTTTTAGAATCTGTTGGCGAAGTTTCGTAAACTTGCGAAAGAAATTAGTCTTTCGGAATTAATTTGGCGAATTTATCAAGAAACCGGTTATTATGATTTCGTCGGTGGAATTCCTGGCGGTCGTCAACGGCAAGCGAATTTACGGGCGTTATACGATCGAGCTCGTCGTTATGAAGCGACATCGTTTCGTGGTTTATTCCGATTCTTCCGTTTCATCGAATGGATGGAAGAAGAAAAGAAAGATTTAGGAGAAGCTCGTGCATTAAGTGAACAAGAAGACGTCGTTCGAATTATGACGATCCATAAAAGTAAAGGATTAGAATTTCCGATCGTCATCCTCGGTGGAATGAACAAAGAATTTAATTTTAAAGATATTCAAGATAAGTATATTTTAGATAAAGACTTATATTTTGCGACGAAATTTATCGATTCCGTCAAACGAATTACGTATCCAACGTTATATTATTTGGCCTTAAAACAAGAATCGTTAAGAAAAATGTTATCAGAAGAAATTCGTGTTTTGTACGTCGCGATGACTCGAGCGAAAGAAAAACTAGTGATGATCGGTTCAGCCCCATCCGTCGAGAAAAAAATTTCTAGTTGGCAACAGTTCGTTGAGCATGATGAATGGCTCTTGCCGATACAATTACGTAAAAAAGCGAAAACGTATCTTGATTGGGTCGGACCTGCTTTAATAAGACATCGCGATGCTCATGTCCTCCGCAATGAAGAAAATAGTATCGAAAACGTCCCTGTTGAAATTCAACAAGACCGAGCTCGTTTTAAAATAGAAATTGTCCCTGCGACAAAGTTAATTAATTTAGATCGTTGAAGAACGTGTAATGAAAGAAGAATTAAAAACAGCGGTGACAGAATGGAAAAAAGCTCCATATGAAAACGAACAAAATATGCCAATTCGTCGAAGAAAGGATGTCGTTTCAATATCCGTACGACGAAGCGGCAAATACTCGTGCAAAACAGAGTGTGACAGAAATAAAGAGAAGACTTGAAGTGACGGATGAATATAGCGATGACTACATCGTAAAACGATTCCGACCACCATTGGTGAAGCGCCCGAACTTTATGCAGAAAGAAAAAACGTTGACAGCTGCGGAAATTGGAACAGCGATGCATACAGTGATGCAGCATCTACCGTTAACGAAACAGTATGAAGTTGACGATTTAACAGAAATCATCGCCCGAATGGTAAATGAGGAAAAGTTGACCGAAGAGGAAGCAGAAGTGATCGATGTAAAAGCGATTGAAAATTTCTTTCGTACTGATATCGCCGAACGAATGTTAACGAGCGAAAGAGTCGAACGTGAAATACCGTTTACGTACACGTTAGATGTGAGCGAAGTTTATCCGAATTGGGAAAGTGATACAGAAGAAGCTGTATTGATTCAAGGTGTCGTCGATTGTCTCATCTATACAGATGAAGGAGTCATCATCCTCGATTATAAAACTGATGCGATTCACGATGAAGTTATAACAGATCGACTAATCGATTCTTTACGTGAACGATATAAAGTGCAAATTGACTTGTACAAACGGGCTATTGAAAATATTCTAAAACGCCGAGTGGAAAAAGCATATTTATATTTCTTCCATAAAAATTTATTAATCTCGATGTGAAAAAGTTTAGTTCGTGGCGACACTTTTCATCAAAGTGTTCGCCACTTCACGTGCGCCTGGTATGGGTGTCATCTATAGGGTGAGAGTCCCGAGCCACGAAGAGAGATGTAGTGGTTAGCTTAATGCAAGGGTGTCCGTGGCGACGCGGAATCTGAAGGAAGCGGGCTGAGAAACTAGGTCTCGAGGAACACGAACTTCATAGAAGGCTAGGTATCATTGGATGAGTTTGCTTTGACAACAAAGTCCTTTCTGCCGAAGGTGATACAGAGTAAATGAAGCGGATAGATGGAAGGAAAGATTACATCCTTACCCAGGGAGGTCTGATGGATACGTGAAGTACTCTCACAACCTACTTCATGAGGAGTAGCTGAACCATCAGAAGTCAGCAGAGGTCATCGTACAAATCGGTCTAGAACGGTTTGGAAGGACCGAACAATGAAGAGAGAATAGCCCTTTCTATTCAGTCAGTCATGATGAACACAGAAAACGTAGTACCTCGCTTGAGGAAGGAAACGGTGAATTCCGCAGAAGACCTCTTGGAGGGTGGAGTGACTACTGGCATAAGAAGATAAG
Source organism: uncultured Bacilli bacterium (assembly GCA_963766835.1). GTDB lineage: Bacteria > Bacillota > Bacilli > Bacillales > Amphibacillaceae > Pseudogracilibacillus. The sequence continues at coordinate 25,915 of CAVYBX010000016.1, forward strand.
CTATTTGCGGAAGGAAGTCTTGCGTTACCCATCTTAATCGAACCGCCGTATACGCGAACCGTACGTACGGTGGTGTGAGAGGACGGAGGTTAATCACCTCCTCCTACTCGATTTTTATTTGCTTGATAAAATTGAAATTTCTGCTGCTTATCATATACAATGGAAGAAATATGAAATCATTAAGTAGGGGAAAACGAATGAAAAACAAAAAGTTAATCATAGCGAATATCATTTTATTTATCCTTTTTGTTATCGTCGTGTTGATCGGTAGAAATTCATGGGGACAAGCCTATAAAAATAATAAAAATGAAGATGAAGTAGAAGTACAAGAGATTCAAACTGTCGAACTAAATCCAACGATGACGAAGCGGTATTTAGTAATGAAAGAGGAAGAAGATTTTAAACAGTTTGACCGGGAAGAGTTAATCATTATCGAATTAGAAGATGAAGAAGAAACGGTTGAAACGGTGGAAGAAGAAATGACACCATTACAACCATCAGTGGAAACGAATCGTCGGACTGTAACGAGGAGTCAAGTAGCGAATAGCGGAACTACTAGCGACGCTTCGACTAGTCGAAATGAAAAGCCTCAAGAAAGTAGACAAGAAGAGAATGATACGAATAAAGATCAAACAGATCCTGAAGAACATTCAAACAAACCACCTAAAGAGGAAACTAATGATCATGAACAAAATGAAAATTCTCAAGATGACGAAAACGAATCTGGAGATGGTTCGTCCGATGAAAGTAGTTCAGCTGAAGGTGAAGAATAATTTCGAAAGGAGTGTTCATATTGTTTAAAACAGCAATTGTTACTGGAGCTAGTAGCGGAATCGGAAAAGCAATTGCATTAAAGCTCGCGAAAGAAGGGATTAACGTCGTATTAGCTGCCCGTAATGAAGCTAAATTGATAGAACTTGAAACATCGATCAATGAAGAGAAACATGGCAAAGCTGATTATATCGTAACGGATGTGACGAAACGAGACGAAGTAGAACACATGGTGGAAACGGCAAAAGCTCAATTCGGCGCAATCGATTATCTTATTAATAATGCGGGAGTCATGTTAAATGCGGTCGTAACAGAAGGAAAAGTTGAAGATTGGGAAAAAATGATCGATACGAACATAAAAGGGGTATTATATGGAACAAACGCAGTTCTTCCACATATGTTAAAACGAAAATCAGGCCATATTATTAATGTCGCTTCCGTATCAGGTTTTGAAGTAAGTAAAAAAAGCACTGTTTATAGTGCGACGAAATTCGCCGTACGTGCTATTTCGACAGGATTAGAAAAAGAGCTTGCTCACACAGGGGTGAGAGTAACGAATATTTCACCAGGAATGGTGGATACGAATTTAACGACGAGGGCAAACTTATCGAGAAAGCCACTTGAATCGAGCGATATTGCGAATGCTGTTTATTATGCGATGACTCAACCACCATATGTAAATGTGAATGAAATAACGGTCCGTCCAATTTGATAACAAATTATTTTACCATTTAAAATTATTTTTTTCAATTGTTTTCTAAAAAAATATAGTAAAATTCAAAAATAATTAGCAAAAGCAAACTATATTTGTTATGATTAAATTTGAAAAAAAGAAACAAAATAAATTGAAGCACCTTGTCGTAAAATAAAATTTATGATTATTTTTCATGAAAGATTGTTTAGTCTTTCACAAAGATTGCTGTGATATTTTTGATCGGTACAATGACTATGCTGAAAAGATGTACGCCCAAAAGCTACTCATTTTAAAATTATTAAGGAAGGTGGACTTTTTAAATGACTGTTAAACCTAAAATTGTGATTCTCGGAGCTGGGTACGCCGGGTTAAAAACGACAAGAAATTTAACGAAAATGTTATCCCCTGATGAAGCGGACATCGTCTTAGTAAACAAGCATAATTACCACTATGAAACGACTTGGTTACACGAAGTTGCTGCAGGGACGATTAACCCAAACCAAGCGAGATTTATGATCAGTGATGTAATTAACCCGAATCGCGTTCGTTTAATTTATGATACGGTCCAAGAAATCGATATAGAAGGGCAACGCGTTATTTTAGAAAATGGTGAAATTACATACGATTATTTAGTCGTTGCACTCGGTTTCGAATCGAATACGTTCGGAATTAAAGGGATGGAAGAAAACGCATTTTCAATCGTTGATATTAATTCGAGCCGTCTCATTCGTGAACATATCGAATTGCAATTTGCAAAATATCGTACAGAAGAAAATCCAGACGATTCTTCATTGGCGATTTTAGTAGGAGGAGCCGGATTTACCGGAATTGAATTTGTCGGCGAATTAGCTGAAAGAGTTCCACAATTATGTAGAAAATATGATATCGATCGCCATAAAACGAGAATTATTAATGTCGAAGCAATGCCGTCTATCTTACCGATGTTCGACAAAGACTTAGTTTCTTATGCGATGAAGTCTTTAGAAGATCGCGGGGTAGAATTTCGACTCGGAACTCCGATTAAAGAATGTGCCGAAGATGGATTTATTGTCGGTGACGATAACGAAAAAATTAAAGCGGGTACGATCGTTTGGACAGGAGGAGTGACAGGGAACTCTGTTTTAAGTAAATCAGGCTTTGAAATTACGAAGGGAAAAGTTACAGTCGATGGCGATTTACGTGCACCAGGACATGAAAACATTTTCGTGTTAGGTGATTGTGCTTGGGTAATGGATGAAGAAGCAGGAAGACCATTTCCTCCAACCGCACAAGCTGCAATCCAACATGCTGATACTTGTGCTTATAATATTAGAGCATTGTTACACGGTGAACCATTACAAAAATTTATCTTTGAAGACCGTGGAACAGTTGCATCATTAGGCGTAACTGACGAAATCGGAAATATTTTCTCAGGAACAAAGTTAAAAGGTAAATCAGCAGCAACGATGAAAAAAGTCGTCGATAATCGTTCATTATTCTTATTAGGTGGAACGAAAATTTTATTGAAAAAAGGAAAAATCCGTCCATTTTAACTTACGAGGAGGAATGTTAAGATGAGAAACTTTTTTAATGTACTGCTTGTCGCTTTTGCAACTTTGTTAGGGTACATAGTCGCCTCAAGAATTATTGAAGAAACGAGAGATTTTAGATAAAACTATTAAAAAAAGAGGATGAAACGAATGTTCGTCCTCTTTTTTAATAGTTCCGTTTTCCACGGTACATTTTTCGATACGTCCAAGAAAAAAGTGTTAAATAAATAGAAAGAAATAATAACGGTAATGTAATGATATATGGGATGAGACGCATTAGTGCAAAAAAATTAATGATAATAAGAACAAACGTACAAAACATAAAAAAGATCGTGACGTAAATATTTCGTCGCAATCGACCACCTCCTATTTTATCTTATGCACATTTCGATAAAATAGGAGTAAAAATATTCATCACATTTAGCCACAATATTCCCAAAGTCGAAACCCATTTATTTCAATTTTTCTCACGATTTGCATTAATTGCAATTTTTTTATTTGCCTTTCGGCTTCCTTCAAAGAGTAATCATATATGAATGCTACTTCTTCGGTCTGTAATGTTTTAAAACATTGAAACGTTTCGATTAAAGAAGGTTTATATTGTTCGAACGAATCGGATTGCAACATTTCTTTTAAAATATATTCATACGTTTCATAACGTTTTATTCCAGTAACTTTTATACCGTAATCATCAATGTAGTGACTGAAAAATACGAAAGCAGGATATTGGTGTACGTCCATTTCATATTTTAATTTTAGGTCACGTTGATAAGCTTTTTCGACGGAATCAGAAAAAATATCGTGGTAAAATTCGTTTAAATCTAAATTAGCTTTTCTGGCAGCTTGAGTCGATGAGTCGTTTCAATAATGGTTGATTTGCTGATTGAAGATCATCATAATGAAAAAAAATCGATTGTTGGATATGTCTTAAAAAACTTCGCCCCGCTCGATTACCTTGTAAACTAGCAGCGATAATACTAATAGATATATAATATTTATTCCATAAGTCAATGATTGGTTGTTCTGTCAATCGTTTTAAGTTCGTCGTGCAATCATTGAAAATATGACTGATGATCGGTCGGATATGAATGTATCGTCCATATTCAATCGATAATTTTTTCATCAATGAGTCAGCTAACCAACATTCACTACATAACGGATCTAAAAAATAGTAAATCGCGATCGGTTTCATATGAAAACGTATACGATAGTTAGCATTCGTATGTGCCGATTTACGTTGTATATAATGAGCATCCATCTTCAATCCCTCTTTCATCGATAATAAATGGGGTTACTGCTCGTATGTACAAATGTATGTATCGATTTATTGAAAATGCTGATTTTTAGAGATAAAGTTTTTATTTATTCTTCCGTATTCATCATATGGTGGGCAGTGATCGTCAATCTCTCCATAATTGCTGTCCGGTAAGGCTCTTTAATTTCCACTTCATCTAACGCTTTAGCCATACATTGTAACCATGCATCTCTTCGTTCCGGAGTGATGACGAATTCCATATGCCGTCTTTTTAACATCGGATGCCCTCTTTCTTTAAAGTAAAGTTTCGGTCCACCGAAAAATTGAGTTAAAAATAGTCTCTGTTTATATGCGGATTCCGTTAAATCTTCCGGAAAAATCGGGATAAGATCGGGATGCTGTCCGATATGTTTATATAATGATTCGACAATTTTATCGACTGCTTTTTGACCACCAATCGCTTCATAAATTGTACCAGGTTTTGACATGGTTCTCTCCTCGTATTCTAGTAATTTTACTTTTATTGTATCAATCAAAAACTTACGAAGGCAAAGTATATGCACGTTTGTGTACCCTTCTTAAAGTAAATTAATGACGTTTTTGATGCAATGAATGAAAAAAACGTTCTATTTTCGTAATCGGTTTTTTTCTTTCGATTCGGTATTTGTTTAAAATCGCCCGAAAAGCTCGTAACCCTTTTTCTTTATTAGGGGCTTCAATTTCCAACTCGTAATCAACTGTATCATGGTAATAACTTTTATCTAAAAAATAATGTATTTCTCCTTCGGTAAATGTTTTTCTTTCTGTCGTTAGTGCACCGAAGTATTTGAATTCATTAACGGCAATACCTAACAATTTGAGTCTTTCGGTTGTATGTCGTTTCGGAATTGGCTGACCGTTCAACCAACTTGCAAATTCTTCCTTATTCAATTCATCGTGCGTTTCCAATATACCTTCTTCATGTAATTCTTTTAACGTTAGAAAGTATTTTCCACGTTTTTCTCGTATTCTTAGCGCGCTCTTTTGTGATCTTAAGGCGAAATCGTCGGTCTCGAAATAATGATTTATTTGTGTAACAGGAACTTTAGGAAAAGGTAATGATGTTGCTAAACGTTCATACTGGTCCTCAGATAATAGTACTTTAAATTCTATTTCAATTTCTTGTGCCATAATTCCTCCTGAAATTCTTTTTTCATCTTGTTCATATTATTGCTTAAGAAAATGAAAGATGCAAAGACTAAGTATGTTCACGAACTGTTTATACAATTTATATGTACGTTTACTATTGTATGGTAAAATAAATAGAGGGAGATGTACGGTATATCGTATGAATGAAACATTAATTGCTAAAGGAATTGGGGGAAATCTTCATGATGGAATTTGCAATTGTATCACGTGGCGATGAACGATCGAACGAAATTAAAGCGAAGATAAAACAATATTTAATTGATTTTGATCTCATTTACAATAAAGAAGACCCTGACCTCGTCATATCAGTCGGCGGCGATGGGACTTTTTTAGAAGCATTTCATCGCTATGTCGATAAATTGGACAAGACAGCTTTTTTAGGTGTACATACAGGGCATTTAGGGTTTTATACGGATTGGACAACGAATGAAATAGAAAAATTAGTGATCGAAATTGCGAAAACCCCTGCTCACGTCGTAGAATATCCGTTGTTAGAAGTGATTATTCGATATACAGATGAAGAAAAATCATCTCGCTTTCTCGCCTTAAATGAAGCGACGATTAAAACGTTAGAAGGTTCAGTCGTTTTTGACGTACAAATACGTGGGGAACATTTTGAAACGTTTCGTGGTGACGGTCTTTGTATATCGACTCCTTCCGGAAGTACCGCATACAATAAAGCGTTAGGCGGAGGTATCATCCACCCGTCATTAGAAGCGATCCAAATTACGGAAATTGCTTCGATTAACAACCGTGTATTTAGAACGATCGGTTCGCCATTAATTTTACCGAAACATCATACATGTCTATTAAGACCGTTAAGAAAAAATAGTTTCATTATCGCGATTGATCATATGACGAATACATATTCTAATGTCAAATCGATTCAATGTCGTGTGGCGAAAGAGCGAGTTCGTTTTGTTAGGTACCGACCGTTTCCGTTTTGGAATCGTGTCCGTGATTCTTTCGTCAGTGAATATAAGCGAGAAGACAATTAAGCGTTAGGCGGAATTTACATTGAAATGGAAGATAACTGATCGTGATCATGGATTCATGTTACGTGACTACTTAAAAGATACATTGAAACTGTCGAGTCGTTTCATTAAAAAAATTAAAGCGACTGACCGTGGACTTTTAGTAAATGGTGAATCGAAAACAGTCCGCTATATTTTACAGACGGACGATATTTTGGAAATACGAATTCCGAAAGAAGAGAGAAGTCGTTCTTTAGTACCGGAAAATATTCCACTACATATTATTTATGAAGATGAACATCTTCTCGTCGTTCATAAAGAAGCGGGAATGCCGACGATCCCATCGAAGTTACATCCTACAGGTACACTAGCAAATAGTATTTTGTATTATTACGACTTGCATCATATTCCTTATACCGTACATGTAGTGACACGTCTCGATAAAGATACGTCCGGTTTAGTATTAATTGCAAAACACCAATATTGTCATTCTTTACTTTCGGAACAGCAAAGAAGGAATGAAATCGACCGGACATATGTTGCAATTGTACATGGAAAATTACGTAATAAAGAAGGAACGATCGATCGACCTATTGCAAGAAGCCCGGATTCGATCATGAAACGAATCGTTTCTGAAGAAGGAAAAAGAGCAGTCACTCACTATAAAGTGTTGAAAACGACCGATCAATATAGTTATGTCGAAACGAAACTAGAAACAGGAAGGACACATCAAATAAGAGTACATTTTGCACATATAGGTCACCCATTAGTCGGCGATGATTTATACGGTGGGAGTAAAGAAAAGATGAGGAGACAAGCTTTGCACTGTGCACAAATAAGTTTTACACATCCGTTTTCAAAAGAAAAAATGTCGTTTTCAGTCAAACTACCTGAAGATATGAAAAATCTTCTAAAAAATAATACATAATGTGAAAAAAATAGTGCTATTGAATGTTGGTTTTCGTGAACATTCAATAGCACTTTTCATTACATTCTTCATTCAATGACTGTGACAAGAGGACAGGTGACGGATGACTGGATGAATCACCTTACTCTTCGATACAACTGTAAAATATAGCGATCGTTTACATCTAAAAGCGATCTAAGGTTGTGTACAGTATACGTGTACTTTACAATGTAACTTTACGTAAATTGATGATAAAAGTCAATGGAGTTTGTCAATGATTGTTGTTAAATATCAAAAATTGAGAAATTTATTATGGTACATATACAAAAAAGAAATTATTCATTAAGATGTTTATTTTGTAAAACACAAATAGATCATTATATTTATTTCAATTTGTTTACAATATTTTTAGGAGATTCATTTTGAACGACCTTGACGACATTCCAAGCTGTTTCTCTTTGCATCTGTTCTTCCGCTTCTATCGAAAAATAAGCTGCATGGGGTGTAATGATCACTTCATCAAGTTGAATCAATTCATGGTCTTTCTCAGGTGGCTCGGATAATAGAACGTCTAATCCTGCGCCTGAAATGTGTTTTTCTTTAATTAGTTTTACTAAATCATCTTCTACTATGACACCGCCGCGGCAAGTGTTTACGACAAATGCTCCTTTCGGTAATTTTTTTAATTGTTCATAGTTTAACATATTACGTGTCTCATCGGTTAAAGGAACGTGTAGACTTAATAAATTAGACCGTTCAAGCAATTCATCGAAACTAACACGTGTAACACCATATTCTTCGAAAATTTTATCATCGACAAATTTATCATAAGCAATAATCGTGACACCGAATGCTTTAAATTTTTGTGCAACATTTCTTGCAATTTGTCCGAATCCTAAAAGACCAATTATAGTGTTGCTTAAACGGTGGATCGGTTCCGTATCAGTCGGATCCCAAATACCATTTTTTACGTTTTTGTTATAGTGAAACAATCTTCTTAGTAATGAAAGGCTTAAAGCCAGAGTATGATCAGCGACTTCTTCCGCACAATAATCAGGTACATTACATACGTATATATTTTTGTCCGAAGCGGCTTGAAGATCAATTTGATTAAAACCCATTCCAAACGAACAAATAACTTTACAATTTGTCAATTCGTTAATGAGTTCAGAATCGATTGGAAATCCTACTTGACAGACGACAGCAATAGCTTCTTTCCCAAACTCTTCTAAATCCTTTTCGAAACTTGCTTTCGTCGTCACCCGGTATTCAATGTGATGTTGTTCATAAATTTCAAATTCCTTTTCATGTGACAAACCTTCATCATCTAAAATCCAAACTTTCGGTTTCTTTTCCAATTCAGAATCCCTCCAATAAAATTTACGTGTTAAAAAAGTTTTCTAAGTTAAGAAAAAAATACTAAAATGGACGAGTGATGACAAAAAAGACTAAAAGTATTTACAAATATGATAACATAAAGTAAACTATTTTGTATACAGTATACTAAAGTTTTGGGGGCAAAGGATGATAGTATGTTAGACAAAGTAAACGACCGGGTAAAAAATATAGAAGTTCCAGGTATAAGGGTTTTCTCTAATCAAGTAACCAAATATGAAGATGGAATTAATTTTACGATCGGAGAACCGGATTTTGCACCACCTGAACGAGTGAAGGAGGCAGGAATCAATGCGATAAAAAACAACTTAACTGGTTATTCGCATAACGCTGGTCTGCTTGAACTAAGAAGAAGCGTCGCTCGTTTTTTTGAAGACAAATATCATTTTCGTTACGATCCAGAAACAGAAATCGTGATTACAAATGGTGCAAGTGAAGGAATTGACTCTATTTTAAGAACGATTTTAGTAGAAGGTGATGAAGTAATTATTCCCGCTCCTATTTACTCAGCGTATGAACCGATCGTTCATTTGGCAGGAGCAAAAGTCGTTTATTTAGATACTTCTACTACAAATTTTTTACCGGATCCTAAAAAGTTAGAAAGTTTAATAACTGAAAAAACGAAAGCAGTTGTATTAAATTATCCTTCCAATCCGACAGGTGTAACGTTAAGTAAAGAAAGAATAAATGAATTAGTCGATGTATTAAAACGGCACGATATTTTTATCATTTCCGATGAAATTTATAGTGAGAATACTTTTTCAAGCCAACATATTTCTTTCGCTTCATATCCAGAAATTAGAGACCAACTATTTCTTGTACATGGTTTATCAAAATCACATGCAATGACAGGATGGCGTGTCGGCTACGTACTCGGGCCTGAAAATCTAGTAAAACATGTATTGAAAGTACATTTACACAATTCCATTTGTGTTGCCTTACCTAGTCAATATGCGGCGATCGAAGCGTTAGAAAATTGTCGCCATACACCTGGAGAGATGAATAAATCGTACATTGAAAGAAGAGATTATGTACGACAACGATTAGAAAGCATAGGCTTACATGCAATAAAACCTACGGGAGCATTTTACATGTTTACTTCCATCAAAAATACTCATTTAACATCTTTACAATTTGCTAAAAAACTTCTTGAAGAAGAACATGTAGCCGTCGTTCCTGGAAGTGCATTTACGGAATATGGTGAAGGGTATATAAGAATATCGTATGCAACTTCTCTAGAAAATTTAAAAGAAGGGTTAGATAGAATCGAAAAGTTTGTTTATAGACTAAAATAAAAGTTTTTTAAAAATTTTTATACAGTATATTGTATACAGTATTCAAATATGTTATGATAACAAACAAAATGATTTGGGGTGATAAATGTAGCTCGTATTTTATGATTGTTTATACTTTCAAACTAAAATTGTAATCGATTGCACAAAATTATTTTAACAGTTTAGGAGGAACATAAATTGAAAAGATTTTTCGCATTATTTTTAATAGTCGTTTTAGTGTTGTCAGCATGTGGACGACCTTCAGGAGATAGTACATCGAATGAAGGAGATTCAGGGGATGTTTATAAAATTAGAATTGCTTATTTAGTATCAGAAGATCAATCTACTCATATCGCTTCCGAACAATTGAAAGAAAAATTAGAGACAGAATCCGACGGTCGTATTCAAGTTGAATTGTATCCGAATGGATCACTTTTCCCATCAGATCGTGAGGCGATAGAAGCTGTTCAACTTGGAAACGTAGAAATGACAATTCCAGCGGTTGCAGCATTATCATCATTTAACAAAAAGTTTATGGTTTTTGACTTGCCGTTTTTATTCGACACGTATGAAGAGGTTTACAATGCATTAGATGGTGAGTTAGGACAAGAATTGTTAACTGAGTTAGAAGAAAACAATATTAAAGGACTTGTCTTCGGAGCAAACGGATTCAGACATATGACGAACAATGAAGGACCAATTGAATCACCAGACGACCTTAAAGGGTTGAAATTCCGCACGATGGAAAGTCCTGTTCAGACAGATTCTTTTAAAGCTTGGGGTGCGAACGCTTCACCATTTGCATTCGGTGAATTGTATACAGCAATTCAACAAGGAACATATGACGGAATGGAAAACCCAATTTCACTCATTTATACACATAAGTTTTATGAAGTACAAGATTATTTAACGTTAAGTGGACATTTCTATGCTCCGACTGCGTTATTAATTAATAACGATTTTTATAACAGTCTTCCTGAAGATTTACAAGAATTAGTGATGGAAGCGGCTTTAGAGTACAAAACAGAACAACGTAAACTTGCTGAACAACAAGACAAAGAATGGGTCGAAGAGTTAAAAGAATTCGGAATGCAAGTGAATGAATTAACTGATGAACAAAAAGAAGAATTCAGAACAGCTGCCGAGTCAGTTTATGATCAGTATGCAAGTGAGATTAGTGAAGATGTGATCGAAAAAGCGTTTAAAGCAAAAGAAAGCAACTAATAAATTTGTGGAGAAGAGCGAAAAATATTGAATGCTCTTCTCCACGTTCATAATAAATGAATTTTTTAAATTACTTAAGATCACCAGTGAGATTACGACAAAATCTAATTTAAAGTAAGGGATGTAAAAAAATGAGAAAAATATTGAATCGATTTGAAGAATACTTTTTAGTTGGCACACTAGTTCTCATGGTAGTACTCATTTTTGGTCAAGTAATCGGCAGGTATATTTTTCATTCTTCTCCAAGTTGGACTGAAGAACTTGCACGTTATATCCATATCTTCCAAGTATGGATTGGTGCTGGATATGCAGTTAAACTTCGCGAACATATAAAAATCGAAGTGTTCGTCAACTTATTATATGGTACCCCTCGTAAGATTGTCGAAATGATTTCACTTATTATTTGGTTTATACTTGCATTGTTTCTAGCGTATTTCGGTACGATCCTTGTATTAGATAGTATTAATTATGGTCAAGTGTCACCAGCTATTCAAATTCCTATATGGGTACCTTACTTAGCGCTACCTTTAGGTGGAGCTAGTATGGTCATCCGTTTAATCCAACAAATGATTGAAATTTACAAAAATGACTATCCTAAAGTGAGAGGAGAAGTGCAATGACAATCGCATTATTATTTGGGACACTGGCCATTTGTCTTCTCATCGGAGTACCGATTGCGATTTCGTTAGGAGTAGCCGCTTTAGTTGCAATATATTTTGGTTCAACTTTACCGTTAGATATAATCGTTCAAAAAGCCTTTACTTCACTTGATTCGTTCCCAATGTTAGCAATCCCTTTCTTTATGCTAGCGGGAATATTAATGGGAAAAGGTGGAGTTTCTAAAAGATTATTAAACTTAGCTAGTGCTATAGCAGGTTGGATGACAGGTGGACTATCAATTGTGACGATTATCGCATGTATGTTCTTCGCAGCTATATCAGGTTCAGGACCTGCGACAGTTGCAGCAATTGGAACATTTATGATTCCGGCGATGATTGCGAAAAAATATGATCCTGGCTTTGCCGCAGCAGTTCCAGCAGCGGCTGGTTCGATCGGAGTTATTATTCCACCAAGTATTCCATTCGTCATTTACGGAGTAATTGGTAACGTTTCCGTCGGTGATATGTTTATAGCCGGAATTATTCCGGGGATATTAATCGGATTGAGCTTAATGATGGTGGCATACCTTATTTCGAAGAAGCGAAACTATAAACCAGATGATGAAACACAAAAATTTAATTTCAAAGATGTGTTAGTTGCTTTAAATGATGCAAAATGGGCATTATTGATCCCAGTGATTATTTTAGGTGGGATTTATGGAGGAATATTTACTCCAACTGAAGCTGCGGTAGTTGCAGTAGTATATGCGATTATTATTGGTTTATTTGTTTATAAAGAGTTAGACTTAAAAGGTCTATATGATAGTTTTATGGAAACGATCATCATTAATGCGACAACGATGATCATAATCGGTTTATCTGTTTCGTTTGCGTATTTTATGACGATTGAACAAATTCCAAATCAAATTGCACAATTTTTAACAGAACTTTCAAGTAATCCAATCGTCATTTTAATTTTAATTAACTTATTACTGTTAGTAGTTGGTATGTTTATCGATACTATTTCTGCAATTGTTATTTTGACTCCAATCCTTTTACCAGTGGTGATGGCCGTTGGTGTAGATCCTGTCCACTTTGGAGTTGTTCTCGTTGCAAACCTTGCGATTGGTTTTGTCACACCGCCATTAGGTGTAAACTTATTTGTTGCATCGAGTGTTGGAAAAATCAAGTTTGAGAAAATTACTATTGCCGTTATTCCGTTTATCATTACGATGATTATTTGTTTAGCATTAATTACGTTAATTCCACAAATGTCAACATGGTTACCTAGTTTACTAAAATAGCTTCCGTAATGAAGAGTAAAAATAATTATATAATATTTAAACGATCTATTCTTACAAGAATGGATCGTATTTTTCTATGTGAAGAAAAACGGCTATCGTCCTATATAGTTTGGACGAAGCCGTTTTTAAGCTATACATTAATTTGCTTCCATCACTTTTTTAATTTTACTAATTGCCCAATCTAAATCTTTTTTGCTAATAATTAATGGCGGAGCGAAACGAATGACATTGTCGTGTGTTTCTTTACAAAGCAGCCCTTCTTCCATTAATTTTTCACAATATGGTCGAGCTGATTCTGTTAATTCCATACCGATGAATAATCCTTTTCCGCGGACTTCTTTAATAACCGGATTGTTAATTTTACGCAACTCTTCAAGCATGTAATTCCCTAACTCGAGAGAACGTTCCGGTAACTTTTCTTCGACGATGACATCGAGCGCCGCCATCGATACCGCACAAGCTAATGGATTCCCACCGAACGTTGAGCCGTGTGAGCCAGGGTTAAAGACACCGAGAATATCTTTGTTGGAAACGACACAAGAAATTGGAAATACCCCGCCACCAAGTGCTTTCCCTAAAATAATAATGTCAGGTTCGACATTTTCCCAATCACAAGCTAAAAACTTTCCACTTCTGCCGAGACCTGCTTGTATTTCATCGGCGATAAATAAAACATTATTTTCTTTACAAACTTCGTATGCTTCTTTTAAGTAACCTTCTGGTGGAATATTAATACCTGCTTCACCTTGAATCGGTTCGATTAAAAATGCTGCTGTATTTTCGTTAATCGCTTCTTTTAATGCCTCGATATCACCGAAAGGTACTAATTTAAATCCAGGAAGTAAAGGTCCGAAACCGCGTTGATATTCAGGTTCTGAAGATAATGATACAGCGGCCATCGTTCTTCCGTGGAAGTTGTTCGTACAAGCGATAATTTCCGCTTTATTCTCCTCGACACCTTTTACATCATATGCCCAACGGCGCGCTGTTTTAATCGCCGTTTCGACAGCTTCTGCTCCGGTATTCATCGGAAGCGCCATTTCTTTATTCGTCAATTGACAAATTTTTTCATACCAAGGACCGAGTTGATCATTATGGAATGCACGTGATGTTAACGTAACTTTATCCGCTTGTTCTTTTAAAGCCGCAATAATTTTCGGATGTCGATGTCCTTGGTTTACTGCGGAATATGCACTTAAAAGGTCCATATAACGATTACCTTCAGGGTCTTCTACCCAGACACCTTCAGCTTTTGAAATAACAATTGGTAAAGGTAGATAGTTATTAGCACCGTATTGTTCTGTTGTTTGAATAATTTCTTTACTAGAATTTGTCATGTCTATCCCTCCATTGATGTTAATATGTAACACTTCCGATAACATATTCGTTACGTAGTTATATCTGAAAGTGTTTACAAACATGATAACATAATTTATAATAATTGTATACAGTATACGTATGGAAAAAGGATGACTTTGGATGGAAAAAATAAAACATAACGAAACGCTAGCAGATCAAGCGTACAAAATTATTAAAAAAGCGATTGTAAATGGAAAATTAAAAGAAAATGAACCATTACCCGAAGAAAGGTTAGCAAAAAATTTAGGGATTAGCCGAACACCGTTACGAGATGCATTAAATCGCTTAAGTGTTGAGGGACTCGTTATTCAACAAACTGGTCGTCCTGCAAAAGTTGCTAGTTTTACGAAGGAAAAATCACTAGAATACTTGGAACTAAGAAGTTTACTTGAAGTTTATAACATTGAAAAAACAATTTCTAAATTTGATGATGACTTAATAACAAAATTAAAAGGAAATTTATCAGAACAATTATCGGCAATTGAACGAGACAATTATCATGATTTTATCGAATTAGACAGGGAATTTCATTTATTGTTAGCATCTCGTAATAACAATAATGAATTAAAAGAAATTATCCATCGAATGAATACCGGCATTAATCGAGCATTTCTAATTTTATCTAGCACACTTCCGGCAAGTGCAAAAGAAGCTTATGTTGAGCATAAAGAAATCGTTGAAGCGTTAGAAAATCAAGATGTTGTATTAGCTAGAAATAAAATGATCGTCCATTTAAACAATGTAGAAAAACGATTTTTAGCTTATTATGATACAGATTCACAATAGTAAATTATAACTTAGATGATACAGACACACAATAATAAATTGCAACACGAAGGAGACATAGCGATGAGATGGAATACACCTAAACAATTAGAAGATTTAATATGTGAATTAGTTAGTTGGCATAGTAGAACAGGCACTGAAGGAGAAATTGATTTTCCTTACAAACTGAAAAACAAATTGTTAGCGCTCGATTATTTTCAATTAAACGAATCACATATCCAATTTCACGATGCAGGAAATGGACGTAACGCTTTAACGGCTCTGTACAAAAGTGAAAATGTATCGCAAACAGTCGTCTTAATTAGTCATTTCGATACCGTTCATACGGAAGAATTCGGGTCACTTGGAGATCTAGCTTTTCAACCTAGGGAATTGACAGAAGAATTGAAGAATAGGATTGAAAAGTTGCCGGAAGATGCACAAAAAGATTTACAATCGGGAGAGTACTTATTCGGCCGCGGAACGATGGATATGAAAATGGGACTTGCGTTGCACCTTCATTTACTGGAAAAAGCTTCTTTAGAAAACTGGCCGATTAATTTAATGTTGTTGACAGTTCCAGATGAAGAAGTGAATTCTGCAGGTATGCGAGCAGGTGTAAGAGGGTTAGTTTCATTACAAGAAAAATTTGAATTAGAATATATTTTATTTTTAAACAGTGAACCTTCATTTTCGCAAAAACCGTTAGATGAAAATTACTATATTTATTCTGGTACGATTGGTAAAATAATGCCGGCAGCTTTGTTTTATGGTAGAGAAACACATGCTGGAGAACCTTTAAGCGGGTTGACAGGTCATTATATGGAATCATATGTTACAAAGGCGATGGAATTTAATGACGCCTTTGCCGAAGAAGTATTCGGTGAAAAAACTCCATTACCTTTATGTTTAAAAAAATATGACTTAAAAGAAGATTATTCAACGCAAACTTCACACCATACTGCTGCGCTTTATAATGTATTTATGATGAACAAAAATGCTGAACAGACGATGGAGACGTTTAAACAAATCGTGGAACGAGCAATGCAACAATGTCAAGAAGACTATGAAGCAATTTGCAAGCGTGAAAACATTCAACCAATTGGAAAAATAAAAGTATTTGAATATCATGAATTACTATCTTATGTACAAGAAAAATTAGGCAATGAAAAAGTTGATGAAATAATAACGAAAGTAAAAGAAAATAATTCGTTAGATGAACGGCAAATGTCGATAAAATTATGTGATGAACTCATGTTAAACTGTCAAGAACTCGCACCTGCAACGGTTGTATTCTTTGCACCACCTTATTATCCAGCGATCAATTCATCCAGTGATCCTTTAGTACAAGAATTAATTCATCTAACGAAAACAACGTTAGAAAAATTTCATGTAGAAGCAAAACAAATCCATTATTTTAACGGAATTTCTGATTTAAGTTATGTCAATTATGACCAACATGATCAAGGTTGGAAATCATATGTGAAAAATACACCTGTTTGGGGAGATGTGTACGATATTCCGTTTGAAGAAATGCAACAACTGCAAGCACCAGTCATTAATATCGGCCCGTTCGGAAAAGATGCTCATAAATTAACGGAGCGACTTCATAAAAAGAGTGCGTTCGTTTATACCCCGTACGTACTTGAAAAAGTAATTGCAAAATTATATCAATAAAGATTGACGTAAAAAGCATCCTGTAAAAGGGATGCTTTTTTATAACGAAATTTTTATACGAAATACATATTCCACAAAATCTTACCTCATTTAGTTGATTTTTTTCATCACTTAGTATACCATAACTTTAGTCCTAATTAAATATAGCTAAATACGAAATGATAAAGGCAAACAGTTTGAAAGAGCTGGACGCAAAGCCCTAGGGTCTAAGGCAAGATAGCGAAATCTTGCTATGATCGCCTGGCTGCCAAATTCGGTATTTATCGGTATTAGATAATACCATATTTTGGCTATTCAAATATTTATTTGAATAGCCTTTTTCGTGTGCGCCTGGCATGGGTGTCATCTATAGGGTGAGAGTCCCGAGCCACGAAGAGAGAAGTAGTGGTTAGCTTAACGCAAGGGTGTCCGTGGTGACGCGGAATCTGAAGGAAGCGGGCTGAGAAACTAGGTCTTGAGGAACACGAACTTCATACAAGGCTAGGTATCATCGGATGAGTATGCTTACAACAAAGTCCTTTCTGCCGAAGGTGATACAGAGTAAATGAAGCGGATAGATGGAAGGAAAGATTTCATCCTTGCCCAGGGAGGTCTGATGGATACGTGAAGTACCCTTCACAACCTACTTCATGAGGAGTAGCTGAACCATCAGAAGTCAGCAGAGGTCATCGTACAAATCGGTCTAGAACGGTTTGGAAGGACCGAACAATGAAGAGAGAATAGCCCTTTCTATTCAGTCAGTCATGATGAACACAGAAAACGTAGTACCTCACTTGAAGAAGGAAGCGGTGAATTCCGCAGTGGACCTCTTGAAGGGTGGAGTGACTACTGGCATAAGGAGATAAGCTATTTGCGGAAGGAAGTCTTGCGTTACTCATCTTAATTGAACCGCCGTATATGCGAACCGTACGTACGGTGGTGTGAGAGGACGGAGGTTAATCACCTCCTCCTACTCGATTTGAAATCAATATTTTCATCACGATGGGGGTTGATAGTTGAATATTGGAAACATGATGTTTCTATTTACATAAAAGCCTAAAGTGATATCGTTTAAAGACAAATATACTAATTTGTCCGAGAATTCGGAAAAAAATAGGTTGATGTAAAAGAAATATATGTTGAAAGAATTTTCGTTGAGCGGTTCAAATAGTTGAAACTGTTTATCTTAATTGTGAAAAGGAAGAGTTATCATGGCTAAAGTGTTAAATATGTTTAGAGAATTTAGTATGGGTCATGTTGAAGGGTATAATTTACTTTCAAACGAACAAAAGAAATTGTTTGATACAACTTATAAAAAACATCTATCTTCTATGTCGATAGAAGATAGAATTAAATATGCAGAAAACTATATCAGGAAAATTGAAATAAAAAAGATTGATGATGAGATACCAATGTTAAAAGTATATTTTGAAAACGATTCTTTTATCTATTTACCAGGAAATAAGTGGATAAAAATTACTCGTTAAATAAAGGAAGAAAATATAACGTTGAAGTCGACCATTTGATTGAACGATCAATTTAAAAACTCGAGACAAATCGAGTTTCGATCGAGTCGACTATTCAACGTTTTTTTATGTGCGATGAAACTTGAAAAAAATCATGAAACAAAAATATAAAAAACGTTCGCACGG
>CAVYBX010000017.1:0-47983 GCA_963766835.1 uncultured Bacilli bacterium
TATGGCTACTCCTGAGAAGAGTGAACAACAAGTTGACCAGCTTGAAGAACATGACCTAAAAGGTACATTGGTATCGGTTTTATTCATAGGTTTCGTCATTCTAACTTCTTGGTTAGGTGTCTGGTATTTATTTATTAGCTCGTTAAAGAGATAAGGGAAGGAGTATGAAAATGAATATGCATAAATATGAAAAAATTTGGCTTTATATAGGATCTGGAACACTATTATTCTTCCTAATCGTAGTAGGAATCAGTGCATTTTACATGGGAAATAAACCACCTAGTTGTGCTGTGACATTAGATCCTGAAAACGTTAGAGAACACCAATTATTTAAAGAACCGGGCTTAACACAAATTGGTGATAACGAATATCAATTACAATTGTAGCTTCAGCGTTCGATTATGACGTAGGTAACCCATGAAAAAGTAGTTCAAATCCCTAAAGGCGCTACGGTCCATATTTCATCAACAACAACCGACGTGATTCATGGATTCGAAATTGCCGGTACAAACGTCAACATGATGTTAGAGCCTGGTTATATTAGTACTTTAACAAATACTTTCAAAAATGAAGGCACTTATACATCTTGTTTGTAATGAGTATTGTGGTGTTGGTCACCACTTAATGTCTGCGACGATCGAGGTGGTTGAGTAATGAATAAAGCGTTAAAGAAGTATACCAAAAAAAGATGCTAGATTAGTAATGGCCCATATGTATGTTGCATTTATCTCCTTTTTATTGGGGCATCATGTGGACTATTACAAGTATTAGAACGTACAGGAAAGTTTACATTACCTGCAGGAATTAGCTATTATCAAGTCTTAACTGTTCACGGTGTTATTTTAGGCCTTGTACTTACAACATTCTTCATTATCGGATTTATGCTTGCGTCTCAAAGTAAAACGACTGGCGGATTTAATGAAAGAGAACGTACAATAGCCTGGATCGGTTTCTGGGTGAATGTTAATCGGTACGATTCTGCAGCAACGATGATTCTATTAAATGAAGCATCTGTACTATATACATTTTATGCACCATTACAAGCACACGTTTCTTCTATATCGGATTGGCACTTGTAATTGTTGGATCATGGTTTGATGCATTCGTCATCTTCAAACGACATGCACGTTTTAAAAAAGAAAATCCTGGTGAAACAACACCATTATTAAGTTTTATGGGTGTTATTACAATGCTAATGTGGTTTATTGCTACGATTGGAGTAGCAGCAGCAGTTTTATTCCAAATGATTCCATGGGCATTAGGATGGGTAGATACAATTGACGTATTACTTAGCCGTACATTGTTCTGGTATTTTGGTCACCCATTTGTATATTTCTGGCTATTACCTGCATATATGATGTGGTATGCAATTATACCAAAAATTATCGGTGGAAAAGTATTCTCAGATTCTTTAGCAAGATTAACATTTATACTATTACTTATTCTTCTCTATTCCAGTCGGATTCCACCACCAGTTAACAGAGCCTGGAATTGATCCTTTCTGGAAGTATTTACAAGTTGTATTAACGATGGTCGTCGTTATTCCTTCAATGATGACTGCATTCTCGATGTTTGCTACATTTGAAGCAAGAGGTCGTGAACTAGGAGCAAAAGGATTATTCGGTTGGTTGAAAAAGATGCCTTGGAAAGATGTTCGTTTCTTAGCTCCATTCGTCGGAATGGTTTCTTTATCCCTGGTGGGGCTGGAGGAATTATCAACGCATCTAACCAAATGAACCAAGTCGTTCATAACACAATTTGGGTAACTGGACACTTCCACTTAACAGTTGCAACAGCTGTAATGCTTACATTCTTCGGTATCGCATATTGGTTAGTACCTCAGTTAACTGGACGAAAATTTACAGAAGCGATGAACAAGTTAGGAATCGTTCAAACGGTTTTGTGGACAGTTGGTATGACGATCATGTCTGCTGCAATGCACTGGCAAGGATTACTTGGTGGTCCACGTCGTTCAGCATACTCAGAATATGCTGGAAATGCTGATACAGTCGCATGGGGACCTTATCAAATGGCACAAGCTATCGGTGGTTCCATCCTATTCTTAGGTATGATCGTCATGATCATTATCTTTATCAATTTAGCATTCTTTGCTCCAAAAGGGAAAGAAGAATTTCCAATTGCTGAACCTAGCGAAAAAGCTGAGAAAACACCTAAAGTATTCGAAAATTGGCCATTATGGATCGCAATTACAGTAGGATTAATCTTATTTGCTTACACAATCCCAATTATCGATATTATTCAAAATGCCCCTCCTGGAGCAAAAGGATTTAAGTTATGGTAAAATGATAAAGAGGGGATCTTCTCCCCTCTTTATTTTTTGGAGGTTTTATATATGAAAAAGAAATACTATGTTATATTTATTAGTTTACTTGTATTAGGTATTGCCGCAGGTATTTTCTATTTACAAGTGATTCGACCTGCTAGTGCTGAGTTACCTGATGATATCGTCATGACAACAGCTTTTGGTGAAGAATATTCATTTGCTGACCGACCAAAAAAAGCTCGATTAATCGAATTCATGTATACAGATGTCCTGATGTTTGTCCTGTCACAACGTTAGAAATGTCAAAGTTAAGAAAACAACTTGAAGAAGAAGGCGTATTTGGAGATAAAGTTGAATTTATTACGATCACAATCGACCCTGAACGTGATACAGAGGAAGTATTCGCGAATATGCTAGTAGATTTGAAGTAACTTCACCAGATGATGGATGGGTATTTTTAAGAGGTTCTGAAGAAGATACGAAAAAATTAGCAGACTCATTAGGATTTTTATATCGTGACCCAGGTTCTGGAGAAATTATTCACTCTACTTTTATGTATTTTATGGATGAAGATGATCATTTATTAGAAAAGTTTACAATGGGAGAAGATTTTGACAGAGAACGTGCTTTTAAACGTATTATGAGAACAATCGATTAAAGGATGCAGGGAGAGGTTTAAATGAAGTGATTAAAAATCATTTGCCATCCCTGCTTTTTATTTCTACCTTTTCACTTTTTTACCAAAATATTGATAATACTGTGTTTCAATAAAACCGTTAAATAATTTCCGTCTTTTCGTCGCTTTTTTTCCGTACACTTTCTCAAAATTTTTATAAGACGTTAAAATATACACACTCCATGATTCGTGCTTGCGCATTTTATTGCCTAACGTTTCGTATAAATGAACGACATAATCGGTATCTTTAATCCTTTCTCCATACGGAGGATTTCCGATTAAATAACCGTTTTCTTCTTTAATTGATAAATCTTTTAGATTCATTTGTTTCCACGTAATTAGATCGCTTATACCAGCTTCTAAAGCATTTTTTTGACTTATTTCGATCATTTTATGATTGATATCTGAGCCAACGATTTTTAACAGTTTTTCATAATTGGCTAAGTTGTTCTGCTTCTTCGTATGCTTTTTCCCATTTAACGTTAGGTATAAAATCCCATTCTTCTGATACGAATGATCGATTAAACGCCAGGAGCGATATTTTGTCCGATAGAGCTGCTTCGATCGGAATCGTTCCTGAGCCACAAAAAGGATCGATGAGCATTTCATCTGGTTGCCAATTCGTCAACATCACGAATGCAGCAGCAAGCGTCTCTTTCAATGGTGCTTCTCCTTGCTCAAATCGATACCCTCTTTTATGTAATCCTACGCCTGATCGTATCGATCGTAAGTGTTGCAACATCTTTTAATCGCAGATACTTCAACTTTATATGTAGCACCTGTCTCCGGCATCGGTGCGCTACACCATGTTTTAATTTTAACCGGTCAACAATCGCTTTTTTGACGATCGCTTGACAATCTGGATACACTAAATAATTTTGATTGATGTGATTTTCCGACGACAGGAAATGCTCCATCTTCAGGAATATATTTTTCCCAAGGTAGAGCTTTCGTCATTTCAAACAACTCATCAAACGTTTCTACTTTTCCTTCTCCTACCACAACTTTCACTCGATCTGCGATTCTTAGCCAAAGATTACAACGTGGAATCGCGAGACATGCGCTTTAAAAGTAATTTTTCCATTATCTACTTGCGGTTCATAACCTAAGTTTCTTACTTCATTTGCGACGATCGATTCTAACCCCATTGCACTCGTTGCGATTAACGTAACTTGATGTGACATGATCCACCAAAATCCTCTTCTTTTAAATAAATATATATAAAAAATAAAACCTACCATCAGTTTACACTGATCGATAGGTTTTTACTACACTGTTCGACCGTTGAATACTCGATAAGCCATGTTCTGTACCTTCGTACTGCAAACGGTGGTCAGCCTCGTACTCCGGTTGTAATCATTTATCTACAAGTTATAATTAACTTGTCCCTCTTTCATTCATTTCTTACTCAAGGGTGCCCCTACCATAGTTTGGGTTGCTCACTCGTGGGGTTTACCCGTTCCACCCAGAATGTTTCCATTCTAGCTTCGTCACTGTGGCACTTTAAAGGCCCTCGTTCCATATCAGATGTGACTTAGGAACTTACCCTGCCGTTAACCAATCAAGTTAGGTTACCTTGACTTATGATTTCGTCAAGCACGAACACTACAAGCATCTCAGCTTGTGTGAGCATGGACTTTCCTCTACATATATACAATATGCAGCGATTACACGAGTATTCAACATCATCTTAGTTTTAACTATTAGATATTTTTTATCTTAATAATACATTTTAATTGTAAAGCTGTCTTATCCTTCTTTTTCATTCACTTTTATGGCCAAATACCGCTTTTTCTAAATTCGAAAGCCGTTTTAACACATCATAATTAACTTGATGATTAGTTGACGGCTTGTACGACTGTTCTAGGCTGTTCTGGAGCTTTTTTAAACGTTCATTTTCTTGTTTTAATCGTTCAATTTCTTCTGTAAATGCATCATAATCTTGAATAATGATATCTAAAAACTCATCAACTTCTTCTTCATTATATCCGCGCATTGATGTTTTAAAATCTTTTTCTAGAATATCATTAGCAGTCAGTTGCACTCGATTCACTGTCATATCATCACCTCAAAATAATTGTTAACAATTAAAGCTCGTTCTATAGTCATTTTATTGATTCATTTTTCAAAATATGCGGTTGCTACAGTTATTATACCATTAAAAAAGAAAGCTTTAAACAAGCTTTCATGACAAATAATTGTCTATATCATTACTAAAGACAACGATTCATTTCGCATTTGTCGATTTATAGTCGTTTTCTACTTACCAGTCAAATTCCGCAAGTAAATTTCAACATCATCCGTAAAAAATTCAGACATAACTTGTCTGCACGCTCCGCATGGACTTACCGGATGATCTGTATTTGCGATGACAGCGAGTGCTAAAGATACCTTCTCCCCTTCTGAAATTGCTTTAAATATCGCAACTCCTTCGGCGCAACAAGTTAACGAATGAGAAGCATTTTCAACGTTACATCCGTCATAGATTTTTTCAGATTTCGTATATAATGCTGCGCCGACTTTAAAATTTGAATAAGGTGCATATGCTCTTTCTCTTGCGATTTTAGCTTCACGAATTCAATCGATCTTTCATTTGTTAACTCCTTTAACAATTGTTGAATATAAATGGCACGACTTATATATGTCCATATATCTTCGCTTTCTGACATCTTTATAATAACTATGCATAATAAGTGCTGTCATATTATCTTTCGTCGCTTACAATTTGCGACAAATGGAGGACTAATTTTCCGCGTTTTATCAAGTCGGTTGCAAATTTTTCCCATTTTATCCAACTAATCGTACAGTGATTTCCGTCTCTCTTTTTACATATTGAAAAAATGTTTATCTTTACTAGGTTCTTTTCCATTTTCATATATTTGTTGAAGTTCATTTAACTTGTTTAATGAATTCCTTTGTCAATGCACCCAATTTCTCCCATAATTATCAATTCTCCACGATTAATGATGTTTTTTCAAAGATGTTATTACACTGTAATAATCAAGCATTATTATCTCTTTTATGAACATATAAATCATTAATATGTTCACTTACTATTAACCCATATTTATCGTCAATTTGTCTAAATTGTTTATTAGATGAAGAAATGCTAACTCGATTTTTTCGTTGTTCGGTACGTTCTTTCCTTCTATTTTTTGAAGAGAGAGTGACATTATACCACACTAATCCTTTCTTTTTATACTTATTCGGTTTTATATAAATGTCTCCCTTCTATCCGACAAAACTTGAAAAATTTTTACATGTTGTAAATAGGTGGAAAAGAATTTGTCGAAAGATTGAATTCTTTCTATTTTGCAGTACGTTATACACGAATATATGTTTCTAATCAACATTAATTAGGTATAATGAAGATGATGACTATTGTTCATTCCAGTATTATAATATAATAGTCAGGAGGGGTTAGATGAACTACCCTAATGGAGATAAAAAAAGTCCTGTAGTTAACCGAACACCCAATCATTCATACAGTAATCGTGGAATGACTCTGGAAGAAGATATTAACGTAACGAATGAATATTATTTAGCGACTAATAAAGCAAATGTTCATAAAAAACCTACACCTATTCAAATCGTGAAAGTACATTATCCGAAACGAAGTGCTGCTGTCATTACCGAAGCGTATTTCCAAGAAAAATCAACGACCGACTATAACGGAGTATACCGTGGGAAATACCTTGATTTTGAAGCGAAAGAAACGAAAAATAAAACACTTTTTCCTTTAACTAATTTCCATGACCATCAATTTCAACATATGGAATCCGTATTAGATCATGGAGGGATTAGTTTTGTCATCATTCGATTTACTCAATATCATGAAACGTATTTGTTAACTGCTAATATATTGTTAGAGCATTGGAAACAAATGTTAGACGGTGGCCGCAAGTCACTTCCATATCGATATATTCAAGAGAAAGGCTACTTAATTCCATTTAAGTATCAAGCGAGAGTTGATTATCTAAAAGTGATTGACCAACTCTATTTTTAGAATGGAGGATACTACCGATGGCAACAAACAATTCTAGAACAGCAAGACGAAAACAACGAAAAATGAAAAAGAATCCTTTATGGAAAAAAATATTAACAGCTTTACTTATCTTAATTTTACTAATGATTCTAGGTGTAACGACAGTATTTGGTTATTACATTGCTACAGCACCTAAATTCGATAGAGAAAAATTAGAAATTGCTTATGCATCACAGTTTTATGACAAAGACGGTGAACAGTTCGCTGATATCGGTGCAGAAAACAGAATTAAAATCGAATACGATGACTTGCCGCAAGTATTAATCGATGCGGTCATTGCAACGGAAGATGCTCGCTTTTTTGAACATAAAGGAATCGACTTTAGAAGGCTTGGAGGCGCCATTATTGCTAACATTCGTGATGGATTCGGTTCAGAAGGTGCTAGTACGATTACACACCAAGTCGCTGAAAAAATGTTTTTAACACCGGAAAAGAAAATTAAAATAAAAGTGCAGGAACAATGGTTAGCTTTTCAATTAGAACGTGAATTTTCAAAAGAACAAATTTTAGAAATGTATTTAAATACGATTTTCTACGGAAATAATGCTTACGGAGTTGCAAAAGCTGCAGAAGTTTATTTCGGAATTGAAGACTTACACGATTTAAATTTAGTACAAGCAGCGATGTTAGCTGGTCTACCACAAAGACCTTCAGCATACAACCCGTTTGAAAATCCTGATTTAATGAAAGAGCGGGTAGATACAGTATTAGACCTCATGGTACGTCACGGTAAAATTACCGAAGAAGAGGCCGAAGAAGCAAAAAAAGTTGACATCACTTCTGTATTGACAGACGAAAAGCCTGAACCATTTCCATACGACTCATTTATTCAAAAAGCACAAAAAGAATTAGAAGAAAAACTTGAAGGTGTTGATGTCAATACTGCAGGATTAAAAGTGTATACGACGCTTGATCGTGATGTCCAAGATCACGTAGAATTTCTACTGACTGATAGTCCGGAAAATCCAATTCCTTATCCTGATGATGAAATGTTAGCCGGAATGGCAGTCGTCGATACGAAAACAGGTGCAATTCGCGCAATCGGTGGAAACCGTAATAAAGATACTGCATTCGGGTCGAATTATGCAATTAATGCGCATAGACAGCCAGGTTCGACGATCAAACCGATACTTGCATACGGTCCTGCGATCGAATATGAAAAATGGTCGACATACCACCAAATTCATGATGAACCTTATCAACCATAGGGTCAATCCGATTAGAAACTGAAATCGACAATATCACGGTTGGGTGTCCGCCCGCTATGCACTTGTTCAATCGTTAAACGTCCCAGCAGCTAAAACGTTAGAAGAAATCGGTTCAGAACGTGTGAAAACTTTTGCGGAAAACTTAGGTATCGAATTTGCAACAGATGTACTAGACCCACGAGATGCAATCGGTGGTACGAGCACGAACGTGTCACCTTTACAGTTAGCAGGAGCTTTTAGTGCATTCGGTAATGAAGGTATTTATACTGAACCTTATGCAGTCGAAAAAGTAGAGTTTCCTGACGGTTCTGTCATCGATTTAAAACCTGAACCAGAAGCTGTAATGGCTGATTACACAGCATATATGATCACCGATATGTTAAAAGACGTCGTTACAGAGGGTACTGGTCAAACAGCGAATATCCCTAGTTTACCTGTCGCAGGAAAAACAGGGACGACGAATTTAGAAAATAAACCAGGCGCTAACAACTCTTGGTTCGTCGGTTATACGACGAATTATTCGATCGGAGTATGGACCGGGTATCAAGAAAATGACCGCATACTTGAAAATACGAAAATTCCGCAAGAACTGTTTAGAAACACGATGGCGGAAATCTCGAAAGATATCGAAACACCAGATTTTGAAAAGCCTAATTCCGTCGTGGAAGTCGAAATTGAAAAAGGATCAAATCCACCAGCATTACCGAGCGAACATACACCGAAAGAAAATATTGTTACAGAATTGTTTGTAAGAGGTACAGAACCGAGTACCGTTTCTGAAACGTTCGATGAATTAGAACCTGTTAGCAATTTAACTGCAACTTATAACGAAGCTTCTGAAACGATCGACGTAAGTTGGGACTATAGTAGCGACATAGACGTTTCATTTGAAGTTGCGTATCGAATTGGTGACGGACAGTTTAAACAATTGTCGACAACGAAAGATAAGAGTATTAGTATTTCCGAAATTGAACAAGGAGCAACATATACGATCCAAGTTACAGCGATAAGTGATGAAGATAATACGAAGAGTGAACCTGCAACGACAACTGTACAAATTCCTGGTAGTGAGGAAGAAGAAATTCCTCCAGTACAAGGATTAAATGCAACGTACAATCAAGCGAATCAATCGATTAACGTGTCTTGGCAATATAATGGACCACCAGCGCAATTTGAAGTAGATATTAACGGACAAAAACAGACAGTTCAATCTCACAATATTCAAATTGAAAATACATCACCAGGAACGACGTATACGATCACGGTTACACCTATTTCAGGTGATCATCGCGGTAGTCCACAATCAACTTCGATTACAGTCCCAGCAGCAGACGATGGAAACGATCAAGGAAGAGACGATGAAAATCGAAATCAGGACGATCAACGGAATAATGATCAACGGAATAATGATCAACGAAATAATAATGAGGATGAAAATGATGATCAACTAGATGAGGAAGAAGATGAAGAAGAAGATTCGTAAAAGATAAATATAGAGGTGTCCAAAGGTTACTTAACTATGACCTTTTGGGCACCTCTTTATGATTTTACATGATTTACGATGAAAAATTTAGTTGCAATCTAAGCCTCAACAATGTCCCCTTTTTTACGCATTCTTTTTTTCCCTTCACGGCATACTTCTAGTAGCGGACATTCTGGGCAATTCGGATTCATCGCTTTACAATGGTAACGACCGAAAAAAATAAAACGATGGTGTGAAATACTCCATTCTTCTTTCGGGATTTTTTTCATCAATGTTTCCTCTACTTGTCGTACGGAGTCCTTCCAACGGCAAAAAGCTAATCGTTTTGCAACTCGCTCGACGTGTGTATCTACTGCAATAGCGGGAACTCCAAATGCTACTGACAATACGACATTCGCCGTTTTACGACCGACGCCGGCAAGTTTCATTAATTCTTCTCGCGTTTGCGGTACTTCTCCATCAAATTCTTCGATTAACGTTCTGCACAACTTTTGAATATTTTTCGCTTTCGTCCGATATAGACCGATCGATCTTATATCATTTTCTAATTCTGTAACGTCTACTGCCAAATAGTCTTCAGGAGTTTTATATTTTTGAAATAACGATTTCGTCACTCTATTGACGTTTGCATCTGTCGTTTGCGCTGATAATAAAACAGAAACCAACAATTCAAATGGATTACTGTGGACTAATTCACAGTGGGCATTAGGAAACATTTCACCCATTGTATCTAAACAAAACCGAATTTCTTTTTTCGTCAGCAATTCACTCTTCCCCTTTTAACCAATTGTAATAAACGGAAGTATCTCTCTTTTCTACTTGATACTTTTTTTCCACTCGATTTTTATGAAATGCTTCACTTTGAGCTCGAGCTTGCTCGACTGTTTGGATTCCTTTCTGTTTCCACTCTCTTAAGATTCGATCGATATACTTAAAATTTAATTTTCCCATTAAAACAGATTCTCTTAAAGCAGCTTTAATCAACGCTGGAGACATTAAATCTTCATCGAGCCAAACGTTAATCGTTTCAATTTCGAATGGGGATAACGGTCTTCCAAATTCTTGTTCGAATAAAATAAAGATCGTCCCTTCTTCTTCTTTACGCGTTTGTTCTTCATACGTAAATAGCCTTTCCCATAAAGGTTCTAGACTATAAACTTCGCTTAATTGGTTTGCTTCGTTTCGATAATCTTTAATTTCTAACACATTTTTTTGAATCAAACGTCTTAAATGTTCGGCACATTCCGCTTCTGAAATCGTTAAAAAGTTAGCAATTTCAGCCGGGGTTGGCAGTTCTTTATTCTCCATAAGAAAACGGTGGATTTGTAAGAGAATGACGACATCATACTCATCCAAACCTAATTTTTTATACGAAGTTAACAGTTTTACTGGGATAGACATTTGCTGAAGCAAAATTTGTTGAAAAGAAGGTTTTTTCGTCATATTTTTGCACCTCTAACATATAGTATAGCATGAAATAAACTTACATTCGGTCATAATAAAATTCCTTATCTAAGATAGATAAGGAATACGGTGTTTACTTACCCGACTTTTCAACAAATCTTTTTATTCTATCTGCTGCTTCATGTAAAATATCGAGTGAAGTCGCATATGATAGTCTTACATTATTTGGTGCGCCAAAACTCGAACCAGGAACGAGCGCTACTTTTTCTTCTTCAAGCAATGCTTTCACCCATTCATCAACTGTTTCGTATCCGCCCTTTGTAGCCGCTTCTTTCACATTCGGGAAAATATAAAAAGCTCCTTTCGGTTTGACACAAGTAATTCCTGGAATCGCAATGATTTTTTCATATAATTGATTTAATCGTTCGGAAAAAACTTTTCTCATCTCATCGTTTATTTTACGGTTTTCTATTTCATTCGTATAAGCTTCTAAAGCTGCATACTGTGCGATCGATGTCGGATTAGAAGTTGCGTGTGAAGCTAAACTTGTCATCGCTTGAATGACTTCATTCGGTCCTGCTGCATATCCAATACGCCAACCAGTCATTGCGTGCGATTTACTAACACCATTGATGATAATTGTCTGTCGTTTCAATTGATCAGATAAGGAAGCGATTGATATATGTTGTTCATCATCGTAAAT
Organism: uncultured Bacilli bacterium; assembly: GCA_963766835.1. Taxonomy (GTDB): domain Bacteria; phylum Bacillota; class Bacilli; order Bacillales; family Amphibacillaceae; genus Pseudogracilibacillus. Next base: position 11,804 of record CAVYBX010000017.1, read on the forward strand.
TAATTTTTCATATATTTCGTCTGAGACGATGAACATTCCATGTTTCTCACAAACTTCTCCGATTCCTTCTAACTCATCTTTTCGATAGATCATTCCAGTTGGGTTGCTAGGTGAGTTGATAATCACTGCTTTCGTTTTTGGTGTTATTGCGTTTTCCAGTTGCTCTTTCGTAATTTTAAAGTCGTTTTCTTCCAAACCTTCCACAAAAATTGGTTTACCACCTGCTAATTTTACATGTTCTACATAACTAACCCAATAAGGTGTCGGTATGATCACTTCATCACCTTCATCTAATAACACTTGAAAAAGCGCATATAACGCGTATTTCGCACCGGTTGTGACGATAATTTCATTTTTCTCGTAATGAAGTCCGTTTTCACGGTGTAACTTGTCAATAATCGCTCGTTTTAATTCCGAAATTCCACCTGATGCCGTATATTTCGTATGTCCTTCATCCATCGCTTTTTTTGCAGCTTCGATAATGTATTCAGGTGTATTGAAATCCGGTTCTCCTACGCCTAAACCTATTACATCGTACCCGAGATTTCGTAATTCCTGCGCTTTTGCATTAATTGCTAAAGTAGATGATGGTGTTAAAGATAGTACTCGATCTGATAGTTTCATTCATATCAACCTTTCTCACTATACTTTCGATATAATCTAAGTTGTTCATATGTCGTTCCGTCCTTTAATGTAACATACTCGATTACATAACGGTTCGAACGATCTTTATATGTTAATTCCCATAGTGGAATATTGTCTATCATCGCAGGATTCGACTTTACTAACTCACATTGTTCGCAATTTTGTTGCCAATTCGCTTCAATTGTTTCCCTCGATAATACTTCATCTGCTTCTATGATGATAAAATCTTCTTTATTTAATTGTTCAGATAAAGGAACGAATACGATCCATTTTTTATTTTCATCATCTGTCGTCAATAAAATATGATAACTTTCCTTTTCTTGAAACTGATATATGTCTTCGACTTTCATATTTAACGTTTCGGAAACGATTTGTTTCGTCTCTTCGAAACCTTCAGTTTTACTTTGTAAAATCGAGCGATAAAACAAACTAAAGTATATAATAAGAGAAATAAGTAAAAGTGTCACCACAACTCCAATTACTTTTTTCCAATTAATCCAGTTGACTTTTTCCTTCAAAATTCAACACACCATCCATACTAAAAAACATATTTTCATTGTATTCTATTTATGTACTTTATCGCAATATATTTGTCAAGAAAACAAAAAATCGTTGAACGGAATGTCGAATTACGTAACTTACTGTCCAAATCGAGGACTTGCATTTTCGTTCGCCGTTAAATTCCTTTTCAACGATTTATCGCTCATGAATCAATTATTTATCTATTACATGACAGTCAAGGGAGGTTCTTCTTCGATAAACTGTTCGATTTCATTCTTTTCATTCATAATTGCAATTTTCGATTTATAAGATGATAATTCGTCTTCAGCTACGAGTGCATAAGATATAATAATGACGATATCATCTTTTTGAACGAGACGAGCTGCTGCACCATTTAAACAAATGATCCCAGAACCTCTTTCTCCAGGAATGACGTATGTTTCAAATCTTTCACCGTTGTTATTGTTTACAATTTGAACTTTTTCGTTCGGAAGAATATCGACTTGGTCTAAAATATCTTGATCGATCGTAACACTGCCTACATAGTTTAAATTTGCCTCAGTCACGCGAGCGCGATGGATTTTTGATTTCATCATCGTACGAAACATCGTATTTCCCCCTTATCCAATCCTATCTATTTGCTGTCCGTTAGAATCGAGAATGATATTGTCAATTAATCTTGCTCGTTCATATTGTACAGCGACAGCTAATATCACCGTCTCGTTTACGTGAGTAATTTTTTCTAAAGATGGAAAACTTAATAGTTCTACGTAATCGATCGTGCCATTCGTTGAATTTTGCAAAAAATTTTTAACTTCTTTAATAATAGTATCAGTATTTTTAATTCCGTCAACTATTATTTTTTGGCCGATTTTTAAACTCGAATAAATCGACGTAGCCTCTTTTCTTTCTTTAGGTGAAAGATTGACGTTTCGACTGCTTTTCGCTAATCCATCCGCTTCACGGACGGTAGGTAATCCTATTAACTGTAGCGGGAAATTTAATTGTTTTACAAGAGTGTTCACAACGGCGAATTGTTGGGCGTCTTTTAAACCGAAATAAGCTTTAGTCGGTTCGACAATATGAAATAGTTTCGTTAAAACAGTAATGACACCATCGAAATGACCTGGCCTTGATTTACCACATAAGACGTCCGTTCCTTTCTGAATCGACATCTTTACGCCCATTTTCTCGGGATACATCTCTTTTACATCTGGAATAAATAATATGTCAACTCCTGTTTCTTTAGCGAGTTGTGCGTCTCGTTCTTCATCACGAGGATAACGGTCAAAATCTTCATTCGGACCGAACTGTAAAGGATTGACAAAAATACTCATGACAACGATATCATTTTCTTTTTCAGCTTCTCTTACTAATGATAAGTGTCCCTCGTGTAAGTAACCCATCGTCGGTACAAAACCGATCGTTTCTCCTTGATTTGTTTTTAATAGTTCTTTCATTTCTTTGATCGTTCTGATTATTTTCATCGTCCCTACCTACTTTATCCTTTTGGCAATAAATTTTTATCCATCGTATAAGAATGTTCTACTAATGGGAATTTGCCATTCTTCACTTCGTTTACATAATTTTTTATCGCTTGAACACCTTCGCGGTCGAAGTTCGCTTGCGGTTTGACGAATTTCGGCAATCTTTCTACACCATATTGTAATATGTCATGGTAAACGAGAACTTGTCCATCGCACTCAGCACCTGCTCCGATACCGATCGTCGGAATATCGATCGTTTCAGTCACTAATTCTGCTAATTCTTTCGGAACACATTCCAAAACGAGTGCAATCGCACCATATTCTTCAAATCGTTTTGCATCTTCCAGTAGTTTTTGACTTGTTTCTTCATCTCTTCCTTGTACACGATATCCACCTAATACATTGACAGATTGTGGTGTAAGTCCTAAATGACCGACGACTGGAATACCGCCATCCGTTAATCGTCTCGTTAGTTGCAGCGTTTCTCCAGTAGCACCTTCTACTTTGATCGCTTGGGCATCTGGTTCTTGAAACAGCTTCGTCGCATTTTCAATCGCTTTCTCAAGCGATGCATGATAAGACATAAACGGCATATCAACGACCATAAACGTATTTTTCGCCCCGCGTCGCGCAGCTTTCGCATGATGAATCATATCAGCTAAAGTAACTTGTGTCGTCGACTGATAACCTAACACGACATTTCCTAATGAGTCACCGACTAATATAGTATCCACCCCAGCTTCTTCCGCTTGTTTCGCTGAGGGGTAATCATAAGCAGTTAACATGACAATTTTTTCTTTTTCCCGTTTCATCCGTTGCAGGTCCACAGTAGTTAACATCAATTTATTCCCTCCTCAAACCATGATATTTCCGCTGAGTATACTTTTTCTGTCGTCCCATCTTCTTTTTGAGCAAGCAATGCACCATCTTCAGCAATTCCTAAAAAAACACCTTCCCACTCTTCGTTGCCTGTCTTTATATGTAACCTTTCATGAAGGCGGAATCCGTAATTTTCCCAATCATGTTTAACAGGATTAAAGCCTCGCTCTAAAAAGTTCGAATATTTATGTTCGAACGTCGTTAATATTTCTTGGATGATCGGGAGCATCTCCCAGCTTTTGTTCGTCTCAATTCGTAAAGATGTCGCCTTTTTTAACAGGTCATCTGAAAAGTCGTCTTTCGTATGGTTAATGTTCATCCCGATTCCGATGATGACGTAAAGAACTTGGTCTTGTTCTGCTTGCATCTCGGTCAGTATACCAGCCATTTTTTTATCATTGATTAAAATATCATTCGGCCATTTAATTTGTGGCGTCACATCAGTATATCGATCGATAACATCTGCTAAAACGGTGGCAGTAAGCAATGTCAATTGCGGTGCTAAATAAGGTAAAATATTCGGACGTAAAATGATACTCATCCAAATCCCTTTCCCTTTTTCCGAATGCCATTTTCGATCGACGCGGCCTTTTCCTTCAGTTTGTTCATCTGCTATGACGATCGTCCCGTGTGTTGCTCCATCTAATGCTAATTCATGGGCTAATCTTTGAGTAGATGGAATCGATTCTTTATGGATAACTTTCTTTCCTAACCATTTCGTATTCAAACCCCATACTAACGTGTTCTCACTTAATTTTTTTGGAAAACTGACGATCCGGTAACCTTTTCTAGCTTTCGTTTCAATTTCATAGCCGTCTTTTTTTAATTCATTCATATGTTTCCAAATCGCACTCCGCGATATATTAAGTTTTTCTGACAAATATTGCCCCGAAATGTAGTTCGTCGGATTTTCCGAAAGTAGTTCGATCAATTTATTTCGGGTGGATGACATAAAATCCACTCCTTTATGACGGATTTATCGTTTTCTAATTTTTCTTCTACGACTAACCTTTCGATCTCATCGAGTATTTCTTTCATCCAAGGTCCACTTTTTTTATCTGTAAAGATTTCCATAATATCGTGACCGTTAATCGCTAAATCTTCACGCGACTGGATCGGTAAATTAATTTTCCAACTTTTTAATGATTGGTTCGTGACCGTTTTGTTGAATAAAAGTTCAATTAAATGAATAAATTGCTTAAAATAATGTTCATCCAATCGGTAGACGAGCCAATCATTTAAACCGTTTTCTTTATAATCGATCACCGCTTCAAACAAGTTAATCGCTTCTCTTTTCATTTGATTAGAACATTTCCAAGCCTTAATCCAACGATGAATCGAAATTTTACGATTTACGTAATGTAGCAACGTAATTACTTCTGCGAAAGAATGAAATGATGTAAGCGGTCTTGGTATTCGTTCGATTAAATTAGGATATTCTTTAAAAATCGGCAAGTAACGGTCGATTCCAGTTAATATTAAATAATGAACACCTTTTTCGACAAATTCACCTTGAAAGAACCGTGTAAATTCATTCGTCAGCCTCTCTACAGCTACTGTTTCGATTTCTTTACTTAATTTTTTCATACTTTGTAACGTATGATGCTCGATATCGAAACCGAGTTGGCTCGAAAATCGAAGTGCTCGGACGATACGTAAAGGGTCTTCATAAAAGCGATCATCGGGGTTTCCGACCGTTTTGATAAGTTTGTTTTGTAAGTCTTGACGTCCTCCGAATAGATCGATTAATTCACCATGTTTATTTAATGCTAAAGAATTAATTGTAAAATCTCGTCTTTTTAAATCTTCTTCAATATTTTTAACGAAAGTTACTTTATCTGGATGTCTACGGTCTGAATAATCGCCATCTTGCCGAAAAGTTGTCACTTCATAAGCGTTTCCTTTATGTAGAACGACGACTGTACCGTGTTCTAACCCGACTGGAATCACCCTATTGAATATCGTTTGAATTTCAGCGGGTGACGCGGATGTTGCGATATCGACATCTTTAATTTGTTTATTTAGTAACGAATCTCTCACACAACCACCGACAAAATATGCTTCGTAGCCGTTTTGTTCGATTTTGTCGATCACTTCAATTGCTTGTTTGAAAGCTTCATGTAACATGACGTTTCCACCTAAAAAATTATTTGTCTTCCATTAATGTCATATAGAGCGAAATATATCGTTCGACGATCTCTTCAGAAGAAAAAAATCGATGAGCTCGCTCGTAAGCACGTTCGCCAAATTGTTTTAACAAGTTTTCATCTTGCAACAATGTGAGCGAATAGTTTGCTGCACGCTCAATATCCCCTAATTCGACGATGTAACCAGTTTTATTATGTTCGATCACTTCCGGTATGCCACCGACGTTCGTTCCGATGGTCGCAACTTTACAAGCCATCGCTTCTAACAATGCTAGTCCGAAACTTTCTTGTTCTGACATAAGTAATTTCACATCGGAAATCGACAGTAAATCACTGATACTTTTTTGCTTCCCTAAAAAAATCACTTTATCTGTTAAATTCAATTTATGAACTAAATCAAATGCAGTTTGTAATTCTGGTCCATCGCCGACGAGAATTAATTTCGCTTTTATTTCCTTTTGCACGAGATAAAATGTACGGATGATGTCCGGGATTCGTTTCACTTTACGAAAATTTGAAATATGTATTAATACTTTTTCGTCCGGAGCAATTTGAAAATGTTCTTTCAATTCATTACGTTCTTTTCGATAATACTCTTTTTCGTTCACAAAATTATATATGACCGATATATCTTTATTTACTTTTAATTGGCTTACCGTTTGTTTCACTAAAGCATTTGAAACTGCTGTTACCGCATCAGATTGTTCAATTCCGTAAGCGATCATCCGTTTGAATGTTTTATTAATTCCTAATACGGTAATATCTGTTCCATGTAACGTCGTCACTATTTTTACTCGGTGTTCGGCGATATTTCTGGCAAGGATCGCACTAATCGCATGAGGCATCGCATAATGAACGTGTAAAATATCTAACTTTTCTCGATCGATGACATCAGCCATTTTCGCAGCTAACGCTAAATCATACGGTGGGTATTGAAATACTGGATAATGGCTCATTTCCACTTCATGGAAATATATGTTCGGATGTACATAATCTAAGCGAAACGGTAAACTGGACGTAATAAAATGGACTTCAAAGCCTCTGCTCGCGAGCAGTTTTCCTAGTTCTGTCGCGATAATTCCTGATCCACCGACTGATGGATAACATGTGATTCCTATTTTCATCATCGTGTAGCATCCTTATTCATCCGTTCTTTTACTACTTTCCGCCATGAAAAATCACCGCGTTCTAAACCGTGAACCATGATTTCTGCGGCCGCCATATTCGTTGCGAGCGGTATTTGATGGACATCACATAATCGCATCAGTGCGGTAACATCGGGCTCATGTGGTTGTGCCGTTAATGGATCGCGGAAAAAAATAATCATATCCATTTCATTACTCGCAACTAATGCTCCAATTTGTTGATCGCCCCCTAAGGGTCCCGATTGGAATTTTGTAATGTTTAGACCTGTCGCTGCTTCGATTAACTTCCCTGTCGTGCCTGTCGCATATAACGTATGTTTTTCGAAAACATATTTGTACGCAATACTAAATTTTATCATATCATCTTTCTTTTTATCATGAGCAATTAAAGCAATTTTCATCTTATCCCACCGATTCATTTTTAATCTAAATCCATCACATGCTCTAATCCGTATACAAGTTTATTTAAATGAACGACTTCTTCAATCGCTAATTTTAAACCATCCATAAACGATTCACGATGGAAAGAGTCGTGCTTGATCGTAAACAATTGACTTTTGCTTCCGAATATTACTTCTTGATGGGCGACTAATCCAGGAAGTCTCATACTATGAACGCGGATTCCATCGAGATTTGCTCCTCTAGCCCCTTCATAAATTTCATATTCATCAGGATGGCCTTGTTGTCTTTCTCCACGGGCTTGTTTAATCATTTCAACTGTTTTTAACGCCGTTCCAGAAGGAGCATCAATTTTTTGATCATGATGTTTTTCAATAATTTCAACGTCTGGGAAATATTTAGCGGCAATTTTGGAAAATAGCATCATTAACACAGCGCCTAAAGCAAAATTAGGAGCGATAATGCAGCCGACGCTATGTTCTTCCGCAATCGTGCTTAAATCGTCGATTTGTTCTTGTGTAAGCCCTGATGTACCTACGACGGCACGAATATTATTTTGAAGCGCAATTTTCGTATACTCGAAACCGACTTGTGGCACAGTCAAATCGACATAAACATCGATATCTAATTCATTGAAGCATTGTTCTATTCGTTCATAAATTGGAATCGGTAAGTCAGACGGATGTGAAATATCACTTAACGTTTTACCGTCGTTTTTTCGATCGATACAAGCGACTAATTCAAATTGTGAATTGTTTGTAATCATTTTAATAGCTTCTGTTCCCATTTTACCTCTCGGACCTGCTAGTGCAATTTTTGTTGCCATGTTATTCCTCCTCTAGTTGTATGAAAATTTTCAATCATTCCTTTTTCGTCCAGCGGTCTTTATCACGTGTTTTAAATTTTGACATCGATTCGTGAAAAGCTTTTGACAAGTCTAATTGTAATGAATTCGTAAAGCAAGCTAACACGAATAAAATATCCCCTATTTCTTCTTCGATTGATTTTTCTTCTTCCGTCGCTTTTTTCGGTTTTTCACCGTATGTATGGTTAATTTCTCTAGCTAATTCACCGACTTCTTCGCTAAGGCGTGCAACTAAAGCTAAAGGGGAAAAATACCCTTCTTTAAATTGAGAAATATATTTGTCCACTTCTCCTTCAATTTCTTTCGTCGTATAAATTCGATGTTTCTCCACGTACAATCTCCTTTTAAAGTCCTTTAATTACTATTAATGTTAGCTAAAATACGACATTTTGACAAATTATTTATCTGTAAAAATCGATTTATTATTGTATAGTGAAGATGATTTGACTATACTAGTTTGAGGACGTTTGAGGACGAAAGAAAGGAGAGATATAATGTTTGTCGGTATCAGATTGAAAAATATCCTGTTTATTATGCTCGGTGCAGCTATTTTTTCTTTTGGTCTCGTCCATTTTAATATGCAAAATAATCTCGGTGAAGGTGGATTTACAGGAATTACATTACTATTATATTTTTTATTCGATTTAGACCCAGCCATAACAAACATTTTATTAAACATTCCTGTCTTTATCATCGGTTGGAAATTGCTCGGTAGAATTACGTTTATTTATACGTTGATCGGGACTTTTTCTGTATCACTTTTCTTGAAGATTTTTCAAATTTATACTTATCCAATTAATTTAGAACAAGATATGACTTTAGCAGCACTGTTCGCTGGCGTTTTTATCGGCGTCGGTTTAGGGATTACATTCCGTAACGGTGGCACGACTGGCGGAGTGGACATCATTGCTCGAATCGTCCATAAGTATATCGGTTGGAGCATGGGAAAGACGATGTTTTTATTTGATTTCATCGTCATTACGACGTCGATTTTAACATATTTAAATTTAATTGAAGGGATGTACACGTTAGTCGTCGTCTACCTTGGAGCAAGAGTAATTGATTTTATTCAAGAAGGTGCATATGCAGCTCGTGGTGCAACGATTATTTCCAAGAAACATGATGAAATCGCCGATATGATTACAGATAAAATGGAACGAGGAGTAACGGTATTTACTGGACAAGGATATTACACGAAAGAACAACAAAAAGTCCTCTACTGTATCGTAGCTAAACAAGAAATTACAAAATTGAAAAATTTCATTAACGAAATCGACCCACACGCTTTCGTCGCGGTAAGTACAGTCCACGAAGTACTAGGAGTAGGGTTTACGTTAGACGATGAAAGACGTCCGATTCAACAATAATTCGAAAAGTAAAAAACTGTCTTATATCGCAAATGATATAAGACAGTTTTTTCTTACTCTCGATTCGCTAAAAAGATTAAAATAAATCTTACTAATTCTGCCACTGCGACGAGTGCTGCTGCAACGTAAGTAAGTGCGGCTGCGTCGAGCACTTTTTTCGTTTCACGCTCTTCCGTATTTTGAATAATTCCTGTCATGACGAGTTGATCCATCGCTCGACTAGATGCGTTGAATTCAACTGGCAATGTGACCAATTGGAATAAGACAGCGAATGACATGAAAATAATTCCGAGAAGTAATAAGTCCATCCAACCAAAAATCAATCCTGCAAATATAATGAAAAATGCACTATTTGAGCCAAATGATGCTAAAGGTACTAAAGCAGTTCTAAATTTCAAAAATCCGTATTCTTCAGCGTCCTGTAGCGCGTGACCAACTTCGTGTGCGGCAACTGCAGCTGCTGCCATAGATTGCCCGTGGTAATTATCGTTTGATAGACGAACAACCTTACTTCGTGGATCATAATGGTCGGAAAGTATACCATCTACTGCTTCAATACGTACATCGTATAAACCATTATCGTCTAAAATTTTTCGCGCAACTTGGGCACCTGTCATTCCTGAAGATACAGGTACTTTTGAATATTTGTTATAAGCACCTTTTACTCTCATCTGGGCCCAAATAGGAATAATTAAAATCAAAGCTAAGTATATTAGATAGGCTCCCATCGCATCCATTCCTCCAAATTATAAAAATTCCTTCTATAGTCAATGATAGTCAAGTAATTTCGTCGAGTCAATTAATTGTGTCGCGTTTTTGCGAATTTTTTTTCTCACCTTTATATTTTCTCCAACTTACATAAGATAATGTAATGATGATAATTCCACCTATTAACATAATCATCCAGTAAAAAGGGATGGCGTTGCCAACAAAATAATCTTCATGTTGTTCAATTTTTGCATACGCTTTATTAATTTGAATGAGACTAACTAATATAATTATGACCCCTATTGCAAAAAAACTTAAGTAAATGATAAATTTTTGTTTGAAAAATTGAATAGAGATCACCTCACATCTATCAAGACTTTACCATTAAATATATGTGAGGGATTTTTAATATATGTAATTTGTCTTTAAATTAATGAGATGTTTTATTTTTACGGATTGTAAGCTGATAAGTGATGATGATAGTAATAACAGACAACCAAAATGTAAAATATCCAATCTCTTCCATATACGATGTAAGTGAAGAATAAATCGGCATCATGCCAAAAACATAATCGATGATATCATTGTGTATAATGACGATCGCAGCTACTGTTAAATGTCTTAATTCAATTTTGTAATAAGGAGCATATAATATCCCTTGAATAGCCATTCCAGCATGGGAAGCGATTAACATCCAACCTTGCCAACCGATACTCCCATCGACGATCATGGTGAAAATATTCATCACTACCGCCCAAATTCCGTACTTGAATAAGGACGTAATCGCTAACGCCTCTATGTATGGGACGTTTTTGCCGAAAATAAAAAAGAGTAGAAAAATTGTAAAAAATAAACTTGCAGTCGGGCTATCTGGTACGAACGGCAGAAAGATTGTTGGCGTCTGCATCAATTGGCTTTGATACCATATGTAACCGTAAATCGTTCCTAATAAATTGATGATAAATAACAATATAAGAAATTGTCTTTGGACTAAAATATATTTTAAATCCATCGAGTTGAACACCTTCTTATGAAGAAAGAAGCACCTCTAGCCATATGAACGTAATAGGCAAAGGTGCTTCCTCATTTTTATTCTTCTGAATCTTCATTTACCGATAAAATGAAGTTAGCAAGTTGTTCTAATTCTTCATCAGTTCCATTGAAAAGTCCTGGTGGCATATCACCGACTCCATTTACTGCGATATCAGCAATTTCTTCAGCTGAACGCTCTATGCCCATTAGCGATGGCCCAGCTGCTCCACCTTCTAAATTTTCACCGTGACAGGATGCACAGTTGTTTTCATAAACAGCATACCCAGGATCCTCGGTATCGATCACGACATCTGACGGTGGAATTGGTTTGTTGTCTTCTGCTTTTTGTTTCCAGTCTACTGCAGAAGCAGCTTCATATGTTAACCAGAACACTGAGACGATAGCTAATACCATCAACGTAACTGCGATTGGACGTTGCGGCGGTCTTCTGCCTGGACCATTATCGAGAAACGGTGCCAAGAATAATGCACCAAACGCTAAACCTGGTATGATGATCATTCCTAGTACGATATAATCAGCACTAGCAAATTGGTACTTTAATAATTGATATAAGAATAAGAAATACCAGTCTGGTAATGGAATATAACTAGCATTTGTTGGATCCGCAATACCTTCTAATGGAGAAGGAGCAGCAATCGTTGCGCATAAAAATCCGATTAAAAAGACAGATCCGACGAGCCACTCTTTCAGTAAGAAGTTTGGCCAAAATGCTTCCGTACGTCCGGGATATTCCGAGTAGTCTTTTGGTACTTGTGACGTTTTTTCGGCGTTTATTCGTGAGTCGCCGACAAAACGCATCCCTTTACCTCTTTTCACTGCTTACCCTCCTTTTATAGTGGTCCAGCAATACCTTGTCTACGGATTAAGATAAAGTGAATTGCAAGTAGTACGAACAATGCTGCTGGTAAGAAAAATACGTGGATCGCAAAGAATCTTGCTAAAGTCTGTGCACCAACAATCGTTGGGTCACCTGACAACAATGTTTTTAATTGCGTTCCGATAAATGGAACTTGTTCTGCCATTTCAAGTCCAACTTGTGTTGCGAAATATGCTTTGTTATCCCAAGGTAATAAGTATCCTGTAAATCCGAGAGCTAGCATTACGAAAAAGATGAGAACTCCAACCATCCAGTTAAGTTCACGTGGCTTTTTGTACGCTCCTTGGAAAAACACTCGCAACGTATGTAACAATAACATAACGATAACTACACTCGCACCCCAGTGGTGCATTCCACGAACGATTTGTCCATGAGCTACTTCCGTCTGTAAATAATATACTGATTTCCATGCGTTTTCAATGTCAGGAACATAGTACATCGTTAAAAACATTCCTGATAATACTTGAATGACGACGACGAAAAACGTTAAACCACCGAAACAGTATACGAAAGCTGAGAAGTGATATGCCGGATTCACGTGTTCAGGCACTTCGTGATCGGCGATATCACGCCAGATCGGTGTAACGTCGACACGTTCGTCAATCCAATCATATATTTTTTGAATCATACCTTATTATGCCTCCTCTCTTGGTTTTGGATCGCCAAGGTACAATATTCCATTTTCAATTTTCTGTTCATAAACATCTAATGGCGCTAACGGTGGTGTACCTGGTACAGGTGTACCATCTTTATAATAGCGACCGTCGTGGCATGGACAGAAAAATTCGTTTGGATAGTCTTCACTACCTTCCCAGGAGACGAAACAACCTAAGTGTTTACATACTGGGGAAAATGCTTGTATTTCACCATTTTCATCTTTAAATACCCATGCTGTACGGTTAATGTTAGATTCGTACCAACCATCGATTTGTTCTACTTCCCAGTCTACTCGTTGTGGTACGTCAGTAATATCATCGACTGAAATGCCAGCGTTTACTAAATTACCCTCTCCACCTTTAGGTTGAAGAATTGGGTCAACAGCAAAACGCAACATAGGTACAAGCATACCTGCAGCCATAAATCCTCCTAAACCTGTCAATGAATAGTTTAGAAATTGACGTCTGGTTACTTGCTTTTTCTTTTCGCTCATGGTTTTCCCCCCTCTTACACGTTTATCACGGACAGTATTTTTAAATATTACTAGGACATTTCCATAATAGCTTAAAGTTTTTGCATGGTCAATTATTAACGCAATTTGTAACAAATTATTTGTTTTTGTCTAACTGCTTTTCTGTAGTATTATTTACCAATAAGAACGAATTAACTCACTAATTTGTTCGATTTGATTTCGAATGATCGTTACTGCTTCTTTCGAGTTGATATCCATCGGTTTTAAACCAGGTAACCATAATAAATTAGCGTGTAAATCTTTTTCAGCTTTTTTCCAAACGTTGTCAAAAGTCATTAAAAAAATGGTCAAAAACGGTTGGCGTTGCATATCGGAAATCCACTCATTCAATCTGTTAATTTCAACTTCTAAATCACTCGATTTTAAATAAAAATACGTCGGAGCAAGCATTAATCGACCACTTAGTTCCTTCTCAATTTCATTCGCAAAAATAGATAACACTTCTCGATGAAAAGCATCTTTCATTAAATCATCATTTTCTGAGAAATGAAACCCTTGTAGAGGGATAAGCAGTGTGTCGATATATTCTTTAGCTTGTCCATATTTTTGTAAATCATTTTGGAACCATTTCAAATTTTTGATTTCCTTTCTTTTTAAGGATTTTGTGAACTCTTCTTCAATTGTTTCAACTTATTCGATAGTTGAATAAACTGTTTATAATTTCGTTCATCGAGAGCTCTATTGATCGCACTTTCGATACGTTCGATTTGCCCTTCTTCTAATAAATGCGTCAACAATTGGTCGGCAATAACACGATCGTTTATTTTATCGTTTATTTCATCTTCTAACAGAGAGCTATAAAGGCTATTTTGCAAATAATGTGGTAGATCTACTTTGATGAAAAATGCTTCATCTCGGTACAATTGTAATTCATGGTATGCTGTATAGATATCTTCCGTATACACTTCGCCTTTAAAAAATAAAAACGATAAGCCACTTACACCAGAAGTTGAGATGATCATTCCTTTCGGGCAATGTTTGATATCCCGGACAAAATGCAACTTCGTCAGTAATTGTTCATCATCAATTAAATCTTGTAAGAACCATTCTAGTTCTTCCTCTTCAATATAAAAATTTTGTTTCATCCACTTTAAAAAACGTTTCTTCCGTTTCACGGTATCGGAATGTTGCAACGATCTCGTCAACTCCTCTCCTAATAAGTAATCGTACCATATTTTATTCAAAATGAGAAAGTTTTAATCGTTCAATAAATGAAAATACTTCTTCGTCGTTTGGAACGATTTCTAAATATTTTTGTAAAATGTTAATCGCTTCTTCCGTCAACCCTTCCTCAATTAAGAAATAGCCGTACTCTTTTAAAAAGTCGCTATCGTGTTGTAAATAATTGCTCGCCTCTTCATAAGCTGCTAATGCTTTATCGTAAAGTTCTTCTTCTCGATAAGCTTTTGCTAACTCCCAATCATATAAAGGATCGGCAGCACCTGATCGTTTGCATTCGGTAATTAAATCGATAATTTTCCCGTACTCATTTTTATTTGAATAAATTTGTACGAGTAAAAGGATCGCTTCTTGATAATCGATATCTAATTCGATTGCTTTTTGTAGAAATTTCATCGCTTCGTCTTCTTTATTTAGTTGTAGGGAAAGTTGACCAGCTAAAAAATATAATTCCTTGTTAAATTCATCATATTTTAATCCTTGCTGTACAGTATCATATGCTTTGTCAAACATATTTTCTTCTTTATAGGCGTTGGCAAGATGATAGTATACTGAATGGTAATGAGGGTCGATCTCGATTAGTTTTTCCCACTCGCCAATTGCGATTTCATAACGTTTCGCTTGATATGCTGTAAAACCATATTTAAAGATGATGTTAGGGTCTTCACTGTCTAAATCGCGATAAAACGTGAGCGCTTTTTCATAATGTCCTAACAGCGCATGGCATTCAGCTAACCGTTCTAATATTGATATCCCATTTAATTCTATTATGGAAGTAAGTTTTTCATAATATGTGATCGCTCGTCCGTAATCACCGATTGAGAAAAAGAGTTCACCGAGCGCAAAGTCAATCACTTTCTCATCAGGCGCTAATTTTTTCGCAGTCAATAATTTTTGCTCCGATACTTCGAACAAACCTTGAACTTGATATAAATCAGCGAGCTGTATTAACGAAGCTACATAATAAGGGTCATCTTCAGGTATTTCATTCAATAATTGTATCGCAAACTCATCTTCTTCCAACTCGATATACATTTCCGCTAACTTCGTAATTATTTGGCCTTCTTTAGGATATTTTTTCAATAACTGATCCAACAGTTTAATTGCTTCATCGTAAAAACCACGTTCATAATACAACTCGCTAATTAAATATTTTTCATCATCACTCGATTGTTCTTGGTGTTTTTTCAACATATCTAACGCTTCGTCTACTAATCCTTCATCCATCATTTTCATCGCTGTTTTGTATAATTCCACGACCTCAACACCTCGATTAGACCATATCATTTACTTTTAATACGTTTAAATCATCGAAAAATCTCGGATAAGAAATTGCAATCGACGAAACGTCATCTATCGTCACCGTTCCTTTACTAATTAGAGACGCGATGACACCCATCATCGCAATTCGGTGGTCACCGTAACTTTTAATCTTTCCTTCATGTAAAGTTGATTTTCCGTGAATGATCATTCCGTCTTCTGATTCTTCGATATTAGCACCTAATGTCGATAAAACATCGATGACCGCATGAATCCGGTCGGTTTCTTTTACACGCAATTCTCCCGCATCTTTAATGACGGTCGTTCCTTCCGCTTGAGTTGCAAGTAGTGCAATGATAGGGATTTCATCGATTAATTTCGGGATCATTTCGCCTTCGATGACAATTCCTTTTAAATCACTATATTGTACGGACACATCCCCTAACAGTTCACCACTAATTTCACGTTCATTTTCAATCGTCAACTTAGCACCCATTTTCGTCATTACTTCTATGATACCTGTCCTCGTTTCATTTAAACCTACATTTCTTAACGTAATTCTACTATCAGGAATGATCGAGCCAGCTACTAAGAAAAAGGCTGCTGACGAAATATCTCCTGGTACGGTGACATCGACGGGACACAATTCAGTTTGTTTTGTAATGGAGACGGTTAAACCGTTCACGTTAACATTTGCTCCAAATGCTTTTAACATATTTTCGGTATGGTCTCTGGTTTTTGCTCGTTCAATGACAGTCGTTTCACCATCTGCAAACAAACCAGCGAGTAAGAGCGCTGATTTCACTTGCGCACTTTTAACAGGTAATTCATAACGAATCCCTTTTAAATTGGAACCGCGTACCGATAAAGGCAAATTATTTCCATTATTACGACCATCGATCTGCGCTCCCATCTTCGTTAAAGGAATAACGACTCGCGCCATCGGACGAACGGTTAAATACGGATCACCGTACATGACTGAGTAAAACGGCAATCCTGACAAGATCCCTAACATTAACCGTGCCGTCGTACCAGAATTGCCAAAATAAAGTGGTACTTTCGGTTCGGTAAAATGCCGAAAACCTTTGCTCGTAATCTCTACGTCAGTGTGATCTTGTTCAATTTCCACGCCTAAATGTCTAAAAATTTCAATCGTCCGTAAACAATCTTCTCCATCTAAAAAATTAGTAATCTTCGTTTTACCAGTAGCGAGTGAACCGAGCATAATCGCTCGGTGTGAAATAGATTTGTCTCCCGGTACTTGCAATTCTCCGATTAGTGGTTGTTGAACAGGTAAGAACGATTTCGTTTCCAAACATTACACTCCTTAAAAGTTAAATTTCAATCATCACTTCATAACTATGATCTTTTAAAATTTCATACGCTTTTTGTTGATCTTTTTCGTTCGTCACGCTTAAACGTAACACTCCTAAAATATCGTGTCTTATTTCTAAAATTTGGATATTCCGAATACTAATTTCTGCATCTGCTAACAATTGAACGACCGATGCAAGCGACCCTGGTTGGTCTTTAATATCGACGTAAAGATCATAAAATGCTGGTAATGCACCACGTGTTTTCTTTTCGCCTAACCCGTCACGATATTTCTTCGCTTCTTCTAAATATTTAATCATATCTTCTTTATTGTTTTTATCTAAAAACTCTTTTAATGTGACCATTTCATTAATCCAGTCTTGCAGTAAACGAGACATTTTATTTCCATTATGTTGAAAAATATCTTGCCACATTTTCGGGTTGCTCGATGCGATTCGTGTAATATCCCGAAAACCGCCAGCGGCCAGTTCTGGTAAATACGAATGAACTTGTTCCCATTTTCGAGCTTGATGAACTAGCGATGAGGCGATTAAATGCGGGAAATGAGATATGACACTCGTCATTTCATCATGCTCTTCTGGTTCTAATATTAAAAAATTGCTTTTCGTTTCTTTTAACACATCTTTCAGTATGTTCACCTTTTCACTTGAGCATTCGGTCGTAGGTGTTAACACGTAAATCGCGTTTTCAAACAAATGCTCTTTCGCTGCTTTAATGCCAGTTTTATGCGATCCGGCCATCGGATGACCGCCGATAAACGTTATTTTTTTATTCGTTAAATTGTTAGCCGCTTTTAATATCGAACCTTTTACTGAACTAACATCAGTTACGATGACATCATCGACAAACTCGACCGAATCTAGTCGTTTCATCAATTTGATCGTCTCTGAAATCGGAGCAGCTAAAACGATAATTTGCACCTGTTTAGCTGCTTCTTCAAAATTCGTCGCTTTTTCATCGATCACATTTTCTTCTATTGCTATGTTTAACGTTTCTTCGTCTAAATCGTAACCGATAATATAATTTTCCTGCGATTTTTTCATCGCTTTCGCTAACGATCCACCTATCAGTCCTAAACCAGCTACAAGTATTTTTCTATTCATTTGATAACCCCATCATCTATTTCTTGTTGTAATTTTTTGAGTACTTTTTGTAGCGATAACATATCCTCTTCTTTTCCGATCGTAATTCGAACCGTATTAGGATACCCTAATAAATTTCCGGATCTTACGATGAAGCCGTTTTTCAATAAATATAATGCAACTTCATCAGCATCGATCGGTGTTTTAACGAGTAAAAAGTTCGTATGAGATTCATAATAACCCCAACCGATCGATTTTAAAAATTGTTCAAATGCGCTTCTTACTCGTTGATTTGCTCGTTGTGTATTTCGTATAAATTCATCATCATCAAGCGCGATAGTCGCTACTCTTTGTC
The DNA here is from genome assembly GCA_963766835.1 of uncultured Bacilli bacterium. GTDB lineage: Bacteria > Bacillota > Bacilli > Bacillales > Amphibacillaceae > Pseudogracilibacillus. The sequence continues at coordinate 30,277 of CAVYBX010000017.1, forward strand.
CGATCGACGTCGTATTAAACGGTCCGCGCACGACGTTCAACTTATGAGCAATATCTTCACTTGCCATTGCGTAACCGACGCGAAATCCAGCTAAACCGTAAATTTTAGAAAACGTCCGTAATATGATTAAATTCGGATAGTGCTCTAACAATTCATTCAAATGATAACGTTTATCTTCATCGATAAATTCATAATAAGCTGCATCGAGTACGACGATGACGTCTACAGGACATTTATCTAAAAAAGTTTTTAACTCATTTTCTTCAATCAGTTCCCCAGTAGGATTGTCTGGTGAACAGATCCAAACTACTTTCGTCCCGTCGTCAATCGCATCGAGCATGTTCGTTAAATTGTGTCGACCATTTTCAGTCGGAATTTCTTTTATTTCCGCGCCTTCAATTAAAGCATGGTGTCGGTACTGTGTGAAAGTCGGTGTCGCCATCACCGTATTGACTCCTGGATATAAAAATGCACGACAAACAAACGTAATAATTTCATCAGAACCGGCACCGAACACTAACTGTTTTTCGGATAGCGATAATTTTTGCGCTAATTTTTCACGTAAAACGGTAGCATATCCATCCGGATACAATTCAAAATCTCTTTCTACATCGTTTAAAAATTCATCTACTTTCTTTGAATAACCGTAAGGATTTTCATTCGATGCTAATTTGACGATTCTATCTAACTGGTATTTCTTTTTGACATCGGCTATTTGCATCCCTTGTTGATATGCAGTTAATTCATTTAAAACTGATTTTCCTACCATTTCATCACCTTCTTATTGTACTAAATCTGGGCGAAGTACGATCGCCTTATTTAAAAACACATGTTTGATTTCATCTTGTTTCAAATCTGTGTTCACAACCATCATAATCCGAATACATTTCGGAAGGCTGTTTGGTACGTCTATTTCTTGCATACACATGACCGGCACATACGTCCAACCCGGCATTTCACGCGCTACTTTAGCAGGGAAGGCAGCATTTAAATCGCTCGTTGTAGAAAACAGAACGTGGGAAATATCTGCAGGTTTCACATTATTTTTCTTTACCATTTCCAAAACTAACTTCTTCGTCTCACGCATAATTTCATCTACACTATTTTCTGTCACCGTTGTTGCCCCACGAATGCCCCGTACCACGTTCGTTCAACTCCTTTAAAAACGTCTGTAAAAATTCATGCAGTTCTTCATCTCGCATGTTTACGACTTTCGGTTCACCAATTCGTTCTAATAAGACCATTTGAACTTGTTTTGACATAGATTTTTTATCTCGTTTCATATGTTCAATGATCCGCTCGACATCGATCTGTTCTAAAGAAAGCGGATAAAAGTTTTTATCGAGCCAATCGTACAACTCATCATATGGAAGCGTAACGTTTAATTTTTGTTCACTTACTCTTAGCGCAAAAAGCATACCGATCGCAACTGCTTCCCCGTGGGTTATTTTCCCATAACCGAGTTCGGTTTCAAGTGCATGTGCGAACGTATGGCCGAAATTCAAATATTTTCTAATATTCGCTTCCTTCTCATCTCGTTCTACGATATTTGCTTTAATTTGAATGCCGTTATATAAGTGATCCATTAAATCTTCATCGTTCACATCATAAATATTTGTTTGAAATAAATGTTGTAAAAATGTACGATCAGCGATAAACGCTTCTTTCACTAACTCAGCATAACCTGATCTTATTTCATGTTCTGGTAAAGTTTTTAACGTATCAACATCGTAAATGACCGCTTTCGGTTGATAAAAATTACCGATCATATTTTTCCCAAGTTCGTGATTAATCGCAACTTTCCCACCGACACTACTATCGTGAGCTAAAATCGTCGTCGGCACTTGAATATAATCGATTCCGCGCATAAATGTCGCTGCGACAAATCCTGTTAAATCACCGATCACGCCACCACCTAATGCGATGATGAGTGACTTTCGGTCCAAATTGTTTTCAAGCGCAATCGTCTGTAATTCGTAAAATGTATGTATGTTTTTGGAAGTTTCCCCATGTCGGATCACTGCATCATAAACATTTTCTCCTTCTAAAGCTCCTTTCAAATCATCCAAATATAAAGGAGCAACTTTTTCATCAGTGATGATAAGAATCGATGAATATTTTCCGTTAATCAATTGTTTTAATTGAAAACGAATCTTATGTCCGATGTAAATGTTGTAAGGATGGGTCGAAGTTTTTACCGAAAGTTGTTTCATTAAAAACACCTTATTTCTTCTCGATATTCCTCAAGCGCTTTTTGCAACTTCGGAAATTGATCGCTCGGAAACTGCTCGGTAATTGCTTTCGCTAATTCGAATGCTACGACATGTTCCATCACAACTGCAGCCGCCGGAACTGCACATGAATCAGAACGTTCAATGCTTGCGTTGAACGGTTCTTTCGTTTCAATATCGACACTTTGTAATGGCTTATACAATGTCGGAATTGGTTTCATCACACCTTTTACGACGATCGGCATTCCGTTCGTCATTCCACCTTCGAATCCACCGAGACGATTCGTTCTTCGATAATAACCTTTCTTCTCCGACCAAAGAATTTCATCATGTACTTCACTACCATTTCTTCGTGCTGCTTCAAATCCGATCCCAATTTCTACACCTTTAAATGCGTTGATGCTCATGACTGCACCTGCAAGTTTCCCATCGAGTTTACGGTCATAATGAACGTAAGAACCTACACCTGCCGGCATTCCTTCGACATATACTTCACAGACACCTCCGATCGAATCACCATCTTTTTTCGCTTGATCGATCGCGTCCATCATTTGTTGTTCGACATTTTTATCTAATACTCGTACAGGTGAAGATTCCGAAATTTCCATTTTTTCTTGAATCGTTAAACCTTCTTGTTCCTTCGCGCGAATTCCAGCAATTTCTTTTACGTAACCGACGACTTCAATTCCGAGTTGTTTTAACATAATTTTCGCTACCGCACCTGCCGCAACACGTACCGTCGTTTCACGAGCTGACGAACGTTCTAGTACATTACGCATATCACGATGACCGTATTTTAACGCACCATTTAAATCAGCATGTCCTGGACGTGGTCTCGTGACGACTCGGCGGATTTTTTCATCTTCTTCGATTGGATCTTCTCCCATAATATCGACCCAACTTCTATAGTCGTCATTTTTGACGACGAGTGAAATAGGTGAGCCTAACGTATACCCGTGTCTGACACCGCTTGTAATTTCCACTAAATCTTTTTCGATTTGCATTCGTCTACCCCGCCCGTATCCTTTTTGTCTGCGGAGTAATGATTCGTCGATATCTTTTTTTAGTAAAGGCATTCGCGCCGGTACACCTTCTATGATTGTCGTCAATTGTTTCCCATGAGATTCTCCTGCTGTTAAATAACGCATCGTTCATTCCTCATTTCCATCAAATTTTTTGATAAAAAAATGTGTCAAATAATGTTAAACCATACTTATGCGGGTGAAAAATTTGTTCGGTACTTCCGACGAATAATATACCGTTCTTTGTTAGTGATTCACTAAAACGATGATAAATATCTTCTTTCGCTTCATCCGTAAAATAAATTAAGACGTTTCGACAAACGATTAAATCGATATCTTTAGGATAAGGGTCCTTCAGTAAATCATGTTTTTTAAACGTTATATTTTTTTTCAATTCATCGTGAATCATATATTGGTTGTTTTTAAAGATGAAATATTTTGATTTTTTATGTTCTGGTAAACTTTTTAAAGCAGATTCGCTATAGATTCCCCGTCTCGCTTTACGTAAACTCCTCTCGTCGAGATCAGTCGCTAAAATGGAGGATTTCACATGACTGAAATGTTCTTTCAGCATGATCGCTAAACTATACGGTTCTTCACCAGAGGAACAAGCAGCACTCCAAATTTGAATCTGCTGTTTATTGTTCATCAATTCCGGAAAAACTTTTTCACGTAATACGTTCCAACGTTTCGGATTGCGATAAAATTCAGATACGTTGATCGTAATGCGATCGAAAAACTCTTCTAATAAGTCCTCGTCTTTCATTAATGCGTCAAAATAGGTAGTGAAATTTTTAAATCCTCTTTTATTACGTAAAGATGTTAAGCGCCGTTTCATTTGTGCTTCTTTATATAAAGCTAAATCGATTCCAAATCTTTTGTTAATTTTAGTAATAAATTCTTTATATTCCCCCATTTTAACGCCTCTTTCACTTTAGAAATAAATAATAGAAAGCCTCCGTGATACACAGAGGCCAAACGACTTTTAGTAAATCCAGTCATTATCTTGTTTGTTATAATCGAGCAGTTCTTCTTCGTTAAAGAAAAGGTTAATTTCACGATTCGCACTTTCTTTTGAGTCGGAGCCGTGAATGATATTTTTGCCGACTGTTACAGCGAAATCTCCACGAATAGAACCTGGTGTTGCTTCTTGTGGATTTGTCGCTCCGATCATAATGCGCGAAATTTTAATCACATCCTCACCTTCCCAAACCATCGCAAATACCGGTCCGGAAGTAATAAATTCAACTAATTCACCGAAGAAAGGACGCTCTTTATGTTCTTCGTAATGCTTTTCAGCTAAAGATTGTGATATTTGCATTAATTTTGCTCCGACTAGTTTAAAACCTTTCTGTTCGAAGCGATTGACGATTTCTCCAACTAAACCACGTTGTACTCCGTCAGGTTTTATCATAATAAAAGTTCTTTCCATAAATAATTACTCCTCTTCGTAGTATTGTTTTCTTTTTCAATTAGTTTTTATAATCGTTAAAATTTTATCAAATTATGTAATAGATTACAATGAATCTTAAAAACGTCTTTTGCCGATAACGCTGGCGATCGTTTGTAACGTGCGTTTCGCTTTATTGTTTTCTAATCTTTCTAAAGCAGTCAAAGCTTTATTTAAATATAAGTTACTTAAATGATAAGATTTTTCAATAGCGTCTGTTTCATGTAATTTTTCAATGATAGGACCGATATTATGTTCATTGAGATGATCTTCCTGTTCAAAAATTCGTGTCAAATCACGCAAAAATTGTTCATCTTCCATCGCACATAAAACCGGTAAAGTAATATTTCCTTGAATTAGGTCGCTTCCCGTCGGTTTTCCGAGCTCTTTCGGAGAAGCAGTAAAATCTAATATATCATCGATAATTTGAAATGACATTCCTACATTATAGCCGTAACGGTATAATTGTTTCGCTTGTTCATACGTCGCTTCGGAGGCGATCGCACCTAACTTGCAACTCGTTGCGATGAGCAAAGCAGTTTTCCGTTTAATTCTTCGCAAATAATCACGTAAATGTTGATTTAAATTAAATTTATCTTCAATTTGATCAATTTCACCTTCGACAACTTGAACGAGTGTTTTCGATAAAGAGCGATGGATGCTCGGAATTTCCACAGAAGTAATGACATCTAATGCACGAGCTAATATGTAATCCCCGGTATACATCGCAACCCGATTGCCGTACATATGTTTGATCGTCGGTTTGCCCCGTCTTAATTCGGCATTATCTACAACATCATCATGAACTAAAGTTGCCATATGAATAAGCTCTAAGGCGACTGCAACAGCTTGAATCCGTTCTTTATTTTTCTCATAATTGCCAAAATGTGCTGACAACAAAACAAAAACTGGACGGATTCGTTTTCCGCCAGCACGTAATAACTGCAGGGATGCTTCTCGTAATATCGGATGTTCTGCATCGACCATTTCTGTCAATTGTTCTTCAACTGCGTGAAGGTCTTTCTTTAAAAAACTATAAATATTTGCCAATTTCATTCTATTCACCTTTTTACTTAAAACTAGCAGCTCATTTAGTTGCCATATGCATCGCTGCAACCCCACCAGTGTAGCTTTTAATTTCTACGTGTGAAAAACCAACTTGTAAAAACATTTTTTTCAACGTTTGTTTATCCGGGAATTTTTTCGTAGATTCATGGAGCCATGCGTATTCATCGTAACTTTTCGCAAAAATTTTTCCAAACAAAGGCATAATAAAACGGAAATAAAAAAAATATAATTGCCGATAACCGATCAATGTCGGTTGGGACGTTTCTAAACAGACGACCTTTCCACCAGGTTTTACGACTCGATACATTTCCCGTAACACTTGTTCATAGTCAGGAACATTTCGTAAACCGAAACCGATCGTCACATAATCGAATGAATTGTCTTCGAAAGGTAAATTCATTGCATTACCGTGGATAAATTCAAGCTGGTCTATATTTGTTTGTTGTTTTTTTTCTTCAGCTACTTTTAACATATTTTTACTGAAATCAAGGCCAATTACTTTACCATTTTCGCCGACTTCTTTCGCTAAAGCAATCGCCCAGTCGCCAGTACCTGTACATACGTCGAGCGCAATACTATTCTTTCTCACTTGCATTCTTTTCATGACATCTTTTCGCCAGGCTTTATGACGCTTAAACGAGATGATCGAATTCATGGAATCGTATTTATCGTATATTTTCTCAAACACATGATGTACTCGTTCTTCTTTTGATCGTCCTGACATAGTTATCCTTCTTCCGCAACTGATTTATTAAAAGTAAAACCGTACTTACTTCGAATGATATTTTTAAGTAGCACGAATTGATACGGCAATTGAACGAGCAACTTGTCCAACTGCTCTTTACTTCGGTCCATCTCTTTGTCGACAATTGATAAAACGTAGTCGTAATCGACGATACCGGTATGGTTTTTCACGTAACTTGTAATATATGAAAGTTCCCCTTCATGAATGAGACTTTTTTCTTTCATCAATTTTTGAATAAACAAAATTTCATTCATAATCGGTATGAAGAGATGTTCTTTATCAACCGAACGGGCAACTTGTGTAAACAAAGTTGTTTCAATCGATTTTATCGTCGCTAACAACTCTTCTAAAGAAGAGACATCTTCATAAAACAACTTCATTTTCTGTTCATTAATATGCTGTATTGCATTCGCTAACGTTTTGATCATTTGAATATCTTCTATTTCAGATAATAATAAATAATAAAGTCCACTATAATAATCGCCAGCTAATACGGAAAGCTGTTTTTCTGTCTCACTCATGCCTATATTGTCATTACTCGGGATTAATTCATGTGTGTCTAATGCGATTTGAACGAGCATAATCGTTGTAATATATCTTCTTTTTAAATTTTCCGGAATATCGATGTCTTTATAAATATAACATAAAATAAAAAGTTTATTTTCATCTATGAAGGGCTTTTGAATATACTTTTCGACGTAAGCACATTTCATCCTCTGACCAATTATCCTCTTTAATTCTTTCGTTTCTTTTAATAAAGTGTACACTATTAACCACCTATGCCCTTTCCCTTTCCATCAATCATAATCATAGTATAACACAATTTTTTCTTCGTAGTTAAATTTACAATTAGTAAAAAACGCTCGTTCTTTAACAAATTTATACCCTCTTAACTATCACTTATTATAACAACAAAGTCAATCAATATAAAGAAATCACACCGATTGACGAGCGAAGCGAAGTCAGAGGTGATGATGCACTTATATCGACAAATGAGCGGAAGCGAATTTGTCGATGAAAAGAAATCACACCGATTGACGAGCGAAGCGAAGTCAGAGGTGATGATGCACTTATATCGACAAATGAGCGGAAGCGAATTTGTCGATGAAAAGAAATCACACCGATTGACGAGCGAAGCGAAGTCAGAGGTGATGATGCACTTATATCAACAAATGAGCGAAAGCGAATTTGTCGATGAAAAGAAATCACACCGATTGACGAGCGAAGCGAAGTCAGAGGTGATGATGCACTTATATCGACAAATGAGCGGAAGCGAATTTGTCGATGAAAAGAAATCACACCGATTGACGAGCGAAGCGAAGTCAGAGGTGATGATGCACTTATATCAACAAATGAGCGGAAGCGAATTTGTCGATGAAAAGAAATCACACCAATTGACAAGGACGAGTATAAATATCTTTATACAAATTTTTTAAAAATAATAAAACACACAGTTAGTTCCTGTGTGTTTTTAAAAAAAGGGTACGAGTATTTCGCACCCTTTAAGTTTAGCTCTATGTAGATTAGTTTTTAACTGCTTCTTTTAGAGCTTTACCAGCTTTAAATGCTGGAACTTTACTTGCAGGAATTTCAATTTCTTCTCCAGTTTGTGGATTACGTCCTTTACGTGCAGAACGCTCACGTACTTCGAAGTTTCCAAATCCAATAATTTGGACTTTTTCACCTCTTGCCAGTGAATCCATGACAGAATCGAATACAGCGTCGACAGCTTTTGCTGCGTCTTTTTTAGAAAGTTCGCTACGTTCAGCAACAGCATTAATTAAGTCTGTTTTGTTCATGAAAATTCACCTCCTCCCAAGAAAATATAATTTGTTAGCAACAAATTATAGCTATTTCCATTTGTTCACCAATTTGAGTACTTTTATACTCTTAAAGCAAAGTATTTATTGATGATAAAGCTTATACTAACTGACTTTACGAGAAAATTCAACAGTAACTAGCGGTTTTTATTGATTTTTTTAGATATTTTTTATTAATTTTTGTGAAATCGTTCAAAATGACAAAAAATTAGTATAAACAATGTTAAATACTGCCAATTTTATGCGTTTCTATACGAATTTTCGAACCATTCATAAAAGTTTCTCAGGGGAGGTGTTTTACAAAAAATAAAAAAACAGCTTTCTCAGCTGTTATAATATGATCGCTATTAATCCGCCTGAACCCTCATTTATAATTCTCTCTAACGTATCTTTTAATTTATAACGAGCATTTTCAGGCATTAATGAAATTTTCGCTTGAATTCCTTCTCTTACGATCGAACTTAACGAGCGACCGAATATGTCTGAATTCCAAATTGACAATGGATCTTCTTCAAAATCTTGCATTAAATATTTTACTAGTTCTTCACTCTGTTTTTCCGTTCCGATAATCGGTGCAAATTCTGATTCGACTTCCACTTTGATCATATGAATGGAAGGAGCAACTGCTTTCAACCTAACACCGAATCTCGCACCTTGTTTAATGATTTCCGGTTCATCGAGCACCATATCTTGAACGGAAGGAGCAGCGATTCCATATCCCGTCTGTTTGACCATTTGTAGTGCATTTGCGATTTGATCGTATTCTCGTTTCGCATGGGTGAAATCTTGCATTAAAGCTAACAAATGATCTTTTCCTCGAATCTCTTCTCCAACAATTTCTTTCAATATATTTTCGTATAAATTAGGTGGAGCGAACAAGTCGATTTCAGCGATTCCTTCACCCATCTGCATTCCAGCTAACTGTGCACGTTCAATATATTCATATTCAGAAAATTCATTGACGATTTCGTTCACATCGCGGAGTCGTTTAATATTTTTCACCGTATTTTGAATCGCTTCTTCATAATTACGTTTTAACCAATGATTATCCTTTAACACCATCACCCAACTTGGTAAGTTGACGTTCACTTCTAATACAGGAAACTCGTATAATGATTCTCTTAATACGTTGTACACATCGTGTTCGTTCATCGTTTCGACACTCATACATAATACAGGTACATCGTGTTCTTCAGCTAACTGTTGACGTAAAAGTTCCGTCTCTTGGTCTGTCGGTCGGACTGAATTAATGATAACGATAAACGGTTTTCCGACTTCTTTTAATTCATTGATCACTTTTTCTTCTGCTTCGACGAAATCACTTCTTGGGATTTCTCCGATTGTGCCGTCTGTCGTAATGACGATTCCAATTGTGGAATGTTCTTGGATGACTTTTCTCGTACCTATTTCCGCTGCATCGTGAAAAGGGATTGGATCTTCATACCATGGGGTATGTATCATTCGTGGACCGTTTTCATCTTCAAAACCTTTCGCTCCGTCGACCGCATATCCGACTGAATCTACTAACCGAACGTTTACATCAAGTCCTTCATCGATATGAATCGTCACTGCTTGATTCGGTATAAACTTTGGTTCCGTTGTCATAATCGTTCGTCCGGCTGCACTTTGCGGCAGTTCATCATGTGCTCGTGATCGATCGTGGTCATCTTGTATATTAGGCAACACTACGAGTTCCATAAACCGTTTAATGAAAGTTGATTTTCCTGTTCTGACAGCGCCTACTATCCCTAAATAAACATCTCCGTTCGTCCGTTTAGAGATATCTTTAAATAGATCAATTTTATCCAAAAATTTCCCTCCTCTTCCAATTCACAAACATCATTCTCCCATTAATATCATTGTATGATGTTGTCCGAATAAAATATGACTTTTAAAATATATTCACTATGTATTTTTCAATAAAAAACCCTTGTAACAAGTTATGTTACAAGGTAGAAAATATGACTTATTCGTCAATAAGAAAAACGGGTTCACCATCTTTTATTGTATACGGTAATGAATATACAGGTACAAAGTGATAATTATCTTCTAATATTGAACGAATATCGTCACCTTCTTCAAAAGAATGATCAAACTCATCCAATGCTTGTTGTAAGTCGATTCGATAATCAACAAATAATTCTCCATCCGTATTCATGACGACAGGTAAATTATTTTTAGTAAATGGGCTTACGACGTGGGGTTCAGATTTATAGCCTAATTTTTCATAATTCAATTTATAAATCCCTTTTTCAATCTGTTCCCCAAACGGTGGATATAAATGTTCAGAACGATAGATGTCGAGTTTTGTATATAATTCTCTTAATTTATCTGATATTCGTAAATCAATTAATTTTACCCGGGGGTTATTTTCTGGATCCAAAATAATATATTGATATGCACCACCATTTTCGTATGCCGTTCCTGGAATTTCCGAAATTAAATTATTTTCTTTTAAAATCGTAAAATCGATTAAATACTTTTCATAAATATCAACATCGCTAGGTTTTGTCTTAATCGGCACGAGACCATCTGTCATTTCTACGTATTGATCGACCGCATTTTGGACCATTTCTAGTTGCGATTCGTTAGGAATTTGGTTTTTCGCAAGTTCCTCTTTTGGATATAGGCATCCGGTTAAAAGGAACATACTTGTGATGATGACTAAAAGCAACTTCTTCATGAATTCGCTCCTCTCATTACCCTGTTGTCGGTCCACTGATGACGATGAAAAATACGATTAAAGCGCCGATAATTAGACAAACGTATGCGATAAAAGTTGTGACAAATCGTAAAAATCCAGTTAACTTCCTTCTACCTAGTTGGATAAACAGAATTGCTAATATTAAAAGGCCGATCCCGATAAAAGAAATAATTTCTTTTATTTCAGCAGCACTCATTTTTTCACCCCTAAAATCTTTGCCGATTTCACCTTAAAATATTATACCACATTGCATAAAATACTCACTTAATTACGTTCGATAAGTTTTTTCAACAAATAAGCTTGTCCATTTTAACGAAAAAATATCTGGAATGGTATGTGCACCATTCCAGACTGACTAAACAATACCCATAGCATCTCTTTATAGGATTACTGTTGCGTTTTATTTTATGCTTAAGTTCATTAGTTTGTATCTTCTCTAGCCCATCTATAAAGTTTTAATCAAAAAATCTCTGTAACGATTCCATTGATGTCGGTACTTGATTATTTTTAATAGAACGGATAATTTCATCTTCTTTTTGTGGTGAAATTGGTCGATTTGCTAAGTTCGCTAATCGTCTTATTAACGAGCGTAACGTCGCTTCATCTGACAAATCTTCATATTGTATTGACCTAGCAATACTGTAAATGTCATCGACAGAAATATTTGAACGTTCTTCTATTCTTTCAATAATTCTTTTCGCATTTGGATCCATGTTTTCCCTCCTCGTCTTACACTCAACCATAGTATATGCAAGGAGAGAAATATTTGTTTATCACTATTTAGATATTTAAACTATGAAAATCGTCCATTTCTTCACGTTTATCACGACTCATCAATTGCTCGACGACGACTTTTGGCGGCTTATTTTCGAATAAAATTTCGTATAACCCTTTCGTGATCGGCATCTCGATATCGTATTTTTCACTAAGTTGGTAAGCTGCTTTCGTCGTTCTCACTCCTTCGACTACCATTCCCATGCCTTCTAAGATAACATCTAAATTTTTCCCTTTCCCGAGACAATTTCCTGCTTTCCAGTTCCTACTATGAACACTTGTACAAGTAACGATTAAGTCACCGACACCGCATAGTCCTTGGAAAGTGAGCGGATTTGCACCGAGCGCGCGTCCTAATCGGATAATTTCCGCTAAACCGCGCGTAATTAACGCCGCTTTTGCATTGTCGCCAAAGCCTAATCCATCCGAAATGCCAGCGCCTAACGCGATAATGTTTTTTAAAGCGCCACCTAGCTCAACCCCGATTACATCGTTACTCGTATAGACACGAAAACAATTATTAATAAAAAGATTTTGGGCAAATTTAGCTTTTTCTTCGTTTAAAGCAGCGACTGTCACTGTCGTCGGATGTCTTAAAGCGACTTCTTCCGCGTGGCTAGGACCAGATAAAACGACAATATTTTCATAATGATACGTAGGGATTTCTTCGTAAATAAGTTCAGAGATTCGTTTTAATGTTTCCGGTTCAATCCCTTTTGATGCGTGGATTAACGTAATATCATCCGATAATAAAGTTTTTATTTTTTGACATACTTCCCTAATCGCATTCGTAGGGACGACTAAAACGATCGCTTCTACTTCTTCTAATGCAAGTTCAATGTCATGATACGCCGTAATAGATTTAGGCAAACTAATTCCTAAGTAACGACTGTTTTGGTTCGTTTCATTGATTTCAACTGCTTGTTCTTTTCGATGGGTCCATAATCGAACATCGTGACCATTGTCAGCGAGTACGATGCTTAAAGCTGTACCCCAACTTCCTGCTCCTAATACTGCTACTTTGCTCAATGTTTTCCCCCTCTCAACCCCGTTTTCTCGGTAAAATCCTTATCGGAGTTCCTGTAAATCCGAATGAATCCCGAATCCGATTTTCTAAAAATCGTTTAAACGAGAAATGCACAATTTCCGGATCATTGACGAACACGACGAATGTCGGAGGTTTCACAGCAACTTGTGTCGTATAAAGGACTTTTAGTTTTTTTCCTTTTACCGTCGGTGTCGGATTCATCGCTAACGCATCCATAATAATATCATTTAACACATTTGTAGGAATTCGTTTCGCGTGGCTTTCACTCACTAATTTGACGAGCGGAATTAATCGTTGTAAACGTCTTTTTGTTTTTGCCGATAAAAATACAATCGGTGCATAATGTAAAAATTGAAATTGATTGCGAATTTCTGCTTCAAAATTTTGCATCGTCTTCTCATCAGCATCAACCGTATCCCATTTATTGACGACGATGACGATCGCTCTACCTGCATCGTGCGCATAACCAGCAATCGTTTTATCTTGTTCGCGAATTCCAGTTTCGGCATCTAAGACGACTAATACTACGTCAGAACGATCGATTGCTTTTAATGCGCGCAATACACTATATTTTTCCGTCGCTTCGTAAACTTTTCCTCGTTTGCGAATCCCTGCTGTATCAATAATGACAAAATCTTGACCGTCTTTATGCATCAACGTATCGACCGCATCACGAGTCGTTCCAGCGATGTCGCTTACGATGACACGTTCTTCATTCAATATCGCATTTACTAACGATGATTTTCCAACGTTCGGACGACCAATGACACTAAAATAAATCGTATCTTCTCGTTTTTCCTCTTCTACTTCTTCTGGAAAATGTTTTATTATTTCATCTAACAAATCTCCTATTCCTAAACCGTGTGTACCGGAAATAGGAATTGGTTCACCGAATCCGAGAGCATAAAATTCGTAAATACGTTCTTGCATTTCATAATGATCGATTTTATTGACAGCGAGTACTGTCGGTTTTTTTGATTTGTACAATATATTTGCCACTTCTTCATCTGCCGCAGTGATACCATCACGACCATCGACGATAAAAATAATGACATCAGCTTCTTCGATCGCTAACTCAGCTTGATGACGAACTTGTTCCATCAAAGGTTCGTCCGAAATTTCTATTCCACCTGTATCGATGACGTTAAATTTCGTCGATAACCATTCTACTTCACCGTAAATTCGATCTCTCGTCACTCCAGGAGTATCTTCAACGATTGCGACACGTTCACCGAGTAGACGGTTAAATATCGTCGATTTTCCTACGTTAGGACGTCCTACAATTGCTACAGTTGCTTTTTTCATCATCGGAGATCCTTTCTTATTTTGTCAATGCTTAATTCATTTTAGCAAATATGCACTTTTATCACAATTTGTTGTATAATTTTTACGTTAATTTCCGCTCAAAAATTCGTGCGAATTTATAAAAGATAAAATGGAAAAACTTCATAATCGTTAAAAAGAGGACAATGATACTTACATGGATGAAAAACGTTTCATCACCGATCACATCATGCAAATTGTAACTAATAAATAGTAAATCGTGTACGAAATGGCCAAACGTAAACCCGACTAACGCGACCGTCAATTGTTCATAAAAGCGACGGCTTAATAGTAAAATAATAATGACTGTAATAAGTGGAATCATCAAATAAGATGGCATAAAAAACCAGATCGGTGTAATTTTTTCCCAAATTAATAACGAAACGTAACTGATCATAACCGTGAAAGTGACGAAAAATTTATACAACGTGATCGTTTCAAATGCAAAAAAAATAATTGCACCGATCAATGTGACAAAAAACGCTAAGGAAACGTCCATCTTATTGAAAGCAATATAATACGGCGAACAGATGATGACCGTAAGGATCCATAACATGAAAAAAAGTCTTCTTCGACTTGTTTCCATAAAAAAAGCGACGATAATAAAAATAATCCATAATAACCAATAGTATAGAAACTGTTCATACAAGTTGATCACCTACTATTGTTCATTATGGATAAAAACATTTCAATTTAAACTAAAAAGCTTCTCCAAATATGGAAAAGCTTAAAATTAATTTTTATATTTATCTAATTGGTCACCGATGACATCGCCGATTTGGAAACTTGAAGATTCTTCTTCTCGTTCATATTGTTCGATATCGCCTTGTCCTTTTTCAAGTTCAACTTCTTTAATACTTAATGATATACGCTGTTCTTCTTCATCGACACTCAATACTTTCGCCGTAATTTGTTGACCGACTTCAAGCACTTCGCTCGGTGTTCCAATATGACGGTTTGCGATTTGGGAAATATGGACGAGACCTTCAACACCTTCTTCTACTTCTACAAATGCACCAAAGTCAACGAGTCTCTTTACGACGCCTTCAATTTTGTCTCCTGCTTGAATCCGTTCTTCGATCCCTGTCCACGGACCAGGTTGCGTATTTTTATAAGATAACGAAATTCGTTCTTGTTCTGGGTCTACGGATAAGATTTCTACTTTAATTTGGTCACCTTCACTTAATACATCCGATACTTTATCTACATGTGTATGGGCTACTTCAGAAATATGCACGAGACCGTCTACACCACCGATATCGACGAACGCACCAAAATCGGTAATTCTCTGTACTGTACCATCAACTACTTGACCAGCTTCTAACGATTGTAGCAACTCTTGTTTTTTCTTTTCTTGTTCTTCTTCAACGACTGCTCGATGAGAAAGAATGATACGATTTTGTTCTTTATCTAAATCGATGATTTTTACCGTTAACGTTTTCCCTTTATAGTCAGAAAAATCTTCTACATAGTACGTTTCCACTAAAGAGGCAGGAATAAAGCCTCGTAAACCGACATCGACGACTAAGCCGCCTTTTACTATTTCTTTTACTACCGTATCGAACGCTTCGTTATTTTCAAATTTTTGTTGCAAGTCTTCCCAAGCTTTTTCTGCATCGACTGCTTTTTTTGATAGGACGATATTTTCGTCTTCGATTTTTTTAACTTGAAGTGTTAATTCTTCTCCTTCTTTTACTACATCTTGAGGATTTTCTACGTGGAGATTAGATAATTCACTAATCGGAATAATCCCTTCTGATTTGTAGCCAATATCTACAAAGACCTGCTTTTCTTCAATTTTTACTACAGTTCCTGTAACGATACTGCCTACTTGTAATTCATTATTCGTTTCCACCATATGTATTCACTCCTAAGTGCAAATTAAAAACAACGTTATTTATAAAAGTACATTTTACCTTGTCTTTTATTATAACATGAAATTTAACTTGTTCATAACTAATTACCATTAATTATAAATTTGTCAAGTTAAAAGTGAAAATATTCAACTAGTAATTTTTTTCACTTCTTGTAAAATTTTTTCCGTCACTTCCTCAATTGATAAAGAGGTAGTATCGATCGCAATTGCATCTTCTGCTTGAACTAATGGGGATGTCGCACGATTGGAATCACGTTCATCTCTTTCTTTAATTTCTTTCATAATTTGCGCTAAATCTGACGGAAAACCTTTTTCTACATTTTCTTGATGTCTCCGTTTCGCCCGCTCTTCGACAGAAGCGATTAAAAAAATTTTAAGCTCTGCATCCGGCAATACGTGAGTACCTATATCTCTCCCGTCCATCACTACACTTATACGATCCGCTAATTTCCTTTGTCTTCTGACGAGCTCTTCTCTTACTTGTTTATGTTCGGCAACATACGGTACAACGTTCGTCACTTTTTGGTTACGAATATCTTCGGTCACATCATATCCGTCTAACAATACTTTTTGTTCATTTTCTTGTTGCACTAATTCAATTTCTGTCGCTTTCAGCATTTGAATTAAAGCCTGTTCATCTTTTATATCGATATTTTTGTCTAGCGCCTTTAACGTTAAAGCGCGATACATCGCTCCTGTATCGATATAAACGATGTTCAGTTTTTTCGCTATATTTTTAGCGACGGTACTTTTTCCAGCAGCGGCTGGTCCGTCGATCGCAATTCTAATCTTTTTATTTTTCACTAGTTCGTTCCCCCTACAAACATCAAATTAATTTTATTGTAAGAAAAAACTTGGCATAAGCCAAGTTTTTGTTCGAATTTCCATTCTTCAAATTGATTTATAGCAATCCTAATTTCCTATTTTTACGTTCAATTTCAAAACAATATTGGATAATTTTTTGCCGTTTATTTTCATCGTCAATTAAAAATTTTACCGAAGCAGTTTTCACTTCATTTTCAGTTTGGAAACGAACGATTTGGGCTTCCGTTTCTATATATTCATAACCATCCTTTGAATTTAAGACGAAATAAAGTTTTAATTTTTGATTTATTTCTAGTGATTGATCTAAAACGTATAAACTTGCTCCCCCGCCACTAATATCGCGTGTTACTGTCGTAAATGGCGGGAAACTGTCGTTAGGACAATGGACGGCAACATCCACATCCGTCTCAACACGAACGTACTGACGGCGTTGAATTCTTTTTAAGTCTTCTTTAGCTGGAAGTTTCAACTTTAAAGCAGGAACGTTTTTGGACACTTTATCTAACACTTTGCCTCTAAATTCAAAGACGATATTGTTTTTTGTATATTGTACAATAATATATTCATGTATAGAGAAAACGGACGTTCTCTTCGTTTGTTCATGGACTGGAAAATCGATATAAAAGTATTCATCATCGATATCGATCACTTTGCTTCGATAATCTTCTAAGTCTTTAGTGTCTAGGTTGAATCTTTTTAGCGATAGAGGTGTGCCAATTTCCATTCAATTACCTCCAACAAATCATTTTAACCGTAACATAGCATTCCCTAATTCGATTATGTCATAAATTCGGTTAAAATGAAAGTTGGATAAACGTTGG
>CAVYBX010000018.1:0-57881 GCA_963766835.1 uncultured Bacilli bacterium
GAGCAGTTGAAAACGACAAATAACGTAAGTGAAGTACTTTATTGGTTATCAGAATGGGATAGTCATAAACTTGCAAAAACGAGCCATCGTGCTAGTGTAGAAGAAATATGGCACATGTTATATGACGAAGTGAAAGACGGTTGGACGGAAAAACATGAACAATTTTGCGGATTGTTAGTTAAAGGGAACCCTTTTTTAGAAAAATTTTGGGAGTTAGAACAAGTCGAAAATAAAAAATTACATTAAAAAAGAAAATCAGAAAACTATGTTTCTGATTTTCTTTTTGGTGCGCCCGGCATGGGTGTCATCTTTAGAGTGAGAGTCCCGAGCCACGAAGAGAGAAGTAGTGGTTAGCTTAACGCAAGGGTGTCCGTGGTGACGCGGAATCTGAAGGAAGCGGGCGGCAAACTTCCGAACTGACGAACAGGAACTGCATATAAGGCTGACTTGGAATGGACGAGTTTGCAAGACAAAACAAAGTCCAATACTGCCCGAGTTCCATATAGTAAATGCAGCAGTTACATGGGAGGAAGGTTATAACTCTTACCTGGGGAGGTCTGCATGATATACCATTATATGGTATTATTACTGCGAGGTAATACTGAACATGCAGAAGTCAGTTCAATCCATCGTACTACTGACGTCTATTGAAAAATAGAAAGAAGGAAGGGATTGACAGTGTTCAATCTCATGATAATGCTGATGAAAAGTATAAATGACACTGTCAACGTCTATTAAATGAGCTGACTATTTACAGGAGAATATCATGGAATCAGAAGGTACTGTAAAAGTGTGTTGCATACTTGCATTAAGTTAATCAAGAAGAGATTTTACATTGAACCGCCGAATACGTGACCCGTATGTTCGGTGGTGTGAGAGGACGGAGAGTAGTCACTCCCCCCTACTCGATTTTTAATGAAAGTTACATTCTCATTAAACCCATTTTTCTTTTCGCTTTTTGTAGTGTTTTATTCGCTACGTTCGCAGCTTTTTCAGCACCTTCTGTTAAAATATCATCCAATTCTTGTGAGTCCGATCAACTCTTCATATCTTTCTTGGAATCGGACTTAACGTGTCGATGACGACTTCTGCAACTTCCCCTTTCAACTCACCGTAACGTTTCTGTTCGAAATGTTGTTCAACCTCTTTCATCGATTTACCTGTACAACTTGCGTAAATTGTCAGTAAATTGGAGATTCCAGGTTTGTTTTCAGGATCGTATTTGATGAAATCATCGGAATCTGTTACTGCGCTTTTGATTTTCTTCTCAATTTGTTTCGGTGTATCAAGCATCGAAATAAAGCTGCGAGTATTTTCATCCGACTTACTCATCTTTTTCGTCGGGTCTTGTAAGGACATAATTCGCGCTCCGAATTTAGGCGTTTGAATTTCTGGGATCGTAAACGTTTCCCCAAATCGGTTGTTAAACCGTTCAGCAACGTCACGCGTCAATTCTAAATGTTGTTTTTGATCATCCCCGACTGGAACAATATCCGTTTGATAAAGCAAAATATCTGCTGCCATTAAAGTTGGATAAGTAAATAGAGCGGAAGAAACTGCACTTCTGCCTTCCGATTTATCTTTAAATTGTGTCATCCGCTCTAATTCGCCCATATATGTAATAGATTGTAACATCCATCCTAATTCTGTATGGGCGGGAACTTCTGATTGGACGAACAGTGTTGCTTTTTCTGGATCGATTCCAGAAGCGATATATAGTGCTGCTAATGATTTAATATTTTCCTTTAACTCTTTAGGATCTTGGGGAACTGTAATTGCATGTTGGTCAACGATACAGAAATAACATTCATTTTCATGTTGTAATTGAACGAATTGGCGAATCGCACCTAAATAGTTTCCTAACGTTAATGTTCCACTTGGTTGAATTCCTGAAAAAATTTTTTTCAACATCTATTCACTCCATTATTTCCACATACTAATGTATCTTCTATCCTAATTATGATATACAACAATTTTTCTGAAAGCAAGCACAACAAAATTTAACATGGTATAGACTTATTAATGAAAATCATATATAATAATATGTTGGACAAAGAATTTTTTGTTCGGAGTATTTTTTTGTTTATTGATAAAAATAATTTTAAATTAATATGAAAATTATTTTCCAAAATTGCTATTGTTTACGTTTATTGTTTCAAACACTTGGGTAAAATATAGGTGTGTAGCTACACTTTGTAACAAAATTATGACATTTCGGGATTTGTGTTAAGTAAATTAGAAAATCCTCTACCTTTTACTTGACAATTGTAGTATAATTTTAAATGATAGTTAATTTAGAGTGATTCTTATTTAATAAATGGAGTACGCTTTATTAAATGAGAATAAGTTTTTTACACGTGATCACGCCAAGGATTAACTTATGGATCATCAAAACTATATGAAAATGTGATGTTTCTCACATAAGTATTAGTTATTTTTGTAAAATAGAGTGCCTGTCTTTTGAATTATTGTATCAATCTTCGGATGACACCAAGAAGTTTACGATAAAAGATATATTTTCTAGAAATGAGGAGTGAAGTTACATGGTAACACTCTATACCTCGCCAAGTTGTACTCTTGCAGAAAAGCAAAAGCATGGTTAGAAGAACATAAAATTGCGTTATAAGGAGCGAAATATCTTTTCAGAACCATTAACATTAGATGAAATTAAGGAAATTTTACGGATGACGGAAGATGGAACTGATGAGATTATTTCGACGAGATCAAAAGTATTTCAAAAGTTGGATGTCAATATTGAACAACTTCCACTGAAAGATCTATTCGATCTCATTCAAAAAAATCCGGGTTTGTTACGACGCCCAATTATTCTCGATGAAAAAAGATTGCAAGTTGGTTATAACGAAGACGAGATTCGTCGTTTCTTACCTAGGACTGTACGAACTTTTCAGTTACGTGAAGCTCAAAAAATGGTTAATTAATTTTACCTTACAAACTGAAAATCGCAAACGACCTTAAGGTTTGTTTGCGATTTTTCGTATTTCATCAATGAATTGTTTGCAAATTGTAATTTGATGATCGATAATATGAGTTGGAATATTGAAAAAATTAATCGAAAATAGTATATTTATATTCATATATGTTTAGGCTTAAATATTTTCAAAATGAATGCAAATAACATACAATATAGTTATAAGAATATAGTGTATTATTGGGAAATCTCCCACCTCATTTTTTAATGAGAAAGGTGTCGTTTTATTTTCCAATTGAAGGGAGAGAAAGTGGATGGAGATAGAAAGAATTAATGAAAATACGGTAAAGTTTTATATTTCTTACGTCGATATTGAAAATCGGGGATTTGAACGAGAAGAAATTTGGTATAATCGCGAGCGTAGTGAACAACTTTTTTGGCAAATGATGGATGAAGTTAACTCAAAAGAAGATTTTCCAATTGAAGGACCACTATGGATCCAAGTGCACGCATTAGAAAAAGGATTAGAAATTATTGTGACGAAAGCACATATGCCAAAAGGTGAGCCCGATGATGAACTTCTCGATAATATGATGGATATAACGCTTAATGAAAAATCGAAAAATATGTATGAAGAAAAATATACGGAAGATGAGTTTGACGAAGTGGTAGAAGAGAGTGACGACAATAGTTTATGGATGATCGCCAAGTTCAAAGATTTCGAAGACGTCGTTCAATTAAGTCATGATATCCACCGTGAAGACGCAGAACAACTTGTAACGAAATTATATCATTTTGAGGATGAATATTATTTATATTTAGAGCTTTCATTAACATTATTTGATAGACAAGAAGATATTATTAGTCAAGTGTTAGAATACGGTACTGAATCGTACGTTACTCATCATATTTTAGATGAATATGGAAAAACCGTCATTGAAAACGATGTGTTTAACGAAATGAAGAAGCACTTTCCGATAAAATAATGATTTTATATGTTTTGCACAGCTTATGTTAAAAGCTGTGCATTTTTTAATTGAAAATTTTCATTGAAAAATTGATGAAAGAAAGGATTTACTCGAAAGATGTCGAATTATATAAATATGATACATTGAAATATAGGGAAGTGATATATGGATGTTACAAGCGAAAAATCGTAAAGGCGAACTCGTGACGTTACTTTCTTTCACGACAGCTGAAATTGAACAGTTGCGACAACGAGAGCGGTTTTTTTGTCCTGAATGTAACGGGCTTGTAATCGTCCGAGCTGGTCCACGGGTGATCCCACATTTTGCTCATTATCGTACTTCTAATTGCGCGCTTTCGTTGAAAGGTGAAAGTGCTTATCATCAAAAAGCAAAACAAATTCTTTATCAATGGTTAAAAGAACAACAAATTGATGTAAAACTCGAGAAGTTTTTACCAGATATTAACCAACGTCCCGATTTATTTTTTTCTTATCAGAAGAAAACTTTCGTGATCGAATTTCAATCTTCATTAACTGATCAAATGACGATATTAAAAAGAAATGAAGGTTATTTAAAGAAACAAATGATACCGATTTGGCTATTAGGAAAACCTTTGTTAAAACGAACGTCAAATGATACGATTCAAGTTAATGATTGGACATTGCAATTCGTTCAGCAATTTTCTCCTAAATTACCGACGACGTTATATTATTTTTCGCCGAATGAACGAATGCTTACAACGGTTACGGATTTGCATCTCGTCAATCGACGAAAAGCGATCGCTACTATGACAGAACAAAATCTTTTTCATCTGTCATTCCCGAAATTATTTTCATCGAAAAAAATAGCGAGGAAAATTTTATTTACACGATGGCAAGATGAAAAAAGAAAATTTCGGTTGGCAGCTTATCACGTGTATGGGAAGGAACTGAAATGGCGAAAGTGGTTGTATCACAAAGCGGTTATATATAGACAATTTGCCATCAGTAATTCATCTACCAATTCCGACCCAACATTATTTTAAAGTACCGCCTTGGAATTGGCAAAGTCGCTTCATCATCGAATTTTTACAGCCCCTTTCAGTCGGAAGAAGTTTTTCACTAAAAGAAATACAACATTTTCTCCGTCCATATTTATATAGAAATGAATTTCCACTTTTACCTCATGATGATTTTCCGTTCATTCCATATCTCCATTTGTTAAGCGAAGTAAATTATATAAAAAGAGTAGATGACAACACTTATATGAAAAGTAGAGAAATAAAATTTTACGACCATATTGAAAAAGCAATCGACGGTGACGATGCACTTTTACGTTATTTCATGTATAATCGTACCTAATAGTTGGAATGAATTTCTAATTATTCATTATAATATAAAGGAACGTCTGTTGAGGGAGGAAAATTATATGACAGAAATGACGAAAGAACTTCCGAAACGTGAGGAAGTTCCTAAAAAGCTAACTTGGGAACTGGAAACGATTTTCGAAACGGATGAATTATGGGAAAAGGAATTCGAAAAATTACAACAAGAAATCCCGAAAATAACAAATTATCAAGGTAAATTAGGTGAATCTGCAGACATACTTTATGAACTGTTTACGTTTCAAGATGAAATTTCTGAACGACTAGGAAAATTGTATACATATGCTCATATGCGTTACGATCAAGATACGACGAATGCGTTTTATCAAGCGATGAATCAAAAAGCAGAAATTCTGTTGACTCAAGCTTCTAGTACGATGAGTTTTATCGTCCCAGAAATTTTACAAATCGACGTAGCGAAATTAAAAACATTTTTAGAAGAGAAAAAAGAATTACAACTTTATCAAAAGACGATCGATGAAATTTTGCGACAGAAAGCACATGTTTTAAGCGAGCGAGAAGAATACCTTTTATCCGAAGTATCTGAAGCGTTGCAAACAGCGTCACAAACGTTCGGAATGTTAAATAACGCAGACTTAAAATTTCCATTTATTAAAGATGAAAATGGGGAAGAAGTAGAGTTAACACACGGGCGATATATTCGTTTTATGGAATCGCGTGATCGAAATGTAAGAAAACAAGCATTTAAAGCGATGTACGATACATTCGGTAAATTTAAAAACACGTTTGCGACGACGCTTGTAGGAAATATTAAAAAAGACAATTTTTATGCGAAAGTAAGAAACTATACATCAGCTCGGCAAGCTGCGCTAGATGCGAACAATATTCCAGAATCTGTATATGATAATTTAGTCGAAACGATCAACGACCACTTATCTTTACTACATCGTTATACGGCACTGCGGAAGAAAGTATTGCAAGTTGATGAATTGCATATGTACGATCTATATGTGCCTCTCGTAAAAGATGTCGAATATGACAGTGACGTATGAAGAAGCACAAGATTTCGTGTTAAAAAGTTTGGCTCCGCTCGGCAAGGAGTATACGGACGTCATTCAACAAGCATTTAACAACCGTTGGATTGATGTAGTCGAAAACCGCGGGAAACGTAGTGGCGCATATTCATCTGGAGCTTATGGCACGAATCCTTTCATTTTGATGAATTGGCAAAACAATGTAAATGACATGTATACGTTGACACATGAATTAGGACATTCCGTTCATAGTTATTTTACGAGAAAACATCAACCGTACCGCTACGGAAATTATTCAATTTTTGTCGCTGAAGTTGCTTCTACATGTAATGAATCATTATTAAGTGAATATTTATTAAACAATTTAGGCGATGAAAAACAGCGGTTATATATTTTAAACCATTTTCTCGAAGGATTTCGTGCGACCGTTTTCCGACAAACGATGTTTGCCGAATTTGAACACGATATCCATATCCGGACGCAAAATGGTGAACCGTTAACAGCTGACAAGTTAACCGAAATTTATTATGAATTAAATAAAAAATACTTCGGCGATCAAATTACAGTCGATGAGGATATAGGTTTGGAATGGGCGCGTATTCCGCATTTTTACTACAATTATTATGTATACCAATACGCTACAGGTTATTCTGCAGCGACATCTTTAGCAAATCAAATTTTAACGGAAAAAGAAGTAGCAGTAGAAAGATATTTAGAGTTTTTAAAAGCAGGAAGTAGTGATTTTCCGATTGAAGTGTTGAAAAAAGCAGGTGTCGATATGACGTCGAAACGACCGATTTTAGAAGCGTTGCAAGTGTTTGAAGAAAAATTGGCCGAATTTGAAAAATTAGTAACGAAATAATGACGGGGGGATCACTTTGAAAGCATTTGTATTAGAATACGGAAAATTGAAGTTAAAAGAGATGCCAGATCCAAAACCGAAAAGCGGTGAAGTCGTAGTAAAACTTAAAGTTGCAGGATTAAATAGACGAGATCTATACATTCCGAATCGGATGGGTCCTGATAAAGAAGCACTTATTCTCGGTTCTGACGGCGCCGGTATCGTCGAAGCAGTCGGGGAAGGGGTGACGTCATTTCAAATTGGCGATGAAGTGATCATTAACCCTTCGTTAGGCTGGTTTGAAAATAGTGACGCACCACCAGAAGGATTTGACATATTAGGAATGCCTGACCACGGTACAATCGCAGAAAAAATTGTCATTTCCGCAGAACAACTGGAAAGAAAACCGGCGTATTTAACTTGGGAAGAAGCGGGTGTAGTTGCACTTGCGGCCTTGACAGGATATCGTGCACTTGTGACGAAAGGAAATGTCCAACAAGGAGACACAGTTTTCATTCCTGGAGCTGGAAGCGGTGTTGCAACATATATGATACAATTTGCTAAACAACTCGGAGCGCGCATCATCGTCACATCACGCGATGAAGAAAAACGTAAGCAAGCGTTAAAAATCGGTGCCGACCGAGCAATCGCTACGAATAGTGATTGGGAAAAAGAATTAGAAAATGAAGTAATCGATCTCGTTATTGAGAGCGTCGGAAAAGCGACGTTCAATCGTTCGTTAAATGTTTTGAAAAAAGGTGGAAGAATCGTCACGTTCGGTGCGACGACAGAAGATGTCGTAGATTTCAATTTAAGAGAGTTTTTCTACGGACAATATCAACTGTTCGGTTCGACGATGGGAAGCCGTGAAGAGTTACGGGAAATGTTAGCTTTTATGGAAGATCATAAAATCCGTCCTGTCGTCGGCCACACATTCACGTTAGATAAAGTGCAAGATGCGTTTGATTTTCTTGAAGTGAATAAACAGTTTGGAAAAATTGCGATTCAAATTTCTTAACATATATGCAAAGGGACGTTTGAAAATGTAAGATATCTTTACTTTTCAGACGTTCCTTTTTCTTCTTTTTTCCACGGAGGATCTCCTCGTTCATGTAAGAACATATTTATTTTGTAAATCGTATAAGGTATGACAAAAGCTAAAATCGTACAAGTTATTCGTAACGGTTCAGTGACGCTTTCTAAAAACAAATTGCTAATATTCATATTAATCACTTTCCTTCGTTCTATTCGTCGTTCCGGTTGAATATATTTGCGGGATCACATCAATGTCAAATGTCACATTTTTAAAATAATATTCCCCTTCTTCCCAATCTCCTTCAATTTTTTTCCATGTGTCGTAATGTTTTACCTGAATCTCTTCCCAAACGCCATACACATCAGTACCAAACTCTTCTTGACCTTTGGCAATCGCTTTTTCAATCGAATGTTTGACATTTTCACCTATAGCCTTTTGGATGCATCTATTTCTTTAGGATCCGTTAAATCTTTTTGGAAAAACGATTCTTTAATCGTGCCTTTTAACTCTACCTTAACTTTCGCTTTAATTTCTTCTAAATTAGATGGATCGACAGTTAGTTTATTATCGATTCGAAGTACTTTTAATGCGAGTGTTTTTCCTTCATAATTAAAATCGATAATTTTTACTTGTTGGTTTCCTGTCATTAATTCAAATCCGTGCATTTCTTCTTCGTTAAAAAGACCTACCATTTTATTCAGACGTCCATGAAAGACAGCACCTTGTTTTTGTTCGAACGAATCCTTCTTCGGTTTCTACATAAGGTAAAATATAACTATTTCCTTCTAAATGATATTCTTCTAAATCACCAACTGTTTTAGGTGAAATATTACCGACTTGTTTCCTACCTTGTTCTAATATTTTTTCGATATGTTTTGCGGGTAGTTGCTCTTCATACGTTTTGAAATCTAGAATATCTTTCGCTTTATCTTTAGAAACGACGACGTAAATTCCGCGTCTAAAATGAACGTTACTAATGTACGTATCAAGTAAGTTTTCGAATAGTTCTTCCGTCCTTGCTACTTCTTCAGAGATGACGAGTACAGATAAATGTTCATAAAACGGTTGTTTACTTGACCGAGATACGATTTCTTCGTCGACTTTATACGTACTATCCCTTTCCATCGTAAAATTTAAAAATGGTTGTTGTTCCCCTCCGTCACTTTCTACCGTTGAAGACATTCCTGCCGGTAAGACCATTTGATCTGTTACCGTGAGTATCGGATGGTCTGCATCTTGTTGTTCATCAATATCGATTGCAGATCCGACGATAAAACCGCGGTCTTCGATGGAAACAGTATCCCAACATCCAGTTAGAAGTATGAAAGAGATACTAACGAAAACGATTGTTTTAATTGTTGTTTTCACTCTTTTTGACACCTCTAATTTTTGTCATGATGAACAAAATGATGACAATTGCAATTAATGAATAGGTAGCGATCACGCTAACGATACTTGTAGCTGTTTGTACATGATCGATTTGTTGTGGAAACATACTAATGTAATAGACGATAGGTGATAAGATGAACGTTAACATTTTTTTACTTATTTTTTTAAACAATGAAGATAAAAGAAGGACGATCACATCTAACAATATTGCTGCTGTCGTAAATATCGTCATCGTCCAAACACTAAATACGAACGGGTCGATTCTCGTCGAGAATACCACCGGGAATATCGACACGCTTTGCTAGTTCAATCGTCGGGAATTCTAAATTAGCAGTTACTCTATATCCGAAAATACCGATCGTCATCAGGAAAATCATGATATAAAAAAGAATCGGAATACTCATGCCGATAATCACTTTCTTCGTTAATTTTTTCGGTCGATTGATGAGCATCGTATAAATTAAGACGATTTCAAAACCTAAAAATGCAGTAAAAGTTTCTTTTATTCCGAGTAAGTATCCTTGCAAATCTGTCTGAAACATAGGTAGGAAATTATTTCTTTCGATCCACGTTACATTAAAAACACCTACTAATAAAAATACGAATAAAATAATCGGTAAAAAAAGTAGATTCAACCTAAATAAGCCGGCTCTCGATCCGGAAACAGCGTACACGACGACGAGTATAAACGATAAGGCAATCACTTCCATCGGAGTATGTTCAAATAAATATTGTTGCGCAATATAAGCGATATATCTTGTCGAATATGCGCAGAAAAACAAGGAAATAACGATAACGATCAATAGGAACAGAAGAGCAATAGGTTTTGTGACGAGATGTGAAGTGTAAGATAAAAATGATTTCCCAGGGAATAGTTCCGCTACTTTCATCCCTAATATCGCGATAAAAGTGATGAAAATTCCAGCAATGAGAATAGATATCCAACCGTCACTAAATAACGTAACATTCGCTAATTTCTCTCGGTAACGAAAGGACACCTACTCCGATAATGACGGAAGGAATAGCGATCATCAATTCTCTATCACTAATTTTCTCATCACTGTATTTAAAAGGATTCATCCGTTTTCTCCTTTATCGTCCAAAGAAATTTTATCATCGGTCAATAAATACGTTGTCCGTTGTTGGCGAGATGGTATAGGGAATCGTACGATGAGATCTTTCCAATCTGTTTTGAAAAATGGTGCAAAAGGTGTCGTATACGGGACACCGAAAGTTTTTAAATTGACGAAATGAATATTCAACATAATATACGCTAATACGATCCCATACAAACCGAAAATACCAGCAGCAAATATAAAACCGAAGCGAATAATACGAAATGTAATCGCAACGCTGAATGCTGGAATGGCAAAGTTGCAAACTGCTGTAAGGGCGATGACGATTACCATAATAGGACTGACGACACCTGCTCGCACGGCTGCCTCACCGATGACGAGCTCCTCCGACGATGCCGACTGTTTGTCCGATCGTTTGTGGAAGTCTCGCTCCAGCTTCTTGTAATAGTTCCATCGTAATTACCATCATTAGCGCCTCGATAACTGGTGGAAAAGGGACTCCTTCGCGCGTACCAGCTATGGAAAAAGCAAGTTTTGATGGAATCATGCCAGGTTGTATCGAAGTTAATGCGATATAAATTGCCGGTAAAAAGACTGATACGAAAGCGGCAAAATATCTTAAAATACGTAGTAACGTACCGATCGTCCATCGTTCATAGTAATCTTCTGGTGACGTGATGACTTCTGAAAAGGTCATTGGCAAAATTAGTACGAATGGTGTTCCATCGACTAAAATGACTACTCTTCCGTGCGTTAGTGCGCGAACGACTTTATCCGGACGTTCCGTATTTAATATTTGTGGAAAAGGGGACAAGAAACTGTCTTCAATCCACTCTTCCACATAACCGGATTCTGGGACGATATCGATATCGATCGAATTTAATCGCCGATCGACTTCTTTTAATAGTTCAGGATGGACGATATCATTGATATAACAAACTACGAGACTTTTCTTACTTCTCCTGCCAGTGAGATACGTTTTAAATCTTAAGTTTGGATCATTTACATTTCTACGAATCATACCGATGTTGACATGGATATCTTCGACAAACCCTGCACGGGGTCCGCGAATTAACGTCTCGGTAATCGGCTCTTCAATTGCTCGCATTTCGCCACCAGCAGTATTTAACATTAATGCCGTATCAATTCCATCGATATAAACGATCGTATAGCCGATGAGCAACGGAAGTGAAATATCATCTAATGTCGTTCCTTTTTTCACATCCATTAAAGCGAAAAATTTTTCATCGATATATTTAAATAGCTCTTTCGTTTCTTTAGGCAAGTTTTGCGCTTGTTGAATATTATCTAGAACGTTTTGTTGGACATTTTGTTTATCGACGACAGATTCGATATATACAAAAGCACATTTAATATTCCCTTCTCCGAGTTTTAAATGTCTCACTTTTAAATCTGCTGGATAATCGAGCATATTTTGGATATTATCAATATTCGTTTGTAAATTTTTACTTAATTTCAGCGACGTATTTTGTTGATTTTGCTGATTACTTGATTGGAATGTCACATTATCTCTCGATCTGCGAAAAAATGAACGAACCATCTGCCCCACCTAATTCCATTATTTTATGCTTCACCTTCTTTTTCCCAAAAAATGCCCAATTTATTCATAGATGACAAATTGAATAAATCAAGGATTAATTGGAAATCTAAAATAGAATAAAGAAACAATAGGAGGATTTAGTGAAAGTGGAAACACACGGGAAATTAAGCAATTTAACAAGTGGTGAAATTTCATTCTTATGGAATACATATCAATTTGAAACGATGGCAAAAACAGTCAAACAGCATTTTTTACAACATGTAGATGATGAACAAACGAAAAATTGTATGTTAGAATTGGAGGCTTTTTGTACGGATGTCATCGAGAAAGTGAAATATTTTTTTCAAAAAGCAAATTATCCGATCCCGCAAGGTTTTACTGAGAAAGATGTCAATTTAAGCGCTCCACGGCTTTTTTCAGATACGTTATATATCGAAATGTTGTTTCAAACGGCTAAATTATCTTTACCTATTTATCAATTAGCATTTCTTGAAATGACGAATGAAGATTTACAACAATTTTATTACGAGACGATTCAAAGATTGATGAAATTAGAAATGAAAATGAAGTCGATCTTAATCGAAAAGGGTATTTTTATACCGACTCCACGAATACCAACGCCGACGCAAATTAGTTTTGTAAAAAAGGATAGTTTTTTAGCTGGCTTGTTCGGTGAGAAAAGGCCACTTCTCGGCTTGGAAATTGCAAATCTCATCTTTGACGCGAAAAGAAATGGGGTGGGACACGCTGTTATTACTGGTTTTAGTCAAGTCGCGCAAACGAAAGAAGTAAAAAAATATTTCTTGAGAGGAAAAGATATTGCGGAGAAACAAATAGAAATATTTATGGGTATATTACATGATCATGATTTACCTACCTCCTCGACAATTTGGACGTCCGAAGTAACTAATTCAACGGTCGCACCATATTCTGACAAATTGATGATGCAAATGATTACGACGCTCATTTCTTCCGGGATACAAAGTTATGGAACGGCGATGTCGATGAGTATGAGAAAAGATCTTGGTGTCATTTACTCACGGTTAATTGGTGAAGTAGCACTTTATGCGGAAGATGGGGCGGAAATATTAATTAAAAACGGTTGGATGGAACAACCACCGATGGCGATAGATAGAAAAAAATTAGCGAAGTAGATGAAGTGATGAATAGTCATAAAACGAATCAATCAGAAGTATTATTATGGAGTATGGCACTGCCAGGATTTGGGCAATTTTTAAACAAAAAATATGTAAAAGGGATTGTGTTAATCGCTCTTGAATTTATCGTCAACGTCAAAGGGAAAATTAACGAAGTCATTATGTACAGCTTTTTAGGGGAGATCGAACAAGCGATACGTGTAGCCGATTATTTATGGCTTATGTTTTACCCGTGTTTGTATCTATTTGCAATATGGGATGCATATCGAGATGCAGGTGGCGCGAAACGTCCGTATAGTTACTTGCCATATGTATTTTCGGCTTATATCGGTACGATCGGTGTCATTTATTCACCTTGGTTTACCGTTTATGGTTATTATATTGGACCAGTATTTTTACCGATATTCGGCATGGTCGGTGGGTTTATATTTGGATATGTCCTAAGAAAAATGATTCTTTCTTTCAGAAAATCAAAAAAATTAGACTGAAAAATTCAGTCTAGGAAAAATTTTTTGGTCGATCACTTCAAATAAGGTTCAAGTAGTTGAATGACTTTGGCGACTTTTTGTGCATTTCGTTCGTACATTTTTTTAGACCGTTCATTTTCTGTAGCTAGTGCGAATAATTCTAAATCAGCCTGTGATTTCTTTAACGTAGCGAGTAGAAGCGGTTTTTCAGTCGGTTCGGAAACGGTGATTTGATCATCGTATAAATCGACGGTTAATTGCCCGTCGCTGTCAACTTGCCCTAGAAAGACATTTTCAATCGAGATATTTAATTTTGCCAATTCTGTTTCTAACCAACGCGGATTTAAATTCAATGTCGCTAATGATTCAAGTAACATTTTTCCATCCATTATGACCGTTTGTGGTTCTTTTTTCGGAGCAACATTTAAATCGATATCTTCAGCCGTCAACGGTCGTTTCTCTGCTTTAGGCAAGACGCTTATTTTTCCAGTCGGTTCCAACAAGGCAAATTCTACATCCGCTACGTGAAAAATGTTGCGGTCCCGTAAATGGACGAGTAAGTCATCCGCGGAAAACAGTTCTTTCTTTAAATTTTCTTCCATAATTTTTCCATCTTTAATAATGACTTTACTTTTACCATGGATAAACTCACGAATTGCTTTTACTTTTAGTCCTAACAAATCAATGATATACGGAATAATAAACCAGACGAAAAGCGCCATTAGTCCGTGCCAATAGTTTACATCTTGATGCACTGCTACGATCGCAACAATTCCACCGACGACGAATCCGTTAATATAATCGAAAATACTTAATTGCGAAATATGTTTTTTTCCTAAATATTTAGTAAGTATTAAAATGATAAAAACGAGTGAAATAGATCTAAGTAATAAAGTCAACCAGTCAGGCATGTTCAGTCGCTCTCCTTAAAATTATTCATACTGCGATTCTTCTCTAGCTAAAAATAATATTTGTTCTTTTAAATCAGCTTTTACTTCTGAAAGCAATTGTTCTGCTTCTTTATATGCTTCTTTCGATCGTTCGTTCGTAGATTTTACGGCTAGTTGTGCTAACGTCGCTTCAGCACTTTTAATTGCAAAATAACAACTTTTCACATTTGAACCGACCGTCATCACCTATGCACTTCCTTTCTTATCCTTTCGGTCTAAAAATAAATGATGCTAAAACACCGAAAACGATTGCCGCTGAAATACCAGCACTCGTCACTTCAAAAATTCCGGTAATCACTCCGATCAAGCCATGTTCTTCCGCTTCTTTCATCGCCCCGTGCACTAAAGAATTTCCGAAACTTGTAATCGGAACAGTCGCACCTGCTCCAGCAAAATTGATTAACGGTTCATAAAGACCTAAACCGTCTAATATAGCGCCGATGATTACTAAAGTAGTCAATGTGTGCGCTGGGGACATTTTAAATACGTCGAACATAATTTGTCCGATCACACAAATGAGTCCGCCGACGACAAAAGCCCAGAAAAAAATCACAGTAACTCACTCCTCATTTCTATCGATACAGCGTGGGCGATACACGGAATGGAATCTTTTTGTTGAATGCTTAAAGGTGAATGTAAGGATCCTGTCGCAACAAATAAAATACGGTTTAATTTCCCTTCGTTCATTTTTTTAATAAAATGACCGTAAGTTGCAACAGCTGAACTAGCTGTTCCACTAGCACCAGATTGTACTTGCTGGTCATCACGGTAAATCGTTAAACCACAGTCAACATATTGTTTTTCATTTAAATTGATTCCTTTTTCTTTTAACAGGTCATATGAAGCTTCCCGTCCAATTTTTCCTAAGTCGCCGGTAATAATTAAATCGTAGTATGAATAATCAATATTACGATCTTGTAAATGGCGAATGATCGTGTCAACTGCAGCTGGGGCCATCGCACCACCCATATTGAATGGATCGGTTAGTCCCATATCAACTATTTTTCCAATTGTCGCTGATGTAATGACCGGTCCTTCTCCTTGTTGACTAACGAGTGCACAGCCAGCTCCTGTTACGGTCCACTGTGCTGTTGGGGGTTTTTGCCCTCCATATTCTGTAGGATAACGATACTGCCTTTCTGTCGCAGAATTATGACTAGCTGTACCACTCAACACGTAGTTTGCACCTCCGGAATTAACGATGAGTGCTGATAATGCTAAACTTTCAGCAGATGTAGCACAAGCGCTAAAAACACCTAAGTAAGGTACACCTACTGTTTTAGCGGCGAAAGTAGACGGGGTCATCTGGTTAATTAGGTCACCACTGATGAAATATTGTACTTGTTCTTTTTGAATGTTTGCTTTTTTTATCGCAATTTCACAAGCTTCTTCTAATAATTTTTGTTGTGCTTTTTCAAATGATTCTTCATTTAACCATTGATCTTCATGTAAAATATCGAAATCGTCAGCCATTTTTCCTTTCGCTTCATAAGGACCGCCGACGACACCTGTAGAAATGATGACAGGCTGGTTGGAAAATTCCCACGTTGCGTGACCTAAAAGCATTGTTGCACCTCATTTTCACTTAGTATAGTTATAAAAAGTTTGAAAAAATTGTTTTGACGATCGCAATTAAAAAAGCTGAAAAAACTCCATAAACGATTACTGGACCAGCTAGTTTCAACATATTTGTCCCTACACCTAATATATATCCTTCAGAGCGATGTTCGATCGCGGATGATATGACGGCATTGGCAAAACCGGTGACAGGGACAGCAGTGCCAGCACCAGCAAATTGACCGAGATGGTCATAGATGCCAAATCCAGTCAAAAACATCGTGATAATAATTAATGTCGCTACCGTTGGGTTTCCGGCAGTTTGTTCCGTAAAATCAAAAAAATATATATAAAATGTCGTGATTAACTGACCGATAAAACAAATTGTTCCTCCGATAAAAAAAGCTTTCAAACAGTTCGTGAAAACTGGTCGTTTCGTTTCGCGTTTTTTTTGTAATTTTTGATACGCTTGAGCTTCTGGAGGTAGTTCATTCTTTTTTTGATCTGCCATGTTTCATCACTCATTTCATCGTTAAGTTTGTTCTTTTGACAAGTCGACTAATTTTTTCACTCTTTTCTTTAATTGTTCGTGATTAATCGTTCGATTATCGATTTCGTTTTCTAATTCCTCTAATTCAAGTAATATTTTTTGATCAGTCGACAAAGTCACTTTCATATCGCGGAAATTTCTTTTCACTTTCTTCCGTAAGTCACGTTCAATATTCTCTAAATCGAATCGTTCGAAATGTTCTACCTCGATAGCGATGAGTAAATGTTCACCAGCATTAACTGCTCGTACAGCTGTAATTTCTTCGTATTCACTTAAAATTTCTTTTGCTTGATTGGAAGCTTGTTGATCATTCATCCCAGTTGATGACAATTTCATCAGTTCTAAATCTTGATTTTCTCCTGATGGCTTTAACGACTCTTCTCCTCCGTTATTCATACAAGCTGCAAGAAGCAGTATACTAAGAAAAGTAGTCATCACTATTCGAAAGAGGTTCATATGATCACCTCGTTCCTTTCATTTTTTGTTATTGGCGATACTGTGGTTCTTCTTGTTCGATCTCTGTCAGTCTTGGTTCCACAGCATTTAATACTTGTTTCGTCTGTTCAGCAGCTTGTTGATATAACTGTTTTGCTTGTTGATTTTCTGTTTCTAACGCAAATTGTTCAAAACTAGCTTGAACACTTTTTAATCCTGCAATTGCTTGTCTAACTTGATTTACTACTGTCATATTCAAATTCCTCCTTTTATTAGATATCAATTATTAGAGTGAGGAAATAAATTGTAATTATACGTTTTTTCCATCACCAGTTTTTGTTATGTATAAATCCGTTTCATATGAATGTGTAAAAACACTAATTTGACAACAATTGTTCAACTATTTTTCAACTCTATAGTTGACTTTGAAGGCTAAATAACATAATTTTAAAGTAGAGCTTTAGGCGGATTGGGGCGATATCAGTGAAAACATTTAAATTAAAAGGTTTAACGATCATGGACGAAGAAGAAAAGTTAGAAAGAAAACAAATCGATTTAATCGATGGTTTAGTCATTAATCGCGAGGATAAATACGGTTGGTTAATCGAGGCATACACAGAAAAGAAGTATGTTAGCTATTTCAAGTCGATCGAACATCTTGATGAAATTATGATTAAAGTGAAAATTACCCGCGAAGAAAATGATCCAGCTTTTTTTATTACGAAAATTATTGATATCAATGAAATAAGTGATAAAACAATTAATGTATTATTTCAAGGGAAAGTCGTAGACCATCGGAAGAGCAGGATAGAGGAAATGTTGCAAACCATTATTGAACAAGGATATCAAGGTGAATCTTTACTAAAACGATTTAAAGAACTAATATGACGATTATGTCGTTATACGCCTTAACGACCGTTTAATTTTAAGGAGTATACACATGCTTAAACATCCTTTTTACCACTGGGTACAACGGTTATCTCCAGCACAAATATTATATTTTTTTTACTTTATTGCAATTGTCATTTCAACTTTTTTATTATCTTTGCCTATTTCATTTAAAAAGGGTGTTCATGTCCCTTTTATTGACGTTCTATTTACGGCGGTTAGTGCTCTAAGTGTTACAGGATTAACAACAATTTCAATATCTGATACGTTCAGCACAGCTGGTCTCATTATTTTGACGGTCATTTTTCATTTAGGTGCCGTCGGAATTATGACAGCTAGCACGTTTATTTGGCTAATCATTGGGAAGAAAATCGGTCTTTTCGAAAGACGGTTGTTAATGCAAGATCAAAACCAAACAACTTTCGGAGGAATTGTCGGATTAATAAAACAAATTGTGATCGTATTTTTCATCGTAGAAATCGTAGGTGTAATCATTTTAGGGACATATTTATTACAATTTTATCCAACTGCAAAAGAGGCTTATTTTCACGGTTATTTCAGTACGATAAGTGCGATGTCCAATGCTGGATTTACATTATCCGCGAATTCTTATATGCCTTATGCAGGAGATTTTTTCTTTCAATTCATCATCATGATATTAGTTATTTTTGGAGCAATCGGATTTCCTGTTTTAATTGAAGTGAAACAATATTTTAAAAAAAGACATTTGAAACAAAAGTATCGTTTCTCTTTATTTACAAAATTAACGAGTACAACATTTTTTTTACTAATATTGTTAGGTGCGCTCTTTATTTATTTGCTCGACCTTCATCATTTTTTTAAAGACAAGTTATGGTATGAAAGTTTGTTTTGTTCTTTGTTTCAATCGGTCACGACGAGGAGTGCTGGTTTTTCTACATTGGATATCAGTTCATTAACTGAGTCGAATCAGTTGTTCATCTCTTTATTGATGTTTATCGGTGCATCACCTAGTAGTGCAGGGGGAGGAATAAGGACGACGACATTTGCACTCGTTGTGATCTTTATTTTGACTTACACTAGAGGCGGAAAAAGTGTTAAAATATTTCATCGGGAAGTTTATGATGAAGATTTATTAAAGGCGGTTACGGTGACAATTTTAGCTAGTATCATCATCATTTTTTCTTTGTTATTGTTAACTTTATTCGAACCTTTTACAATCACGCAATTATTGTTTGAAGTGACATCTGCTTTTGGTACAGTCGGGCTATCATTAGGAATCACTGATGAATTATCGACGTTAAGTAAAATCGTTTTAATGGTACTTATGTTCATAGGTAGAGTAGGTTTAATTACATTCATTTTTACGATAAAAAAAGAAAATGAACACGAATATATTCGTTATCCGAAAGAACGAATTATTATCGGTTAATAGAAGGAAAGGGTGGCCAGTTTTGGAGGGGGAAACGACAGCATATTTGAACGTTATCAATACAGTGATTAACACGGTAAACGACCCGATTTTAATTATGAAAAAAAATGGATTTATCGTCAATCTGAATAAAGCAGCGAAGGAATTGCTAGAAATCAATGACGGTGAACATTCTTCGGTAGATCGTTATATACAATTTGACGTTCATCGCAAGAATTACATCACTCAGTTAAAAACGAACGATAAATGGGTACAAATTAAAGTACGACCGTTAAATAATGAGCTTGATATCGTGAATATCCAACATCTCTCGATTGCAAAATATGAAGAAGAAATTGATGCAAAAATAAAAAATGACGAACAGTTAAATGGTGCCGGCATCGCATTGATACATGATGGAAAAATTGTAGATTGTAATGAAACATTTTCGCATTTATTTTCGTATCCGATAAGCGATCTCATTAATATGAACTTAAATGATTTAATAATGAGACGATTGAATGACGAGACAGATACGAATTTATCCATCGGAATACGAAAAGACGATACGACATTTCCGCTAACATATACTGTGATGACTTTTAAAGACGAGTTTCAATTCGTCATTTTAAATGATATTTCTAGAAATATCCAAGATCAACAAGAAGCAGCAATGTTGAATTATTATGATGAATTGACAGGCCTTCCAAATCATTCATTGTTTTTAAGGGTATTAGAACAAAAAATGAAAAACAACCGACAACTCGCTGTTTATTACGTCGACTTAGACTATTTCAAAGCGATCAACCATGTATTAGGTCATGAATTCGGCAACAAATTATTAAAAAGCTGTGCGAATCGGTTCGTCCAATTTACGAATGAATTTAACGGATTCGTTGCACGAGTAAGTGGAGATGAATTCGTATTTTTGCAAACGGATGTTCAGAATCGAGAACAGGCGTTGCAATTTGCGCGATCACTTTCTAATTTCTTTAGACAACCTATTTTGATTGATTCATATGAATTTGTCGTATCGATTCGAAATCGGCATTAGTATATATCCTTTAAACGGTCGGTCCGGTCGAGAGTTGATTAACCATGCACAATCGGCAATGTACTTGACAAAAAATGAAGACGGATTGAGAATCAATTTATTTGATGCTTCCATTTCGAGAAATTTACGTTCCCAATTAACGTTAGAATCCGACTTGCGAAAAGCGATAGCTGAAGAGCAATTCGAACTGTTTTATCAACCTCAAGTGAGTTTGAAGACGAAACAAATAGTCGGCTTTGAAGCTTTATTAAGGTGGAAGCATCCGATGAAGGGATATATTAAACCGTTAGATTTTATTCCTTTTGCAGAAAAAACTGGCTTAATTATCGATATAGGAAAATGGGTCATTAACGAAGCTTGCCATCAATTACGAAAATGGCAAGATCAAGGATTCAAACCTGTGAAAGTAAGCATTAATACGTCAGCTAAACAAGTCCACCAAACGAACTTTGTTCAACATATCGAGACTAGTTTAAGCCGGGCGAACATCGATCCGAATATGTTGGAAATTGAGCTGACAGAAAGTGTAGCGATGACGAACGAGGAATATATGTTAGAAATGGTGAAGAAAATAAAAAATTTAGGTCTGTCTATCGCTGTCGATGATTTCGGTACAGGATATTCTTCATTGAAATATTTAAGCTTGTTTCCGTTCAATAAGTTAAAAATTGACCGGATGTTTATGAATCAGAAGTTCGAACATAATAAAACGATCGTTAAATCGATCATCAACCTATCACATTCTTTAGATATGTCAGTCACCGCCGAAGGTGTTGAAACAGAAGAACAGATTGCATTATTAAAAAAATTGAATTGTGATCATATTCAAGGGTATTATATTAGTAAACCTTTACCAGCAGCAAAGATTGAAAAATTTTTAACGGGAAACGTATGATTTGAACTTTTCGTTAATAGTTGCGAATTTTACTTTAATATTTTTGTGAAAATTGTTATGATATGAGTATGGTTATACATAACGTTTGAAAAATCTAGGAAAGGGTGCACTCAATTGGTTACATTATTCGGTATCATCTGTCTTGCAATTGCTTTATTAAATATCGGCTATTGTGTGTTCGACCATGAGTAATCGAAGTGTCGCGTTCATAAAATAATAAAAATCGTTGAATTTGGCTTTGCATGTGACAATCTATTGCCTTTTCAACGATTTTTTTGTATTTTTTATCTCGTGATTTCCCACTCATTGAACGGATAGATGACTAATTCCGATCTTCCGATAATTTCAGAACGATCGATCAACCCTAAATCATTTCGGCTGTCTAAACTGATCGCTCGATTATCTCCCATGACGAAATAGCTATTTTCTGGTATTTTAATCGGTCCGAAATTCCCGGTTAACATCGTATCATATTCATCGACGAACGAATTCGGTTGTTTTTCGCCATTAATAAATAAGTCGTGATCTTTCATTTCAATCACTTCGTTCGGTAAGCCGATGATTCTTTTGACATAATTTTTTTGCGGTCTTTGAATAATGACGATATCACCACGTTTCGGTTCAGAGACGATATATATAAATTTATTAAAAATAATTCTTTCGCCATCTTCAAGGGCTGGATACATACTATCTCCTTCGACAATTGAAGTTGCAAATACAAAAGTTCTTAATATGAATGCGAGTAAAATAGCTATAACAATCGCTTTCCCCCATTCTAACCATTCGTTTTTTTTCGATTCAGCCAATGAAGACATCCTTTCTAACAATGACAATTCATTTATTATAGTAGCATAGCATTAATTTCGTTTCGAGCTTTTTACTTTTTTAATCAATATTTTAAAAAAATAACGAACTTTTATAAAAGTATGATATATCATTTGCAAATCATTTTAAGACGATGTAATATGATATTGCAGTGCGAAAGAGAGGAGAAAAATAGTAAATGTGTTACAAAAAACCTACCCTATCCGAGATCGAAAGGTTGCGACATCTTCTATTTAAATCGGCACGCGATAAAGGATTCACAAACATAGAAACGATTGAGGTTAGTCAACGACTCGATATCTTATTAAATAGATATTCGAACATTATTCCGAATAAATTTAACGACGATACATATTTTCAATAGAGATTGATTTCATGAAAGATCAACCTCTTTTTTTTATGTCAATTTTCCTTAAAAAGAAGTCTTTTAGAATCGAATTGTATTATGACGACTGCAAGAATGATGAACAACATACCGATAATTTGTAAAAAACTAAACGGCTCTAAAAAGATAAAAATACCGATTAAAGTTGCAACGACCGGTTCTACGGTAGATAAAATCGCAGCTTTCGAAGCTTCCGTCCGATTCAGTCCATACGTATAAATAATGTAGGCGACGGCTGTCGGTAAAAATCCGAGGCCAGCAGCATATCCGATCACTTCTAAATCTAGTAAATACGAAAGTTTTTCTTTAAATGGGAAAAACGGAAGTAACGTCATCGCTGCTACTAAAAAAGTGAATGTTGTAATCGTTAAACTAGAATATTTTTTTAAGGCATACTTACTAAAAATACTATACAATGCATAGCCTAAACCGGAACCTAAACCGATTAAAATCGTCGTAAACGGAATAGCTTCCATATGAAAGGGGAAAAATCCGACGACGAAAGACGTACCTATTAACGTACAAATGAGTGCAATCAATTTATTAGTTGTAATTGCCTCATGAAAGAGAAAGTAAGAAATAACGATGACGAATGCTGGAGCGGTGTACAATAACGCTGCGGAAACCGGTATCGTACTTAATTCGATCGTTTTAAACATACAGTAGTTAAAAAAAATAATACTGACGATCCCAGTACCGATAAAATATTTCACATCAGAAATTGTAGCTAACTTTAAACTCGATGGAGATTTGATGAACAAATAAATCACGAGTAAGGCGGATGCAAACGTAACTCTTAACGTCACAACTTCCATTGGTGAAAAACCGTACTCGTATAACTTTTTTACGTAAAAACCGATCGTTCCCCATAAAGTTGCTCCGATTAGTATATAAATCATGGCTCGATTCATAAATTGATTCCCCCATCTACACATGTATAAATTACCGAAAAAAATTCCAAACTTTTAAATAAAAAACGAAATGAAAGTGGTTATAGATATGTTAGAAACGCTATTTGAAATCGTAAATATCGCTCAATTAGAAGTATTAGGTTTCAACAAAGAAAAACAAAATATATTTTTGTTTTTTATAAGCCTCCTTACCGTTAGCATCATTTTAAAGCCGGTCATCACGTTTTTAACGAATAAAAAATATACGTTCGTATTAATGTATTTTATGGGAAGCTTAATGATGATTACAGTCGTTTCACTCATTACTTTTGTAAACGGTGAAATGACTTTATTAAAACAAGTATTTCAGTCGATCATATTATTCGGATTCACGTTAGCTTTTTATATATTATATCAATTATTGAAGAGAGAAGAACAAAAATAATCAATATTTTCGTTTTCTAAAATGAAAAATGCTAGTCAACTTGATGAGTAGTTGTCTAGCAACATTTTATACCAAATAGTAGTAAAATTTTTTCGTCGAAGGCCATTCCATTTTGCCCAAGGAAGAAGGAATATAATATGGAGATGGTCTTTCTTGTTTCGTTTGTCTTGGAGGTTTCCAGCCGATATAATCATATATAATTTTTTTGGCAGTCGATAAAGACATCTTTGTTTTCGGATTGCGAAAGTTTTCATCTAAAGAGCCGAGATGGGTTAAATGTTTGAAATCGTCTTTCTTAGGAGGTAAATGGAAGTAGTAATCTGCAACTTTGACGAGCAATGTTGAGTATTGATTACTATATTTAGGGCTTTTAGAAAAGTGTAGTCCGATTTTTTCTGCTTTTTTTTCTTTTAATAATTTATAAATCGCTTCTTTTTTCATCGCATATAAATGTTGTGGTTTTGGAGCTGTCTTTGCGTGGCGATTCACAGTATAAATTGCTTTTGCTATTTCGTTAACGTTATGATTTTCACTCAAAATAATTCCCTCATTTCTTACCTACTTATAGACTACATGATTCGTAACTTACTTGCAATAGATATTCAAACGTTCAATATTTGTCCCCATACACTATGTTATAAAAAAGTTTTAAATATGAAAAGGTTAGAATTTATAGATGTTACTTCCTTCATTTGTATGGTAAAATATTTATGAGATAGGAATTGTAATAACTCCCAACAACGATAAAGTCGATGATAAATGATTAAATTTAAGAGGAGTTGTTTTGAATGAGTATGATACGAGAGGATAAAGAATTAAAGGATTTAACCGTTCAAGATTTAATGATCCCTTCCGAAAAAGTAGCCCACGTTCAATTAAACAACCCGCTTGAACATGCTTTACTCGTATTAGTTAAATCAGGATACTATGCAGTACCTGTGTTAGATTTCTTCTTTTAAATTAGCTGGTTCGATAAGTAAAACAGAAATATTAGATCAAATTTTAGGTATCGAGCGTTTTGAAGTAGAAAAATTATCGGAACTAAAAGTACATGAAGTGATGAGAAAAGATTTGCCGAGCATTCAGAAAACGGCGAGTTTCATCGACGGTTTGAAAATGGTAATCGATGCACCTTTTGTATGCGTTGTAAATGAAGAAGGATATTTCGATGGGATTTTGACACGTCGTGCTATTTTAAAAGCGTTAAAACGTGATTACTACCGACAAAATCGTTAAAGTTGGTAAAATGAATGCGTAAACAAACGAAAAAACCATTTGTTTTAATATCGATTATATTAGGGATGTTTTTATCGGCGATCGAAGCTACGATCGTCGCAACTGCCATGCCTAGTATCGTCGCTGATTTAGGCGATTTTAAATTATATAGTTGGGTGTTTTCCGCATACTTATTATCTTCTAGTGCAACGATTTTATTGTTTGGAAAATTAGCTGACGTATATGGTCGAAAACCAATTTATATCATCGGGATCATCATTTTTCTCACTGGTTCTATCATTGCAGGAAGCAGCAATTCCATGTTTTTATTAGTCGTTGCCCGTTTCATTCAAGGCGTCGGTGCAGGAGCGTTAGTACCGATGACGACGACGATCGTCGGTGATATTTATTCGAAGGAAGAACGAGCAAAAATTCAAGGTTATTTGTCTTCTGTCTGGGGAATTTCAGCTATTTTAGGACCATTAATCGGAGCGTTTTTCGTCGAATGGCTCAATTGGCGATACGTATTTTGGATGAATATTCCCCTCGGTTTATTATCACTATGTGGAATTGCATTATTTTTACATGAACATATTGCAAAAGAAAAGTATCAGTTAGATATAAAAGGGACTTTGTTTTTAATGACAAGTATTTCCGTCTTCATGTATATTCTCGTTGAAGGCGGAATTTCGATTTCCTGGACTTCTTCTTTTATGTACATATTAATTGGTATCACTTTCATCAGTTTTTTGTTGTTCATTTATGCGGAAAGAAATTCACAAAATCCGATGATACCACCATCGATATGGACATACCGTCTTATCCGATTTGCTAATTTGACATCGCTACTGACTGGAGCAATCGTTTTATCTGTTTCGAGTTATTTGCCGGTTTTTGTCCAAGTTATTTTGGAACAGCCTGCGATCATCGCTGGATTTACGTTAACGACGATGTCGATCGGTTGGCCGATTGCTTCTTCAATCGCTGGTCGGCTACTGTTACGTATTGGTTATCGGAATACTTCTTTAATCGGTGGGTTATTTTTAACCGTAGGTGCTATATTTTTTATTTTATTACCGACGATTGAACAGTCTTACTGGGCAGCAGTAGGTTCGTTTTTTATCGGTGTAGGAATGGGAATGACAAGCACCTCTTTTATCGTAGCGATTCAATCGGCTGTTAATTGGGAAATCCGGGGGATAGCGACGGCGGCAAATATGTTCATGCGATCGATCGGTAGTGCTTTAGGGGTAGCATTTTTAGGAGGGCTTTTAAACAATCAAATAAGGCGTCATATTGAAGCTGCACAAGTAGAAATTACTTTATCGTTAAGCGATGTTGACCAATTGTTAAACGATCACTCACTTCCAGAAGAAGCGATGATTTTGTTGAAAGAAAGTTTAACTTCAGGTTTGCAATTAATATATATAGGCATGGGATTCGTTGCGGTTTTAAGTTTTTTGATGATTGTATTTATCCCAAAAGATAATGGTTCATAATTTGATGAAATGGAGGGAACATATGAATCAAGAATATGCTGTAATCGGACTTGGACGGTTTGGGTCAAGTATTTGTAAAGAATTGAGCAATGAAGGGATGAATGTTCTTGCGATAGATATCGATGAGCAAAAAGTGAATGAATTTAAAGATATCGCTTCCTATGCTGTCATCGCAGATGCGACCGATGAACAAGCATTAAAAGATATCGGTATTAAAAATTTTGATCATGTGATCGTTGCGATCGGGGAAAATATTCAAGCTAGTATTTTAACAACTGTCATTTTATCTGAAATGGGGGTTAAAAAAATT
Organism: uncultured Bacilli bacterium; assembly: GCA_963766835.1. Classification (GTDB taxonomy): domain Bacteria; phylum Bacillota; class Bacilli; order Bacillales; family Amphibacillaceae; genus Pseudogracilibacillus. The sequence goes on from CAVYBX010000018.1 coordinate 27,071, forward strand.
ACCGTAAAAGCTCAAAACGATTATCATGAAAAAATTTTACAAAAAATAGGTGCTCACCAAGTCGTACATCCTGAACGTGATATGGGACGAAGGTTAGCACATAGTTTCATTTCGAACAATATATTAGACTACTTAGAGTTGTCAGAAGAACATAGTATCGTCGAAGTAATCGCAAGTCGAAAAATGATCGGGAAATCGTTAGTCGAGCTGAATATTCGAGCAAAATACGGCTGTAACGTCGTTGCAGTGAAACGTGGTGACGATATTATCATCTCGCTAGATGCCCAATTTACCATTCAAGCAAACGATGTCCTGATCGTTATTGGCAGAGACGAAGATATTTCTAAATTTGAAAGAAACTTAGTCATCATTACGTAAAAAGGGCTCTTTGTCAAATAGTGTTGGTGAGATCACCAGCACTATTTAGTGTAGAACCGTAAAAAGCAGAAAGCCAATGAAAGGCCTTCTGCTTTTTTTATGTGCGCCTGGCATGGGTGTAACCTATAGAGTGAAAGTCCCGAGCCACGAAGGCAGAAGTAGTAGTTAGCTTAACGCAAGGGTGTCCGTGGCGACGCGGAATCTGAAGGAAGCGGGCTGAGAAACTAGATCCCGAGGAACACGAACTTCTTATAAGGCTTGGTATCATTGGATGAGTTAGTTTTGACAACAAAATCCTTTCTGCCGAAACTGATACAGGGTAAATGAAGCAGATAGATGGAAGGATAGATGACAATGGTTGATTGTTTTGATGGTGCAGTCGTTAGTTGTACAATTAGCACTTCTCCCAATGCAGAATTAGTGAATACAATGCTTAATCTAGCTTTAGATATATTATAAAAAGATGAACGTCCTATTGTTCATACAGATCGTGGCGCACAATAACGATGGCAAGGGGCGCTCGCAAAAACCGCTGCTACTATAATTGGTATCAATTATTTTTATGTTCATTATTCTCCATATTCAGTGAAAAAAAGATTAATTTGATGCGAAAGGATAGCGGATTCAAACAGATGAACAAAACCGTAAAAACACGGGGGAGATGAACGAGTGATCCCGACCAAGTTGCAAAGTATAAAAAAGTGACCCTGAAAACGGGTCACTAAATTTCATTAGGCTGTTTCAGATTTGTTAAATGTTGCAAATTTACGTTTAAACATGACGACAAAATAAGATAATGTTAGTAACATGAATACAATAGTAAAGGCTAGTAGAATACCAGCATTTTGCCACATGACTCCATAATCACCACTAGAGACAACTGCTTTAAAACCAGCTACTGTATACGTCATTGGAAGTAGCACATTGAAAGGTTGCAATGCTTTAGGAATCAATTCTAATGGGAATGTTCCAGCACTTGTTGTCAATTGTAAAATAAGAATGATGATCGCCATAAATCGGCCTGGGTCATCAAAGCACGTAACGAGAAATTGAATTAATGTAATAAACACTAAACTTGTTATTATCGCAAAAATAATAAATAACGGTACGCTTTGAACCTCAATTTTTAATCCGATTAATAAAATAACGCATGCGATAAGTGCTTGTAGTATACCTATTGTGAATAAACCAAGGAACTTGCGTAAGAACCAATGGAAACCGTTTAAAGGTACAACGGACGGTTCTCTTAGTGGATAAACGATAGAGAGTAGTAATGCCCCTACGAATAATCCTAAAGATAAAAAGTATGGTGTAAATCCAGTTCCGTAATTAGGTACTTCATTTATTTTTTCATTCGCTACTTGTACAGGGTCAGCAATCATATTATGAGTGTTCTCTGTTGTATTTACATCACCGGCCTCATCTGCAACCTCATGCATTTTCTCATTAAATTCACTTGTTCCATCAACTAACGTGATCATACCATCATATAAATCATTTGAGCCATCGAATAATTGGTGTGCACCATCACTAAGCTGGATGGAACCATCTTTTAATTCAAACATTCCATTGTATAGCTTGTTTGCACCAGTCGCTAATCCAATTGAACCGTCATTTGCCTTGGAAAAACTACTAGTGAATTTGTACATATTATAGACATAGTTATTTTGTCCACTTATTAATTGTTGTGAACCATCTTGAAGTTGATTTGTACCATCGGCAAGTTGATTGATACCACTTTGTAATAAAGACTGTCCCTCGTTAATTTGTGTAAGTCCTCCTTGTAACTGACCGATTGGCTCATTTAATGCTTTTTTAATTTGTGTTTCTAGTCCACTTGTTGCATCGGATAAACCATTAGTAATCGCTTTTTCATATTCATCAAAACCTGCATTTACACTGATAACGGTTTGATTTACTGCTTCATTAACTCCATTTTCAATTCCATCTTTAATTTGTGACCTAATCATTTCTTCTATTTGTTTTTGTTGCTTTTCTGTAATTTTAACATCTTTTAATGCTTCATCTAAAACAACTTGTAGATTGCTATCGATAATCTGTTCAAGATAAGCATAATCGGGCTCAAATTCAATTAATTTATTTTCGACCTGTTGAATAACATCATCTGAAACTTCTGCACTTCGTAAAATTTCAATAAGTTCATTCTTATTTTCAGCTCCATGTTCTTGCAGATGTTTTGTTACTTCTTGTGATATTGTATGTGAAATACTTTCTGGTGCATTGCCGATAAATGTATTGGTTTCCTGTACGATTCCTTCAGCTAATCCTATTGAAAGTCCGTCTGTTAGACCTTTAGACAGTTCTGGAGATAATTTATTTTCTAAACCATCAACAATACCAGTTCGTAACTGATTCGTTCCGTCTAATATGGTTGTTGAAGCTTCTTCTAGCTTTTGATCAATCTGTTTAGATATCGCTTTTGGTAACTCTTCATGAAATGTTCCTAATCCATTTTGGACTTGTTCAGTTCCATCAACGAGCTGTGGAATTTTACCTTTCATTTCTTGCACACCACTATTAGTAGCTGAAATTCCGTCAGCTAATTTATATGTTCCAGATTGAAGATCTTCTGAAGCATTTCGAAGCTTATTACTGTTATCGTATAATTCAGCGATTCCTTCTGATAATGTAGCAGCTCCATTAGCTAACTCACCAACACCTTGATGGGCTGTTTCAACACCTTTTGTAAATTCAATCGACTTTTCAGCTAATGTTTTTAAATGTTCTTTTAATGTTTCTGATCCTTCTTTTAATTTTCTAGCTCCATCGTCTAATTCTTCAGTTGCATCACTAGCTTCTTCCAAACCGTCGGCAATTTCAGCAATTTTATCAAAAATAATTTTTGCAAAAGTTTCGGTAATTTTTTCTTCTAACGCCATTTCTATATGTAGCATGGCGGTTTCTCCAATTTGTGAAGCAAGAAAATTATAACTCTCATTTGGAACATAAAGTAAATTTAATTTTTCTGGTGTATCATCCATTATTGTCGTTGAACTTTTGGAGAAGTTTTCAGGAATTTCAATTAAAATATAATAATCTTGGTCGTTTAAACCTTGATATCCAGTCTCTTTGTCGACAAAATGAAAGTCAAATTCATCTTCTTCTTTTAAATTATCGACTAGTTCATCCCCAAGTGTTAAATACTCTCCTTCAAACTCGTATCCTTCGTCCTCATTAACAATCGCGACAGGTAGGTCTTCTAAGTGATCATACGGATCCCAAAAAGCCCATAAAAACATACCAGCATAAAGGATAGGCACAAAAATAACGGCTGTAATTGCAATTACTAATTTTTTTTCATGAAAGATGGCTAATGATTCTTTGCTAAATATTGATTTAAACATAATTCCCTCCCGAAAACTACTGACTATTATAACCAGTTGGTCAATTCAGTGTAAAAATGATGGACTACCTCTTATTAGATAATCCATGAAAAATGTAAAGCTCTAATAAATTTGCAATCTCAGCTTTATCAAGTGGCTTTCGATGCTTTTCCCAATCAAAAATGAGTGCTACATACAATTTCAGTATTATAAATGCGGTAATTTCAGGATCGCATTGTTTAATCTCACCTTTTTGAATGGCACGTTTAATTTTTTCCTGAATAAATAATAGAATAGACTGTTCTAGTTTTTGCATTACTTCCTGAACGACTGGGGTGCCAATATCACGTCCTTCTTGAAAAAGTTTAATCGTTAATTGATGTTCAAGACGAAATTCTAACATTTTGTACAATGCTTGGTGTACATTTTCTCGAAATGATTTGTTTTCATCAATCGCCTTTGTTGCAGCCTCTTCCATATCAGAAATTAATTTTGTGATAATTTCATCAAATAATTCTTCTTTATTTTTAAAGAATGTGTAAATTGTGCCTTTTCCAACATTGGCTAGTTTTGCAACTTGTTCCATTGTTGTTGCCTTATAGCCAAATAAAGAGAAAGATTTTGTTGCTGCTTTTAATATTTCCTGCCTTCGGTCGATCGCCATGCTTACCCTCCATTCATAATAAAATGACCAAATGAACAAAATAGTCATCTAGGTCACGATAATAAAATACCATATTTATTTTTCACTTGCAAGGAAGAATTGTCATGTTTCTTTGAAAAAAGATAGAAAAAGGGTATTGGACCACGGAGATGATTAATGTTACGAAACGAACATATCAATATATTTACAACTAATCCCTCTTCGAAAGATGGATTGACAGCCCCTATTAGTGAAACGAAGAAACGTAAAAAGTTCTCGGTATGTACGCAATTTAATATAATAAAACAACATACATGGCTTCAGTGAAGTATGTAAAAATCTAACCTTCCATAAAAGGGAGGGGACATAACTAAAAATATTTAGGGCATTTTTTTACTGAGGACAAATAGTGGACAGCTATAAGCATCAGCCATACATATGTTCTTCTGACAACTCTAAGTAGTCTAATATATTGTTCGAAATGAAACTATGTTTTAACCTTCGTCCCATATCACGTTCGGATGTACGACTTGGTGAGCACCTATTTTTTGTGAAATTTTTTCATGATAATCGTTTTGAGCTTTTACGGTAATTTTTTTTAACCCCCATTTCAGATAAAATGACAGTTGTTAAAATACTAGCTTGAATATTTTCCCCGATCGCAACGATCACATAATCAAAATTTTAATACCGATATCTTTTAATGCTTGTTCATCCGTTGCATCTGCGATGATAGCATAGGAAGCGATATGTATCGTCGAAGTAATCGCAAGTCGAAAAATGATCGGGAAATCGTTAGTCGAGCTGAATATTCGAGCAAAATACGGCTGTAACGTCGTTGCAGTGAAACGTGGTGACGATATTATCATCTCGCTAGATGCCCAATTTACCATTCAAGCAAACGATGTCTTGATCGTTATTGGCAGAGACGAAGATATTTCTAAATTTGAAAGAAACTTAGTCATCATTACGTAAAAAGGGCTCTTTGTCAAATAGTGTTGGTGAGATCACCAGCACTATTTAGTGTAGAACCGTAAAAAGCAGAAAGCCAATGAAAGGCCTTCTGCTTTTTTTATACTTCCATAATGATCGGTAAAATCATCGGACGACGTTTCGTTTTTTCGTATAGTAAAGGTGCGATTGTATCGATAATTTCGTTTTTAATTTCTGACCATTTGCTCGTTTTTCGACTCATAATTTCTGTTCAATAATTCGGCAACGAGCTTTTGCGCTTCGTTAATTAGATCTTCAGATTCTCTCATGTAAACAAAGCCACGAGAGATAATATCTGGACCTGCAGCAATTTTAAATTCCTCCATGTTAATACTAACGACAACGATTACTAATCCTTCTTCCGATAAGATTCTCCGGTCTCTTAACACGATATTTCCAATATCACCGATACCACTACCATCTACATAAACCGAACCAGATGAGACTTTTCCTGCAATTGTAGCTTTATCTTTCGTTAAAGCTAATACATCTCCATTGTCCATAATGAAAGAGTTACTTTCAGGTACACCGCAATCTGCTGCGAGCTTCGTATGTTCTTTTAACATGCGATATTCGCCGTGAATCGGCATAAAGAACTTCGGTCGCATAAGACGAAGCATTAAGCTTTTGTTCTTCTTGACTGCCGTGTCCTGAAGTATGAATATTACTCAATGGACCATGGATGACTTTCGCACCAGCACGCATTAATTGGTTAATGATTCGATTTACACTGACATTGTTCCCAGGGATTGGAGATGAAGAAAAGACGACAGTGTCACCAGGTGTTATTTGGATTTGTCGATGTGTTCCATTAGCGATTCTTGAAAGAGCAGCCATTGGCTCACCTTGTGACCCAGTACAAAGTATAGCAATTTCATTAGATGGATAACGATTTATTTGACTTGGATCGATGAACGTATTTTTCGGTGCATCGATATAGCCGAGTTCTCGTCCGATTTCGATCGCCGACTCCATACTCCGACCGAAAATGGCAACTTTACGATTATGTTTTACGGCCGCATCTACGACTTGTTGTAGCCTGTAAATATTCGATGCGAACGTTGCAAAAATGAGACGTTCATCGATTCTGCTAAAAATTTCATAAGATATTTTCTTTTACTACTTGTTCGGACATTGTGAAACCAGGGACTTCACTGTTAGTACTATCCGATAGTAAACAAAGGACACCTTCTTTACCAATTTCAGCCATCTTGGCTAAATTGGCTGGTTCGCCTACTGGTGTAAAATCGAATTTAAAGTCACCAGTATGAACGATATTTCCGGATGGTGTCTTAATAACGACACCAAACGAATCAGGAATACTGTGTGTGACATGGAAAAAACTAACAGATGTTTTGCGAAATTTAATGACATCATCTTCAGTTATGTATTAAGTTTAGCGTTTCTTAATAAACCGTGTTCTTCTAGCTTATTTTTAATAAGTCCGATCGCAAGTTTACCAGCATAAATAGGTACATTTATTTCACGTAACAAGTAAGGAATGCCTCCGATATGGTCTTCGTGACCATGGGTGATGATTAACCCTTTAATTTTATCTTGGTTTTGCACTAGGTAAGTATAGTCAGGGATGACGTAATCAATTCCAAGTAATTCATCTTCTGGAAATTTTATCCCAGCATCGATGATGATGATTTCATCTTGGAATTGAACACAGTACATATTTTTCCCTATTTCATCTAAACCACCTAGTGCAAAAACCGCTGTTTGATCATTTTTTAACGAACTTCATTTAAACACTCTCTACTTTATATTTTTCGGACTTTTTTTCGTATTTTAAATGTACGTCGTCTAACGCTTGGATAAACTCGATATTGATGTTACGATCTCTTAGTTTCGCTCGGACTTCACGCTCTGATTCTGATTCAACATATAAACTTTTCGTTCTTTCACGTGTTGGAGGAATATCAGGGTTTTCTTGGTATAAAACTTTATAAATCATTCTATCTCTCCTATTTTTATATTTCCGCAATTTTTCAATTGTCTGTTAGTTTTTTTCTGTTACGTCCCTCCGTCGTCACAATGTCCAATGAAAATAGCGAAACTTTTTATTGATAAGTTGTCGGTACACGTCCTCGTTTTAAAAACTCTCCCCATTTTCTTCTTAGCTTTTCTTTAAGGCGTTTAAACATCACGCAACATCTCCTTTCGATGTTTAAATGTTTAAAGAAAAGCATTTGAAAATAAATAACCGATCCAATCCCTGTTACTTCTATTATAATATGAATTGCGATGAATTTGTATTATTTTCAACTATTTTTCCTTCACAATTATGATATGTATATTTATTTTTCAACGTTCCGTCATATATTATACGTCATTACAATTTGTCGTAAATTAGTGAAATTTAAAAACGTTGAAATGGCAAATGAGGCTTTTCAACGTTTTCGAACAGGAAATGTTCCATTTTATTCTATTGGTTTTGCTCCTTCCGGTACGTAGAAAGGATTTTGTTTATTAATATGATCATAGAACATAATGCCATTCAAATGATCGATTTCATGTTGGATCACGATCGCTGGATAACCTCTAAAACGTAACTTCAGTGGATTACCGTCAATGTCAAATGCTTTTACCGTCACACGTGCATGGCGGACGACATATCCATCAATCTGTTCATCGACAGATAAACATCCTTCTCCAGCGCTTAAATACGCTTTTTCGACCGAATGGCTTACAATTTTCGGATTAATTAACTGATAACTGTATAAACGATCGTTATAAGTAAAGTGGATGACGATTAACTGTTTATTAATTCCGATTTGGGGCGCCGCTAACCCGACACCAGTACGTAAATTATATTTTTCCGCTATTTCTTCGTCTTGGCTATTTTTGAGAAATTCTAACATTTTATTTAAAATATGAATATCTTCTTCTGAAGGTGGAATAGGAACTTCTTTTGATTTTTTTCTCAAAGCAGGATGACCATCACGAACTATATCTTTCATTAATAACATTTTTCAATACTCCTAACTAACGACATATTATATTTCAGATAACATTTTAACATATTTGTCGACGAATGCTCATAAAATTACTACTGAACATGAATTAGTATATGATATAAATGATTCAATAGTAGAGGAGGGGATCTCGCAATGAATGGAATAGCAAAAACAATAATTGGACTAGCCTTCATCTTTTTATTAGTCGGTTGCAACGATGAAAAAAATGTACATGATAAAATTAGTGAACATCTCGAAGCTACTGTTGAAATTGAAAAAACGTTTGAAGAACATCAACAAAAGATTGTCGAATTAGAAAAAGAAGATGAAAAACTTTATAATGAAATGATCAGTTTAGGTTCAAATGATTTTGAAAAAGTTGTTGCTCTAGCAGAAGAAGCAATCGCTAAATTAGATGAACGGTATGAACAAGTGAAACTAGAAAAACAAAGTTTAGAAGAATCGAAAGCAGAGTTTGAAAAAATTGAACCGTTGCTTGAAGAAATTAGCGATGAAAAGGAATTAGAACGTGTTGAAAAATTGTATGAAACGATGATGAATCGGTATGAAGCGTACAATAAAGTTTATGATAGTTATTCAGAATCGATTCAATTGACGAAAGAATTATATTCACTTTTTCAAGAAGAAGAGTTCAATGAAAATAAAGTTTACTCATTAATTACGACGGTCAATGAACTTTACGAAGAAGTATTAGAAGCGAATGAACATTTTAATACAGAAACGGTTTTATATAATAATTTAAAACAGGAGTATTATGAATCTTTACATGAATAGAATAGTTTTTCATCAATCGTTGAAAAAGTAACGATGTCTCGTGAGATGTCTTTTAACTGACAAGAGGAATGAACACCTCACGTACCGGGTATACTATTTCAACGATTATTTTTTTGCTAAATTTAAGCGAAAGCTTGTATAAAAATGGTTGTATTTATACAGTTTGGAAAATGTTAGTCTTTGTTTTTCGTTGTATTAATACAGCGGTAAAATTCAACAGAAATTAGTACAGTTTTATTATTTTATTATAACAGGTTTGTTTTCCCTGATGTAAAACAAATATTTTTTGGTACAAAAATATTGACGTTAATAGGTATATACGATACACTAATGGTACATCAAAGTTGTATTAATGTTAATCATAAAATTAATATAACAGTTTAGAGAAACGCTTACATAATAGGAATTATGAAAGATTTCCTGTTAGATTGTAAACAATAAAAATATTCAAGAAGGAAAGGAAGAGGTGACGAACATGAAGCATGTACTTGGAGAAATAGAAAGTAAGTTTGAGATGTTTCAAGTATTGAATGAAGATGGAGAAATCGTCAATGAACAGTATGTACCAGATTTAACAGACGAAGAGTTAAAAGAATTGATGACGCGGATGGTTTATACGAGAGTGTTGGATCAACGTTCGATCGCTTTGAATCGTCAAGGTAGATTAGGATTTTATGCTCCGACAGCAGGTCAAGAAGCTTCACAAATTGCGAGTCATTTTGCATTAGATAAAGATGATTTTTTACTTCCTGGTTATCGTGATGTACCACAATTAATTTGGCATGGGTTACCACTATATAAAGCATTTCTCTTTTCAAAAGGACATTTCCACGGCAATCAAATGGAAGGTGTGAATGGATTACCTCCGCAAATTATTATCGGTGCTCAATACATTCAAGCTGCAGGGGTCGCACTAGGACTTAAAATGCGAGGAAAAAAACAAGTAGCCGTAACTTATACAGGTGATGGCGGTACGTCACAAGGAGACTTTTACGAAGGATTAAACTTTGCTGGTGTATATGAAGTTCCAGCGATATTCTTCGTGCAAAACAACTTTTTCGCAATATCCGTACCGGTTGAAATACAAACGAAAGCGAAGACACTCGCACAAAAATCGGTTGCTGCAGGAATCGAAGGAATTCAAGTGGATGGAATGGATCCGTTAGCAGTGTATGCAGTGACGAAACATGCACGTGAACGAGCATTAAACGGTGAAGGACCTACATTGATAGAAACGATTACTTATCGTTACGGTCCACATACGATGGCGGGTGATGATCCAACGAGATACCGGACGAAAGATCTCGATGACGAATGGGCGAAAAAAGATCCACTTATCCGCTTCAGAAAATATTTAGAAAGCAAAAACTTATGGACGAAAGATGAAGAAGAAGCGGTCATTGAGCGAGCGAAAGAAGAAATTAAAGAAGCGATTAAGCAAGCGGATGCTTATCCAAAACAAAAAGTAACTGAGCTGATTGAGATTATGCATGAGGAACTTCCTCAAAACTTAAAAGAGCAATACGAGGAATACAGAGAAAAGGAGTCGAAGTAATATGGCACAAATGACGATGATTCAAGCGATTACAAACGCTTTGTACAATGAATTGAAGAAAGATGAAAATGTGCTTGTTTTCGGCGAAGATGTCGGAAAAAATGGTGGTGTTTTCCGAGCGACAGAAGGGTTACAGAAAGAGTTTGGTGAGCATCGTGTGTTCGACACTCCGCTAGCCGAATCAGCGATCGGCGGATTAGCGATCGGACTCGCTACACAAGGTTTCCGCCCTGTACCTGAAATCCAGTTTTTCGGCTTTTTATACGAAGTGATGGACTCTATCAGTGGACAGATGGCAAGGATACGCTATCGTACAGGAAATACGTTCCATGCTCCGATCACCGTACGTTCGCCGTTCGGCGGAGGTGTACAAACTCCAGAACTTCATGCAGACTCTCTCGAAGGGATCGTCGCTCAACAACCTGGATTAAAAGTCGTCATCCCATCTGGTCCGTACGATGCAAAAGGGTTACTTATTTCCTCGATTCGTGATAACGATCCAGTCATTTTCTTAGAACATATGAAACTATATCGTTCATTTAGAGAAGAAGTACCTGAAGAAGAATATACAATTCCGATCGGGAAAGCTTCTGTGAAAAGAGAAGGGACAGATGTGACGTTAATTGCTTATGGCGCGATGGTTCACGCTAGTTTAAAAGCAGCGAAAGAACTTGAAGAAAAAGGGATCGATGCCGAAGTGATCGATTTACGTACAGTATGGCCGATCGATATCGATACAATCATTCAGTCTGTAGAGAAAACGAATCGGGCAATCGTCGTCCAAGAAGCGCAGCGTCAAGCTGGTATTGCAGCACAAGTCGTCGCTGAAATCCAAGAGCGGGCAATATTACATTTAGAAGCTCCCGTTTTACGTGTGACAGCACCAGATACAGTCTATCCATTTGCAGCGGTTGAAAATGATTGGTTACCAGATTATCGTGACATTATGGAAAAAGTAGACGCGGTTATCAACTTTTAATGAGAAGGAGGTTCTGAAATGGCTTACGAATTTAAATTACCGGATATCGGAGAAGGAATACATGAAGGTGAAATTTTAAAATGGTTCATAAAAGAAGGCGATGAAGTAAAAGAAGACGATGTACTTTGTGAAGTGCAAAATGATAAAGCGGTCGTTGAAATTCCGTCTCCTGTAGAAGGAAAAGTGTTGGAAATAAAAGTTCAAGAAGGAGAAGTAGCTGTCGTCGGTGATACGTTAATTACATTCGATGCGGAAGGATATGAAGACAGAATCTAGTTCAGAAGAAAAAGATGAAAAAGGAGAACAACCAGTTGCCGCAGAATCAGTAGAAGAAAAAACACTTGAAACGACAAAGACGGAAAAAAAACGTGTCATTGCGATGCCTTCTGTACGTAAGTACGCTCGCGAAAAAAATGTCAATATTCAAGAAGTAGTCGGCACGGGTAAAAACGGTCGTGTCTTAAAAGAAGATATCGATCGTTTCTTACAAGGTGAAACTGTTCAAGAAGAAACGGTTGCGCAACAAGAAGTGGCAGAAGATAAAGAAACGGTGGCGATTCCACAGGTACTTATCCAGAAACTAGAGAGAAAATTAGAGGAATTCGTCGCGTCATTGCAGAAGCGATGGTTGAATCGAAGACGAAAGCGCCTCATGTCACATTGATGGATGAAGTAGATGTGACGGAATTAGTTGCACATAGAGCGAGATTCAAAGAAATTGCAGCAGAACAAGGGATTAAGTTGACCTACTTACCGTACGTCGTCAAAGCGCTCGTTTCCGCCTCTAAAAAATTCCCGATCATAAATGCTGCTGTCGATGATGAAACTGAAGAGATTGTTTATAAACATTATTATAATGTCGGTATTGCAGCAGATACGGATAACGGTTTAGTCGTTCCTGTCATCAAAGATGCCGATAGAAAATCAATTTTCGAAATCTCCAAGGAGATAAATGAGTTGGCAGAGAAGGCTCGTAATGGTAAACTAACAGCAGAGGAGATGAAAGGTGCATCGAACACGATTACGAATATAGGATCAGTCGGAGGTCAATGGTTTACTCCAGTATTGAACTACCCAGAAGCGGCTATTTTAGGAATCGGTCGCATTCAAGAAAAACCAATCGTTCGTAATGGTGAAATCGTCATTGCACCTGTGCTTGCATTATCGCTTACATTCGACCATCGAATCGTCGATGGAGCAGATGGACAGCAAGCATTAAATCAAATCAAACGATTATTAAATGATCCACAATTAATTATGATGGAGGCGTAAGGTAATGGTAGTAGGAGATTTTCCAATCGAAGTGGACACACTTGTCGTCGGAGCAGGACCAGGAGGATATGTTGCAGCAATTAGAGCGGCACAATTAGGTCAAAAAGTGACGATCGTCGATAAAGGACCTTTAGGAGGAACTTGTTTGAACGTTGGTTGTATTCCTTCTAAAGCTCTTATTCAAGCTGGACATTTAACCGAAGAAGCTAGAGGAAACGAAGAGATTGGAATTACGACGGAAAATGTTTCTGTCGATTTTGAAAAAGTGCAAGAATGGAAAAGTGGTATCGTAAACCGCTTAACATCTGGAGTAGAAGCACTATTAAAAGGCAACAAAGTCGACATCGTCAAAGGTGAAGTATATTTCGTCGATCAAAACACTGTGAAAGTAGCGGATGAAAAACAATCGCAAACGTATAAATTTAACAACTGTATCATCGCAACAGGATCAACACCGATTGAAATCCCGAGCTTTCCATTTTCTGACAGAGTCCTCGACTCTACAGGTGGTTTAAACTTGAAAGAAATTCCAGAAAGCATGGTCGTCATCGGTGGAGGTTACATCGGAACAGAACTCGGATCTGCATATGCGAACTTCGGCACGAAAATTACCATTCTTGAAGGTGCGAAAGAAATTTTAGGCGGATTCGAAAAACAGATGACTACGATCGTCAAAAGACGACTGAAGAAAAAAGGTGTCGAAATCGTCACGGAAGCGATGGCTAAAGGTGTCGAAGAACGAGAAAACGGCGTTACTGTTACATACGAAGTGAACGGAGAAGAAAAAACTGTCGATGCTGAATACGTACTTGTAACAGTTGGACGCAAACCGAATACGAAAGATCTCGGTTTAGAACAAATTGGCGTCGAATTAGACGACAAAGGACTTGTAAAAATTGATAAACAATGTCGTACCAGTGTGAAAAACATTTACGCGATCGGGGATATCGTACCAGGATTACCGTTAGCACATAAAGCATCTTATGAAGGAAAAGTTGCTGCAGAAGCGATCAGTGGCAAAAGACAGAGATCGACTATATCGGAATGCCTGCAGTCGTATTCTCTGATCCGGAAATGGCTTCCGTCGGTTTAACAGAACAAGAAGCAAAAGACAAAGGCATAAAAGTAAAAGTTGCGAAATTCCCGTTTGCGGCGAATGGTAGAGCATTATCATTAAACGATAGCGACGGTTTCTTGAAACTTGTCACTCGCGAAGAAGACGGTCTCGTCATCGGCGGTCAAATAGTTGGGCCGAATGCAAGTGATATGATCGCAGAAATCGGTCTTGCTGTCGAAGCTGGTATGACAGCAGAAGATATTGCGTTAACGGTTCATGCACACCCGACACTCGGTGAAATTACGATGGAAGCAGCAGAAGTTGCACTCGGTACGCCAATTCATATGTTATAATCGATCAGTACGTTTAAAAGCTAGAGAATGAAAAAGATTCTCTAGCTTTTTTGGTGCGCCCGGCATGGGTGTCATCTATAGGGTGAGAGTCCCGAGCCACGAAGAGAGATGTAGTGGTTAGCTTAACGCAAGGGTGTCCGTGGTAACGCGGAATCTGAAGGAAGCGGGCGAGAAACTAGGTCTTGAGGAACACGAACTTCATACAAGGCTAGATATCATCGGATGAGTATGCTTACAACAAAATCCTTTCTGCCGAAGGTGATACAGAGTAAATGAAGCGGATAGATGGAAAGAAAGATTACATCCTTACCCAGGGAGGTCTGATGGATATGTGAAGTACTCTCACAACCTACTTTATGAGGAGTAGCTGAACCATCAGAAGTCAGCAGAGGTCATCGTACAAATCGGTCTAGAACGGTTTGGAAGGACCGAACAATGAAGAGAGAATAGCCCTTTCTATTCAGTCAGTCATGATGAACACAGAAAACGTAGTACCTCACTTGAGGAAGGAAACGGTGAATTCCGTGGAAGACCTCTTGGAGGGTGGAGTGACTACTGGCATAAGAAGATAAGCTATTTGCGGAAGGAAGTGAACCGCCGTATACGCGAACCGTACGTACGGTGGTGTGAGAGGACGGAGGTTAATCACCTCCTCCTACTCGATTCTTAAACCAACTTTAATCACAGTTTTAGAAAATGTCACAATTTTTTAAATGTGTTATACTCTAACACTCTTGACGCGCGAAAAGTGACATACTATAATAAAATTAGATCATCTAAAAGAGGAGCTGGCTTCGGGTGGGAATTATTATTTGTCAGGAATGTCAACGTGTGATCAAATATTTTCAACATGAAAAAGTAACGAAGCTTTATAGCGCTTGCTGCCCAAAATGTAAAAAACAAAAATAAACGAAACGACTTGTTATGCTATTCTATTTATTCCCGTAATAAGCAAGTAGAAAAATTCTTTTTTCTACTTGCTTTATTTTTATGCAGAAAAATTTTCTCCATTTCATTTCTTCGATATGTGTGTTTATTTTTTACGATAAAATTTGTTCGAAATTTAGCAACATATATACCGATTTTTAAGTTTATTAAATCCTTTTAATGGGAATGAATATGATAAAAGAACAAAGAGCAATGTATCTATCATTGGGAATTTTCATTACACAGCAAATGTATAAAGCCATATAGATATAATATCTATGAAGGATGTGAGTGTTATGAAATTTGTGCTCGAACAAGTTAAAAAGAAAGAAAATAGACAAATGGTATCCGTCATCCGGATGGAAATTGATTATGAACTCGTAACATTGTACGATGCTATGCAAGCCAACGATCAGGCAGCAATGAAAAAGGCGAAAGAGAAATTACGCGAATTAGTGAAAAGATTAAATTACTTAACAGATAATACAAACTAATCGAAATAAAAAGAAAAGATACATCTTCAGCAATGAATATTTCAACATTTTTTGATACAATGAGCCTAAAAGCCATAAAACACAATATGTAATAATTGTTGAAAGATATTTAGCAAAATGGAGGCTCAAAAATGGATTTAATCACGCGAGAGGTGCTTTTTAACCAAATTAGATTTTGGATTCTTGAAGCGGGTACGATTATTCGTGAAAAAATAGATCATCCACTGAAAATAAATTTTAAATCGAATCCGAAAGATTTAGTAACAGAAATGGATAAAGAGGTGGAATTTTTTTTTGCTTCAAAAATAAAACAATATTATCCAGACCATTTGTTATTAAGTGAAGAAGGCTTTGGCGATCAACTATCTACGATCGATGGCACCGTTTGGGTTTTAGATCCGATTGACGGTACGATGAATTTCGTCCATCAAAAGCAAAATTTCGCAATCTCGCTCGCAGTTTACGATGAAGGTGTTGGAGAAATAGGTTTTATTTATGATGTGATGAACGACAATTTATACAGTGCCTTAAAAGATGGTGGAGCATATAAAAATAATAAAAAATTACCTCCGTTAAATCCGCATAAACGACTAAATGAAGCAGTAATATCGATCAACCATCGTTGGCTCATTGAAAATCGTTACGTCGACGAAAAAGTGATGCAACAATTAGTTAGAAATGTACGTGGCACGAGAACATATGGTTCAGCTGCGATCGAATTTGGATATGTTGCAGAAGGAGCGATCGATGCATATATTACTATGAGATTAGAACCTTGGGATATTGCTGCCGGTAGGATTATTGTTGCAGAAGTCGGTGGTTTGACGACGAATATCGTTGGAGAACGAGTAAATATGCTCGGGAGAAATTCCATCATTGCTTGTAATCCAAATATCCATCAAGAGATATTAAATAAATATCTCTTAAAAGCAAAGAAGTGACATAAACATTACATGTCACTTTTTCTCTTTCTTTTTAAATATAAACCGAACGCCATCAACAACATACCGAATAAGAAAAATAAAAACATCCATAAATAGCTTCCGTAAGCCATCGCAATACCGACGCAACAAAACATGAGAATGACGAGTATCGCTAATAATAACGACGAATAATTTATTTTACTCATAGCTACACCTCAATTTAGATTCCTATAGTAGTATAATATATCATGATAGAAAACAAAAATAAATTGTTGCTGCTGGTATGAAACGAAAAGATTTAGTATGATGGATGAAGGACAATTGATAAAAAGAGAGATAATGAGGGAAAAAAATGGATTTTGGTATTATATTTAATTTTTATTACAACAATTTCGGTGCAGAAAATATATTTTGGTTTTTTTACATATTGAATTTTATTTTCGGAGTAATTGCTTATAAATTAGGTTTTGCGCGGCAGTTACCTTTACTAAAATCGATCATCGTTTACATTTTACTAGCGATCGGTATATTTATCGTTACGTTATTTAGTTTAGTGAAATATCCGATTACAGAAACTTTAATCATTATTTCTGCCGTATTAGCTATATATCGATTCCGTCTTCATAGGGAACGAAAAGAACGTAAACAATAAGAAGAATAAATTAATTTCAATTAAAAAGCCCGCCTGGAATATTCCGGACGGGTTTTATGCTTTATTCGTAGGAAAATGTGAATTGTTATTCGGTGGTCGATACAATTTAAATTTTCCCGTTTCGTGACGTTTTTTCGTTTTTTCCGCTATCCGATCATAACAAGTTGGACAGAGGTACGTACTAATATGTTTATTGATCATTCGTTTTGCTTCGTATGAATTATCATCGATCGTGTCGATTTTATCGCAAAGAATGCATTGCACTTGCATCCTCTTCACCCCAAAATATGTGATTTATTTTACTATATCATAATGATTAAAAAAATGGCTATAGGGTAATCTAATATTAATTACACTTTCGTTTACATGATATCTTATAAAAATGAAAGAGGATGATAAATGTGAAAAAAAGGTACGTTTTACCAGTTATCGGTGCACTGGCTACATTTGGAGTCGGATATTGGTTAAAAAATAAAAATAGTCAGTCAGTTTCAAATGCATTAACCCACTCTTTAGTCAATGCCGGGATACCTGATCAAGTTGATGATACAGATTTAACTCAATTGGAAAACAGTAAAATGGTTTCTGAAGGATCACAATTTGGCGTTCAATATTTCAATGAAATAGCTGAAGAGGAAGCAGATAAAGCTTTACGAAAAATGACCGATTAATAAATGCCTGAGTATAAAGGCATTTTTTTATCCTTCATAATACGAATTGTAGGATACTTATTCAATTGAAATACAATTAAAAAAATCCTTGGGCACTTCATACGTAAGTGACCAAGGATTTTTGTTGAATATGGTAAACTTCGCTATCCGTATCTTTCGATTCGAAAATGGAGTTAGTCGTTTTCTTTTTCACGATTTAAGTTTTTCTGTTCAGGCTCAACTTGATTCGATTGCTCTTTTCTAATGTCGCGGATTTCTTCTTGATCGTGATGTTCATCAATTCGATGTTCATTGTCACTTGGCTCTTCTGGTCGATTTTCATCAACTGGAAAAGTCGGCATATAACGACCGACAATTTCAGCAAGTTCTTCTGTAATTCCTTGAACTGGATGACCTTGCCTCATTTTCATGTTCATTTCGCGTAAACGTTGCATCATATCCGCATCAGCGATGACGACCGCTGTTTTTCCGTACGGATCATTTCTTAACGCCTCACTGACAGCGTATTTAATCGTTCCAACTTGTTCGCGGTCCGTCTCCTCGTTGATATCAATTCCGACAACTGCATACGGTCCAGCGATGATCGCTACTGCATCATTGACATCAGGAACGTCAGCAGCGATGTTTGCTAAATGAGTAGCGATTTCGTTGTTACTATATTGATTATTTTGTTCATAACTTGACTGTTCTACGTCAATTTCTGTACGATTTTGATCATTTGTAGATTCATTTCCGACTTCGTTATTTGGAAGATTATTTTGATTACAAGCGGCTAATGAGATCGTAAGGATAGACGCAAACAGAAATATTCGTAATTTCATCTCATTGAACTCCTTTAACATTGTTTAGTTTGTAATCATATTGTTAGTAAAATGCGTCGATTTATTCAATGACAGTTCAATGAGATTTAATTATTGTGTAAAACGCTAATATGTAAAAGGAATAAAGATTGGAAGAAAAATGAAAAAGCTATAGAAAGAAAAGTTCTATCTATAGCTTCTAATTCGTACATTAATCAATAATGATTTCTTTTACTCCTTTGATCGGGTTGTCTTTATTTGAACCATCTCCGAAATATAAATGAACAGGTCCGTCTTCTTTTAAAGGTTTTCCGTGATCAGCAAAATGTAAATATGCAGACTCCAATTGTTCCGTGGAAATGACAACATCGTCCCCGTTCGTTTTTAAAATCGCTCGTGAGGCACCTTCTTCGATTTCAGCGTTTTTTACAAATTCTTCGATTGGCATCACGTATGAATATTCTAATACTTTGTCCTTTCTAAATTTATGAAGGCTTCTATTCACAGGTGGTTTATAAGACTTTTCAGGTGTATAAAGTTCCTGATTCAAAATCCTATCCGTTTTCTCTATAGGGTCTTCTTTCGGTTCTTCGTTTTTCGGTTCACCTGAAAATGCATCTTCGAAAATAATTTTGCGATCATCGAAAATCCATACAGATGGGTCTAACGTAATTGGAAATTTTACTTTTCCTTTTATTTGGATAATCATTTCGTCCCTCACCTCATTCATTAATGTCTCTATTAAAGAATAACAAAGAAAACACTGTTTATCATTCATAAATGTTTAATTTGATGATTTAAATGTAAAAAAAGAAACATATGATGTTAAAAAGGTTCATTATGATGAAATATTAGCAAATTAAATATATAATATAGACGTAATCATATTTGCAATTTATTGTATATAGGGATAATATAAATTTAAGTGATTGTTCACAAATTCGTTATCGATATCAATATGATATTTAATGTGTTTCGGAGGGAATGAAAATAAATGCCTCAAGTAACTATGAATCAACGTGAGAAGGCATATGCTCTATTAAAAGAGGATGCTGATCAAATTTTAAGGCTCATCGAAGTTCAAATAGATAATTTAATGACCCCAAAATGTCCATTATACGAAGAAGTGTTAGATACGCAAATGTATGGACTGTCACGAGAAATAGATTTTGCTGTACGTTTAAATCTTATCACGGAAGAAGAAGGACGATCGTTACTTGAAAATTTGGAACATAAATTGAACATTTTACATGAATCTGCACAAAAAATGGCTTCGCAAAATCCGACGAAATTGAATCGTTAATTGAAACTTTGCTCAACTTTAGCAAAGTTTTAGTTTTTATTAGGTGAAAAACCGCCGTAATTCCAACAAAAATTGATTGTATTCCACTGATATACTTACTTCAATATGCTAATTTCAAAAAGATGCTGAAAAATTTTCAACACCTTCTAGCAATTGTGACAAACATGCAATATAATCAAGTATATACCGACCATTAACTTTCGTTTATTTGGGGTGTTTTTGTGAAAGACAAAATTAAAGGATATGATTATACGTTAATTGTCATACCGCTTTTACTAGCAGGCTTTGGAATCGTCATGGTATATAGTGCCAGTATGGTTTCAGCTGTCGTTGCCGGTTTAGAAAGTACATATTTTTTAACGAAACAAGCACAATGGTTTGTTTTAGGATTAATAGGCTTTATTTTTTGTTGTTTTTTTCCATATAAAGCTTATCAAAAACTTATAGTACCAATTGTAATCATTAGTATTTTGTCGTTAATTGCCGTCCTTTTCTTTGGAGAAACGGTAAATAGAGCGACACGTTCAATCGATGTTTTCGGCTTTAATTTACAACCATCAGAATTTGTCAAGTTAGCGCTCATCATTTATTTAGCATCGGTTTATTCAAAGAAACAGCAGTATATTAACGATTTTTCAAAAGCTGTACTACCGCCTTTGATCCTTACTTGTTTAATCGTCGCATTAATCGTATTTCAACCAGATATCGGAACAGCTTCGATCATCGTTTTCATTGCCAGTACGATTATTGTTAGTTCAGGAATTAAATTTAAACATCTTTTATTTTTAGGGATGAGTGCGACTGCGATATTAGCGATGTTTTTGCCACATTTAGTGACAGAAACGAGAATAGCCCGTTTTACAGGTGCTTATCAACCATTTGCAAATCCAGATGATGAAGGATATCATTTAATCCAATCGTATGTAGCGATAAGCGGTGGAGGTCTAAGTGGAGAAGGGCTCGGACAAAGTATTCAAAAACTAGGGTATTTATGGGGCGCACATACAGATTTCATCATGGCTGTCATCGCCGAAGAATTAGGTATTTTTGGTGTCGTAGCTGTGATTGGTCTATTTATTGTCATCACATTACGTGGACTATATATCGCCAAAAAGTGCCCGGATAGTTTCGGTTCTTTGTTGGCCATTGGCATCACATCGATGATCGCGATCCAAGCAATTATAAATTTAGGTGCGATTAGTGGAATCTTTCCGATTACAGGTGTGACGTTACCTTTTATTAGTTATGGTGGTTCTTCTTTGTTAATCGTCATGTGTTCGATGGGAATTTTAAATAATGTAGCAAGATATGTGAACTTAAAAGAAGAAGAACCGAAAGTAATAGAAAGTGAACAAATGAATCATATTTCGCATAGGAGAGGAAGGACATGGAAAACACAAGAAAGATAAAAAAAGTATTAGCTGCTAACCGTGGAGAAATAGCGATTCGAATTTTCAGAGCTTGTACGGAGCTCGATATTCGTACCGTCGCAATTTACTCGAAAGAAGATTCGAGTTCATTACATAGGTATAAGGCGGATGAGTCGTATTTAATCGGGGAAGGAAAAGGGCCTGTCGATGCCTATTTAGATATCGAAGGAATCATCGAACTGGCGAAAAATGTAGAAGTAGATGCGATTCACCCTGGATACGGATTTTTAGCCGAAAATATTGAATTTGCAAAACGATGTGAAGAAGAAGGGATTATCTTTATCGGTCCGAATAGTGAACATTTAGAAATGTTCGGGGATAAAGTAAAGGCTCGAGAGCAAGCGCTGGCTGCTGGTTTGCCAGTTATTCCTGGTAGTGATGGCCCAGTTTCATCTATATCTGAAGTTGAACGATTTGCCGAAGAACATGGGTACCCGATTATTATTAAAGCTTCTTTAGGTGGTGGAGGCCGTGGCATGAGAATCGTCCACCATAAAGGAGAATTGCAAGAAGCTTACGACCGTGCTCGTTCCGAGGCGAAGTTAGCGTTCGGGAATGACGAAATTTATGTCGAAAAACTAATCGAAAAACCGAAACATATAGAAGTACAAATTATCGGTGATGAACATGGAAATATCGTTCATTTATTCGAACGTGATTGTTCGATCCAGAGACGTCATCAAAAGCTAATCGAAGTTGCACCGAGCTTGTCGCTATCAGAACGTTTAAGAGACCGTATATGTGAAGCGGCAATTAAATTAATGAAAAATGTTGGCTATATCAATGCAGGAACAGTGGAATTTTTAGTGACGGACGAAAATTTCTATTTCATTGAAGTCAATCCACGCATCCAAGTGGAACATACGATTACGGAAATGATTACTGGTGTCGATATCGTCCAAACGCAAATTAAAGTGGCGGAAGGAAAAATCTCCACGATCCATCCGTCGGTGTACCGAAACAGGAAGATATCCGTACGAATGGTTATGCGATTCAAGCACGAGTAACGACAGAAGATCCTTTAAACGATTTTATGCCTGATACTGGTAGAATTATGGTATATCGTTCTGGTGGAGGTTTTGGAATACGTCTCGATGCTGGAGATGCTTATCAAGGTTCTGAAATTTCACCATATTATGATTCCTTACTCGTCAAAGTATCGTCATGGGCTCTAACATTTGAACAAGCTGCACAAAAAATGGTTCGGACGTTGAAAGAGTTCCGGATCCGTGGGATAAAGACGAATATACCGTTTTTGGAAAACGTTATCTCACATGAACAGTTTTTATCAGGTGAATACGATACGAATTTTATTGACGAAACACCAGAGTTATTCGTTTTTCCAGAACGAAAAGACCGTGGTACGAAGCTATTGACGTATATAGCTGATATGACGGTAAACGGTGTTGACGGTGTGCCGAAAAAGAAAAAGCCGACTTTTTCACCTGTACAAATTCCATCTGTGAACCATTTAGAAAAAATACCTGATGGAACGAAACAATTACTAGATGAACACGGTCCTGAATATGTCGCAAATTGGGTGAAAAATCAGGAAAAAGTATTACTAACAGATACGACTTTCCGGGACGCACATCAATCTTTACTTGCAACTAGAGTACGAACGAAAGATTTGGTACAAATAGCTGAACCGACAGCGAGACTTTTGCCAGAGTTGTTTTCTGTCGAGATGTGGGGTGGAGCGACGTTCGATGTAGCGTACCGTTTTTTACGTGAAGACCCGTGGCAAAGACTCATGACATTACGTGAAAAAATGCCGAATATTTTATTCCAAATGCTCCTTCGTGCGAGCAATGCGGTAGGTTATAAAAACTACCCGGATAACGTCATCGAAATGTTCGTAAAAGAAAGTGCTGAAGCAGGCATCGATGTTTTCCGGATTTTCGACAGTTTAAATTGGCTAGAAGGAATCCGTCCGGCGATTGAAGCAGTTAGAGAAAGTGGCAAAATTGCCGAAGCTTCGATTTGTTATACAGGTAATATTTTAGATCGCGGACGAGGCAAATACGACCTTGATTACTACATCGATTTGGCGAAAGAATTAGAAAAATCAGGTGCACATATTTTAGGAATTAAAGATATGGCTGGACTGCTGAAACCAGAAGCGGCTTATCAATTGATTACTAATTTAAAAGAAAAGATCGATATTCCAATTCATTTGCATACACATGATACGAGTGGAAACGGCGTTTTCATGTATGTAAAGGCAATTGAAGCTGGTGTCGATATTGTCGATGTCGCTTGTGGAGCTATGGCTGGTTCCACCTCCCAACCGAGTGCACAATCGTTATACCATGCACTGGAAGGGACAGAACTGCAACCAGATATCAATGTCGACCATTATGAAAAACTATCTACTTATTGGGAAGGAGTAAGAGAATATTACCAAGACTTTGAAAGTGGGATGAAGTCGCCACATACGGAAGTCTATTTTCATGAAATGCCTGGCGGTCAATATAGTAATTTACAGCAGCAAGCAAAAGCTGTCGGATTAGAGGACCGATGGGATGAAGTGAAAAAAATGTTCCGTACCGTGAACGATATGTTTGGCGATATCGTCAAAGTGACTCCTTCTTCAAAAGTAGTCGGAGATATGGCGTTATTTATGGTTCAAAACAATTTGACGGAAGAAGATATTTATGAAAGAGGAGAATATTTCGATTTTCCAGCGTCCGTCATCGAATTTTTCCAAGGTTATATCGGACAACCTTATGGAGGATTTCCGGAAAAGTTACAAAAAATTATTTTGAAAGATCGTGAAAAAATTGAAGTGAGACCGGGAGAATTGTTAGAACCAGTTGACTTTGATATGTTGAAAAAAGAATTGGAAAAGAAAATTGAACGAACACCGACAAATCATGACTTAATCGCCTATGCTCTATATCCAGACGTATTTACGACTTACCATAACTTTACGACGCGATTTGCTGATGTATCCGTCCTCGATACTCCGACTTACTTTTACGGAATGCGGTTAGGGGAACAAATCGAAGTCGAAATTGAACGAGGAAAGACGCTGTTCATTAAATTAGTCTCTATCTCAGAGCCACGTTCAGATGGTACTCGTGTCATTTATTTCGAATTGAACGGACAGTCACGCGAAATCATTATTAAAGACAAAAATATTAAGTCTAGTGTGGAAGAGCTTCCGAAAGCTGATAAAAACAATCCGAAACATATCGGAGCGACGATGCCTGGTACAGTGATTAAAACGTATTGTAAACCAGGTGATAAAGTAGAAAAAGGAGATTATTTACTCATCACCGAAGCGATGAAGATGGAGACGACGATTCAAGCACCTTTTAAAGGTGTCATTAAAGCGGTTCACGTCAAAGATGGAACAGCTATTTCAGTCGACGATTTATTAGTAGAATTTGAATAATTCATTTTCATCATCTATCGTTGAAAATAGGAAAAATCATTCTATTACTATTTTCAACGATAGTTTTACATTTATATGAACCGTTCATTAATAAAATTATTTGAAAGGATCAATCGATGGATATACGTATTTTATATGAAGATAACCATTTGCTCATCGTAGAAAAGCCTGTGAATGTACCGGTTCAACAAGATATTTCGAAAGATCTTGATTTATTGACGATGCTAAAACGATATATAAAGGAAACATACGATAAAAAAGGAAATGTGTACTTAAGTTTAGTACATCGTTTAGATCGCCCTGTAGGAGGGGTCATTTTATTTGCGAAAACATCTAAAGCAGCTTCAAGAATGTCAGACTTATTACGAAGACGGCAATTGGAACGCACATATGTAGCAATAGTGCGGGGGAATGTTCGAAAAGAAAGAGACACACTATCAGACTATTTATTAAAAGATCGAAGAAAAAATCAAGTGTACGTAGTGACAAAAGATACGAAGAATGCAAAACGAGCAATATTACATTATGAAACGTTAGCCCGTTCTAAAAATCTTTCATTATTGAAAGTGATGCTCGAGACAGGGAGATCTCATCAAATTAGAGTTCAACTTAGTGAAATTGGTCATCCTCTGTACGGAGATCAAAAATACGGTGCAACGTGGAACAAAGTTGGTGAACAACTCGCTCTCTGGGCATATGAATTGTCTTTTATCCATCCTGTACGAAGAAAACGACTTTCAATACGCTCTATGCCACCGAATGTGTTTCCTTGGAATCAATTCCAAATAAATAAAAACGAGATTTAGGGGAATTCCTAAATCTCATTTTTTGCTTCTGTACTGAATCTAATTTTACTGTTAACTGGCACTTTCGTTTCTTGTGCCGCACTACGATATGACAGGAGAATATAATAACTAAGATTTCCGAAATAACAAGTGATGAATAACGCGTGTAAAAGAGAAATCCAAATATTTAAATCTGTAAATATAATAAATGCACCTGCGAGCACTTGTGCGATAATTAAACCTAAAGTTATACTCCACCCGATATACATAATTCTATTGCTACGATAATGTTTATACACTTTTATAAATAAAACAATCGTCCATACGAGTAAAAGACCAGCTAAAAAACGGTGTCCCATTTGTACCCATTGATGAAAATTATAGTCAGCAAAACCGAATGGGTTACTATTGTCACAAAACGGCCAACTACCACAAACGAGATGTGCATCGATATGACGAACGAGAGCACCTGTGTATACGACGACGAGCGTATAAATCGATAATAAATAAATTTCAATTCGATGGCGTTTTTCAATGTAAACGGATGCTGTATCCCATTTTTGATCCGTTTCAAATATGAGCAACATGAGTATAAATACTGTGGCGAATGATATTAATGAAATCCCAAAATGAATTGCTAAAATAAAATCTGATTGTCCCCAAACAACTGCCGCCGCGCCGATTAACCCTTGTAAAATGATAAAGAAAACAGAAGAAAACGCCAAAAACTTTATTTCACGATTTTTGTTAAAAGCAATCCAAGCTAAAATCGCTAGCAGTGTTACAGAAACTCCGATAACTGTAGAAACTAAACGGTGACTTAATTCAATAATGAGTTCCGGGGTAATATTTGTAGGAATTAACTGACCATGACATAACGGCCAACTCGTTCCACAGCCCATTCCTGAATCTGTTTTCGTAACAAGTGCTCCGCCTAATAATATAAAAATCATTCCAATTGTTGATACAGTAGCTAGCCACTTTATCGTTCTTATCATATATATATCCTCACTTTGTCAAAGATATTTTAAATTTCGTTTCATCATTTTGAACTTCTTTTTAATAATAATAATAGTTTTCATCGACAGAAATCAATCGATAACGATTAACATTGTAGGAAAACAGATGTTTGTCACATATTTGTAAAAATTAATCCTATTATTTTCCAATTTTAACACTGTTTATTTAGATTTTCTTGCAAAAAAACATAAAATTTGCTACAAATAGTGGTAAGAGAAATCTAATTGAATCCATTTGTACTTTATATTTATTCTTGATATACTCAATTTGTACAAATATGGAGAAATAGTGAATAGTGCAAGTAAATTTTAAAGCAAACTGATAGGGAAGTGTTTTTTCTAAAGAATATAAATTATATAATTTGTTGAAAAGGTATCTTTTTATATTCTTTTTATTTTCTCAGTGAAGGGAGGGCATGCATTTCATGACGAACGGAGAGGTTACCTCTTCTTCCATAGATGAGACGAGTAGTACTAATGGCGGTAATATAACTTGGAAAGATATCAAATCATTGATCAAAATAGGGATTGTCAATTCAAATTTATTTACAGTATTTGCTGGATATTGGCTTGCCCTTTACTTTACAGGTGTTTCATTTATGCCAAATATTAAAGTGTTCTTCTTAACGATGGTCGGAAGTACACTTGTACTAATTGGTGCGAGCATCCTAAATAATTGGTATGACGCAGATGTCGACCAAGCGATGGAAAGGACGGAGAAAGACCGACTGTAACGGGGAAACTTTCTTCGAATAATGCTTTATTACTCGGTATAACATCGACGATTATAGGACTCATTCTTTTATATATGACGACGGTCACTGCTGCAATTGTCGCATTTATCGGTTGGTTTACATATGTAGTCTTATATACGATGTGGTCGAAACGAAGATATACCTTAAACACCGAAATTGGATGCATTTCAGGAGCAGTGCCGCCGTTAATTGGATGGGCTGCGATTAATCCAGATTTATTTCATATCGTACCAATTACTTTATTTTTAATTATGTTTATTTGGCAAACACCTCACTTTCTTGCATTAGCTATAAAGAATTGTAATCAATATAAAGCAGCTGGTATTCCAATGCTTCCCGTTGTACATGGCTTTGAATTTACAAAGCGACAAATCGTCGTTTACATTGCATGTTTACTACCACTACCTTTTTTCTTATATGAGTTAGGTGCAACTATTTTTAATCATAGCAACTTTCTTAATATCGTTTGGCTCATTATAGGGTTTAGAGGATTCTATTTATCGACGATGTCATGAAATGGGCTAATCAAGTTTTCTTCTATTCACTAGGATATTTAGTCATCATATTTTTAACGATGATCGTAACAGTTGTATAGAGCAATCAGCCCGTTAATGAATTAATATTAAATCATTGTAGTAATAATGGAGAAAGAGAGGTATGCTTACATGAAAGGTTGGCTAGGAAAACTTAGAGCCTTCATTTTAATAGGTTCTATCGCTTTCATTTTAGCAGGTTGTGGTAGAGACAATCTAACAGCATTAGTACCAAAAGGATACGGTTCAGAAATTTCATTGCAAATCATTATCCTTACCGCTATTGTGATGACTTTTGTATTTATAGTTGTTATGATTTTATACGTAACTGTGATCGTTCGTTTCCGTAAGAAAAAGGGAGATCCAGTGATTACACCAGAACAAGTGGAAGGGAATAAAACATTAGAAGCAGTTTGGACGATTATTCCAATCATTCTAGTCGTTATTATGTCAGTACCGACTGTATTTGCTACATTCCACTTAGCTGATGATTCAGACAAAGACGAACATATTAATATTCATGTAACTGGTAACCAATATTGGTGGCATTATGATTATGAAAATGAAGAAATTTCAACGAGTCAGGACTTATATATTCCAGTAAATACGAAAGTGTATTTGCATTTATTGACGAATGATGTCCTACACTCATTTTGGGTGCCTAGCTTATCTGGTAAAATTGACGTAAACCCGGAAAACGTTAACACGATGTACATCGAAGCATATGAAGAAGGAGTTTACTTCGGTAAATGTGCTGAATTATGTGGACCATCACACTCATTAATGGACTTCAAAGTAGTCGTCGTTAGTGAAGAAGAGTATGAACAATGGGTAAACGACATGAAAAACTTCGACTCTGAAGCTTTAGATCTTGATCCAGTCGCACAAGAAGGAAAAGAATTATTCGAAGAAAAAGCTTGTATTAGCTGTCACGCAACTGATACGCAAAATTATTCAGCAGGAAGTGTACCAATTGGACCAGATTTAACACAGTTTGCTGATCGTGATAAATTTGCAGGTTATTTAGAACCGACGAAAGAAAATCTCGTTGATTGGATTGTTGACCCAGAACCTTTAAAACCAGGGAACTTAATGACAGGCGCATATCCTGAAGTGTACGGTGGAAGAAGCTGAAAAAATAGCTGAGTATTTATTACAGTTAAGTCCATCTGAAGTAACAGCGGAGAGTCAAAAAATAATTTAACGCAATTAAATAATTTAAAATAGGAGGTATTTAATGTGAGCAATGCAGCTACGGCTAGACGAGGTTTCGGTGCATTCTTGTGGGACTATCTCACGACGGTAGACCATAAGAAAATTGCGCACCTATATTTAGCTGGTGGAGGTTTCTTCTTTATTCTCGGTGGTATTGAAGCACTTATAATTCGTATTCAATTAATGGTACCGGAAAACGACTTTATCAGTGCTGGATTTTACAATGAAATGGTTACGATGCACGGTACACGATGATTTTCTTAGCTGCAATGCCGATATTAATCGGACTAATGAACGCAGCTATGCCTTTACAAATTGGTGCTAGAGATGTTGCGTTTCCATTTTTGAACGCGCTTAGTTTTTGGTTATTCTTCTTCGGAGGAATTTTGTTACACGTAAGTTGGTCTTAACAGGTGGAGCGCCTGATGCGGGTTGGACTAGCTATGCATCATTGCGATGGCATCACCTGGACACGGTGTTGACTATTATATTGCAGGTTTACAAATTTCTGGTGCTGGTACGTTAATGGGTGGAATTAACTTCATCGCAACGATCGTTACGATGCGTGCTCCGGGTATGACATACATGCGTATGCCATTGTTCACATGGGCAACATTTGTAACAAGTATCTTATTTTATTTGCGTTCCCGCCATTAACAATCGGCTTGTTCTTATTAATGTTTGACCGTATGTTTGGTACGGCATTCTTTAATGTTGCACTAGGCGGAAACCAATTATTTGTCAACACTTATTCTGGATTTTTGGACACCCAGAAGTTTACATTTTAATTTTACCGCTATTCGGTGTGTTTAGTGAAGTATTTGCAACTTTTTCTAGAAAGAGACTGTTTGGATATACTGCGATGGTATTCGCAACAATGTTGATCGCATTTCTTAGGATTCATGGTATGGGCACACCATATGTTTACAGTCGGTTTAGGTCCAGTTGCAAACTCAATTTTCGCAGTAGCAACAATGGCAATTGCTGTTCCAACAGGAATTAAAATCTTTAACTGGTTGTTTACAATGTGGGGCGGTCAAGATTACGATCAACTCCGCTATGTTATGGGCGTTAGGATTTATTCCATCCTTTACAATCGGTGGAATGACAGGTGTTATGTTAGGTTCATCTGTTGCTGACTATCAATATCATGATTCATACTTTGTTGTTGCTCACTTCCACTATGTTATTGTCGGAGGAACAGTCTTCGGTATTTTCGCGGCATTGCACTACTGGTGGCCAAAAATGTTCGGTCGCATTTTAAACGAAACACTAGGAAAATGGACGTTCTGGATATTCTTTATCGGATTCCATTTAACGTTCTTATTCAACACTTCTTAGGGCTCATGGGAATGCCGCGTAGATATTGGGTATTCTTACATGACCAAGGTCTAGATTTAGGTAATATGATTAGTTCAATAGGGGCCCTATTAATGGGAGTTGGAATATTATTTTCGTTATTAATATTATTTACACAGCAGTGAAAGGTGAAAAAGCTCCAGCAGATCCATGGGATGGTCGTACTTTAGAGTGGGCTGTATCTTCACCGCCACCATATTATAACTTTGAACA
>CAVYBX010000019.1:0-109521 GCA_963766835.1 uncultured Bacilli bacterium
GTCGAATCGCTGGACAAGCCTGGGCAAAACAAGTAGTAACACAAAGAGTTCGTGAAGCTGAAGGTGTTATTTATAACGAATTTATCAATCGTGAAGAAGACGTAATGACAGGAATTGTTCAACGAGTTGATAACAATTTTGTTTACGTTGACTTAGGGAAGATTGAAGCGAAATTAGCGAAATCTGAACAAATCGCAAACGAAGAATACTATGTGCATGATCGGATGAAAGTGTATGTAACAAAAGTGGAAAATACGAATAAAGGACCACAAATATATATTTCACGTTCCCATCCAGGATTATTAAAAAGATTGTTCGAAATGGAAGTACCAGAAATATATGAAGGAATTGTTGAAGTCAAATCGATTTCACGAGAAGCTGGGGACCGTTCGAAAATCGCTGTTTATGCAAGAGATCCCGATGTTGACCCAGTTGGCTCGTGTGTTGGACCGAAAGGACAACGCGTTCAAGCGGTAGTCGATGAATTAAACGGAGAAAAAATCGATATCGTTGAATGGTCAGAAGACCCAGTCGAGTACGTTTCCAATGCATTAAGTCCTTCAAAAGTGATCGATGTGATCGTCGATGAGGAAAATAAAGCAACTACGGTCATCGTTCCTGACTATCAATTATCATTTGCAATCGGAAAACGTGGACAAAATGCTCGTTTAGCGGCAAAATTAACAGGTTGGAAAATTGATATTAAAAGTGAAACAGATGCAAGAGAAGAAGGTATTGCTTTCAGATGATAAAAGAGAAGAAGACGACGATTTTCTCCTTTTGAAGATGAAGATGAAAGTGAAAAGGATCATTACTTATTTGATTAATGGAGGGATTTTGTCATGGTAGGAAAACGAAAAATACCTCAAAGAAAATGTGTTGTCACAAATGAATTGAAACCTAAAAAAGAAATGATTCGAATCGTTCGCAACAAAGAAGGAGAAGTATTTGTCGATCGACTGGGAAAAAAAATGGTCGAGGTGCCTATTTGACGATTGATCTGAAGTAATTGAAGAAGGCGGAAGAAAAAAATTGTTAAATAAAGTGTTCAATGCTGAAACGATTGATCCTGCATTTATGAAGAATTAAGACAATTAGCGGGGAAAAAGAAAATGAAAAATAACTATTTAAATATAATCGGCTTAGCATATCGTGCTAGAAAATGTGCTCACTGGTGAAGAAACAATCGTTAAACATATCCGTGAAAAAAAAGCGAAATTATTATTAATTGCTAACGATATCAGTGAACAAACGAAAAAAAAGTTGACAGATAAATGTAATACATTTCAATGTACCTTATATTGAAGTAGATGACCGTGAAACATTAGGAAATAGCAATTGGAAAAACAGAGCGAGTAGCAATCGCAATTATAGATGAAGGATTTGCGAAAAAACTTCAATCTCTACTTCAATAAATAATTATGGGGGTGGACGTATGAGTAAAATGAGAGTATATGAATATGCAAAAAGAATAATGTATACGAGTAAACGAAGTGATTGAAGAATTAAAAAAAATGAATGTGAATGTTTCGAACCATATGTCATCTATTACTGAAAGAAACGATGGCAAAATTAGATGAAACGTTCCAAAACCAAGATAAAAAAACAAGAAAAAAGCCGAATCAAAAACAACAAACTATGCTAAACATACGAAATCGAGAAGAAAAAAAAGCAACTAAAAGATAGGAAAAAGAAACAAGAACGGCAAGAAGAAACATCCGGCTACATCAAAATACTAAAGAAAACAACCACCGAAAAATAAACAGCAAAAAGAGAAAAGAAAAACAGAAAAAACGTCAAGAAGAAGCAGTAAAACAACAAGAAATGAAACAAGAAACACCGAAACATATCGTTTATCAGCGATACATTAACGGTAAATGAATCTTGCTGAAAAATTAAATAAAGATGTATCGGAAATTATTAAAAAGTTAATGTTTTTAGGAGTTATGGCGACAAAAAATCAAGACTTAGATGATGATGCAATTGAACTTATTTGTAGTGATTATGATGTTACAGTAGAAAAAGAAATTATTTTAGAAGATACAGATTTTGAAAAATATCGTAAAGAAGACAATGAAAAAGATTTAAAAGAAAGTCCTGCAGTCGTTACTATTATGGGACACGTTGACCATGGAAAAACAACATTACTTGACTCGATTCGAAATACGAAAGTAACGGCTGGTGAAGCTGGTGGTATTACACAACATATCGGTGCTTATCAAGTGGAAAGTAATGGTAAGAAAATTACATTTTTAGATACTCCAGGTCACGAAGCATTCACTAGTATGCGTTCGCGTGGAGCACAAGTTACTGATATAGCAATTTTAGTAGTTGCAGCTGATGACGGTGTGATGCCGCAAACAGTTGAAGCGATTAACCACGCAAAAGCTGCCGAAGTTCCAATTATCGTTGCCGTCAATAAGATGGATAAAGAAACAGCGAATCCAGAACGTGTCATGCAAGAGTTAACCGAGCATGAACTAATCCCGGAAGATTGGGGAGGAAATACGATTTTCGTACCAATTTCAGCAATTAAAGGTGAAGGAATCGATGAATTGCTTAGAAATGATTTTACTCGTTGCTGAAATGGAAGAACTAAAAGCAAATCCTGAATAAGCCAGCATTCGGAACAGTGATCGACGCTCAGCTTAGATAAAGGTCGCGGAGCAGTTGCAAGTCTTTAATTCAAGAAGGGACATTATCAGTCGGTGACCCGATCGTCGTAGGTAATACGTACGGACGTGTGCGTGCGATGGTAAATGACATCGGAGAACGAATTCAAAAAGCAGGTCCTTCGACGCCTGTAGAAATAATCGGTATAAACGCAGTACCACAAGCTGGCGATCAATTCTTAGTATTTGAAGATGAGAAAAAAGCTCGTCAAATTGGTGAAGCACGTGCAACAACAACATATTGTTGAAAGTCGCGGTACACAAGCGAAAATTAGTTTAGACGATTTATTCGAACAAATTAAACAAGGTGAAATGAAAGACTTAAATGTCATTATTAAAGCTGATGTTCAAGGTTCAGCCGAAGCATTAGCAGCTTCTTTAAAGAAAATTGAAGTAGAAAATGTAAAAATTAATATTATCCATTCAGGAGTCGGGGCGATTACAGAGTCCGATATTATTTTAGCATCTGCTTCAAATGCGATCGTCATTGGATTTAACGTAAGCCCAGATGTCAATGCACAAAAAGCGGCTGAAACAGAAAAAGTCGATGTACGTTTACACCGAGTCATTTATAAAGCAATCGAAGAAATCGAAGCAGCGATGAAAGGATTATTAGATCCTGAATATGAA
Organism: uncultured Bacilli bacterium; assembly: GCA_963766835.1. Taxonomy (GTDB): domain Bacteria; phylum Bacillota; class Bacilli; order Bacillales; family Amphibacillaceae; genus Pseudogracilibacillus. The sequence continues at coordinate 3,303 of CAVYBX010000019.1, forward strand.
GAGAAAGTAATCGGTCATGCGGAAGTGAGAGAAACATTTAAAGTATCCAAAATCGGTACGATTGCTGGTAGTTACGTAACGGATGGGAAAATTACTCGTAATTCTAACGTTCGCGTCATTAGAGACGGGGTCGTATTATTTGAAGGAGAAATTTTAGCATTAAAACGATATAAAGATGACGTAAGAGAAGTCGTTCAAAACTATGAATGTGGTATTACGATTAAAGATTATAACGATATTAAAACAGGCGATATAATTGAAGCATATGTCATGGAGGAAGTAGAGCGAAAATGATCGTTTTGTACGCAGAAGTAGAATGTGTCATATACAATGCACATTCTTTAAAAGAGAAACGTTCTGTCATTAAAAAATTAATCGCGAAAATTCGAAAAGATTTTAATGTTTCTATTTCTGAAGCCGATTTTCAAGATTTATGGCAACGAACAAAATTTGCAATCGTAACGGTTGCTAACGAATTACAATATGCGGAAAAAGTGATCAATGATGTGATCAAAGACGATCGATCACGATCCAGAACTTGAGCGAACGATTACGACGATTGAACGTCTATAGAAATACTATAGCATGGCTTCTTACGTAAATGAGGTGAAAGACAATGGATCATGTAAGAACACAACGAGTCGCGGAGCAAATGAAAAAAGAATTAGGCGAAATTTTAAATCAAAAAATTAAAGATCCACGTGTAGGCTTCGTGACGATAACAGATGTAGAATTGACGAATGATTTACAACAAGCGACTGTTTATATATCAGTATTAGGTAATGAGAAAGAAAAAGAAGAAACATTAATCGGGTTATCGAAAGCGAAAGGGTTTATTCGTTCTGAAATCGGTAAAAGAATACGATTAAGAAAGACACCAGAAATCGATTTTCAATTTGATGAAGCAACGAATATGGCAATCGAATTGAAGAATCCTTCGTGAATTAAATAAAGAATAAATTGAGAAAACTGGCCGTTTATTTTACGTAAACGGTTCGGAAGTTTTCTCATTTTTAAAAGGAAGATTTATGATGGATGGAATTTTGCCTTTATATAAACCAAAAGGGATGACATCTCACGATTGTGTCATGAAAATTCGCAAACTACTTAAGATAAAAAGGTAGGTCATACTGGTACACTTGATCCAGGAGTAGAAGGTGTTCTTACCAATTTGTTTAGGAGAAGCGACGAAAATCATCCCTTTTTTAAAAAATAGTAAAACGTACATTGCAGAAGTAACATTAGGAATTGCAACGACAACTGAAGATCATGAAGGGGAAATTGTTGAAAAAAAGGAAGTTACAACCCCACCTACAGATGAAGCGATTGAAGCGACATTAAAGAAATTTACTGGTAACAATCAAACAAGTTCCACCGATGTATTCTGCGGTAAAAGTAAAAGGAAAAAGATTATATGAATATGCACGAGAAAATATTGCAGTCGATAGACCGAAAAGAACGGTCACAATATTTGAAATCAAAAGATTAGCACAAGATGACAAAAACGAGACGAATAAACGTTTTCGCATCGAAGTAAAATGTTCTAAAGGTACATATATTCGCACACTTTGTGTCGATATCGGAAAACAATTAGGTTACCCTGCTCATATGTCGTATTTACTTAGAACGGAAAGTGACTCGATTACGCTCGATGATACGATTACATTTTCAGAAATAGAAGCAAAATGGAAAGATGATAAATTAGAAGAAATCGTCTTGCCGATCGAGAGGGCTTTAGAACATTTAGACGTATATCAAGTATCAGAAAGTGTGAAAAAACGTGTGCTAAATGGCCAAAAACTTTCAGCACGATACGTTCACGTACGGACGAATCCGTTTAAAGTTATGTATGGAAATCAATTATTAGCGATTTACGAACGGCATAAAAAGAATCGACATGAACTGAAACCGGTAAGAGTCTTTCATATTCATAAAGATTGAAGGTGACTGAAATTGAAAATTATTAGACTATCAACACCACATTCGTTAGAACGACAAGAACTTCCTGAAACGATCGCTGCAATCGGATTTTTCGATGGAATTCATAAAGGACATCGAGCAGTTATTGAAAAAGCAGTCATGCTTGCAAAAGAAGAAGGAAAAGAAAGTGCCGTCATTACTTTTCATCCCCATCCCTCTGTCGTCTTAAAAAAACCGAGTAAACCTGTGTTATATATTACAGCGCAGGATGAAAAGGTCGAACTTATCGAACAGATGGGAGTCGATCGGCTTTATATTATTACTTTTAACGAACAATTGTCCCGTTTAGCTCCCAAGAAGTTTATCGAACAATTTATCGTGCAGTTACATATTACCCACTTAGTCGCTGGCTTCGATTTTACGTTCGGCTTTAAAGGTGCCGGAAATATGCATAATATCGATGAGATGGCAAAAGGAAAGTTTTCTACGACGACGGTGGAAAAACAACAATACGCTGGGGAAAAAATTAGTTCCACACGGATAAGAAAATGTTTAGCAACCGGTGAAGTTGATAAAGTTATTCCTTTATTAGGTCGCCCTTATCAAACGACAGGGAAAGTGATCGAAGGTGATAAAAGAGGTCGTAAACTCGGATTTCCGACGGCAAATTTACAGACAGATGACGAAAAGCTACTTCCGAAACAAGGTGTGTATGCTGTCAAAGTGATGTACGATCAAAAATATTATTTCGGAATGGCAAATTTAGGTGTAAAACCAACGTTCGTAAAAGGTCAAACGAAACCACAAGTGGAAGTGTACATATTCGATTTTGACCATAATATTTACGGTGAGACGTTGGTCATTGAATGGCATCAATATATACGTGCTGAGAAGAAATTTAATGGTATAGAAGAAATCGTCACACAGTTGCAAGATGATGAAAAACGAATTAGACAATTTTTCAACATAGAGTGAATGACATCGATTGACATCTACAATATTTCCTTGCAATAAGAAAAGTTATACGTTAATCTAATATAGATAGAACCTCCCGCTTGGCAAATTGTAACTCCGGCGTTTGCTAGGGGAGAGGGGATATACAACATAAATAGGAGGTGCCGACATGGCAATTTCAAAAGAGCGTAAAGCAGAAATTATTAATGAATTTAAAGTTCATGAAAATGATACTGGTTCACCAGAAGTTCAAATTGCGATTCTTACAGAAGAAATTAACAATTTGAACGAACATTTACGCGTTCATAAAAAAGACCATCATTCACGTCGTGGACTTTTAAAGATGGTCGGGAAACGTCGTAATTTATTAAACTATTTACGCGATAATGATATTACACGTTACCGTAATGTCATTCAAAAGCTTGGATTACGTAGATAACGCATTAGTAGAGAAGAGAAAAGCAGGATGAATCCTGCTTTTTTTATACTTGTTACATGTCATTGTGAAAAAGGAATATTGTTTCAAATTGCTTTAAATTACCAATACTATAGAAAAGAAAATTTACATTTTCTTTATTAACCGATAAAATAGATATCAGCACGTTGATTTTGAAAGGAGTACTAAAAATAATGTCGGAAGAAAAGAAAGTATTCTCCACAACAATTAATGGACATAAATTCACCGTAGAAATTGGAGAATTAGCGAAACAAGCAAACGGTGCATGTATGGTTCATTACGGAGATACATCTGTTTTATGTACAGTTACTGCTTCGAAAGAACCGAAGGATTTACCGTTCTTTCCTTTAACTGTCAACTATGAAGAACGTCTTTACGCTGTAGGGAAAATTCCAGGGGGTTTTATTAAACGCGAAGGTAGACCGAGTGAAAAAGCGATTTTAGCTGCAAGATTAATCGATCGACCGATTCGCCCGTTATTTCCTGAAGGTTTTCGCAACGAAGTCCAAGTCATTAGCACGGTGATGAGTGTCGATCAAGATTGTTCGGCGGAAATTGCTGCAATGATCGGTTCTTCTATCGCTTTATCGATATCTGATATTCCGTTTAACGGACCGATTGCTGGCGTGAACGTAGGGCGTGTCGCTGGAGACTTTATCATTAACCCTACGGTTGAAGAACAAGAAAAAAGTGACTTAGAATTAACTGTCGCCGGAACGAAAGATGCGATTAACATGGTTGAAGCAGGCGCGAACGAAATTTCTGAAGAAGTCATTTTAGATACGATCATGTTTGCGCATGAAGAAATTATTCGCCTCGTTGAATTTCAAGAGGAAATCGTCGCCGAAGTCGGTGTTGAAAAAATCGGAGATTGAAGTATTTGAAATCGATCCTGAACATAAGAAAAGCTGTCGAAGCTGAAGCGAAAGATAAATTGATCGAAGCGATTCAAGTAAAAGAAAAATTAGCGCGTGAAGAGGCGATCGAGGCAGTAAAAGAAGAAACGTTAGCGAAATACGAAGAAGAAGACGAAGAAGTCATCGAACACGTAAAATTAACGTTAGATGAAATGTTAAAAGAAGAAGTTAGAAGATTAATTACCGAAGAAAAAGTTAGACCAGACGGGCGTCACCTTGATGAAATAAGACCACTTTCATCAAAGATCGGTATTTTACCGCGTACTCACGGTTCAGGATTATTTACCCGTGGACAAACACAAGTATTAAGTGTCTGTACGTTAGGGGCACTCGGCGATGTACAAATTTTAGATGGTTTAGACTTAGAAGAGTCGAAAAGATTTATGCATCACTATAACTTCCCACAATTCAGTGTCGGAGAAGTTGGACCGATTCGCGGACCAGGTCGTCGTGAAATTGGACATGGTGCCTTAGGTGAAAGAGCTCTCGAAAAAGTGATTCCGCCTGAATCAGAATTCCCATATACGATTCGTCTCGTTTCAGAAGTGTTAGAATCGAATGGTTCGACATCCCAAGCAAGTATTTGTGCAGTCAACGCTTGCGATGATGGATGCAGGTGTGCCGATTAAAGCACCAGTTGCCGGAATTGCAATGGGTTTAGTAAAAGATGGCGATAATTACTCGATTTTAACGGACATTCAAGGAATCGAAGACGCTTTAGGAGATATGGACTTCAAAGTAGCAGGAACCGAAAAAGGAATTACAGCGTTACAGATGGATATTAAAATAGAGGGCTTGTCGAAGGAAATATTAAAAGAATCTTTAGAACAAGCGAAAGTCGGCCGATTGAAAATTTTAGAATCGATGTTACAAACGATCGATAAACCGAGAGGTACATTATCTGAATATGCTCCGAAAATTACGACGATTAAAATTAATCCTGAAAAAATTCGTGATGTCATCGGACCGAGCGGAAAGCAAATTAATCAAATTATCGATGAAACAGGTGTGAAAATCGATATCGAACAAGATGGAACGATATTTATTTCTTCCGTTGATGAAGCGATGAACGAAAAGGCGAAGAAAATTATCGAAGATCTCGTCCGTGAAGTAGAAGTAGGACAAGTTTATTTAGGTACAGTAAAACGGATCGAAAAGTTCGGTGCTTTCGTCGAATTATTCGGTGGAAAAGATGGATTAGTCCACATTTCACAATTACAAGATAAACATACGAATAGAGTAGAAGATGTCGTTTCTGTCGGAGATAAAATTATGGTAAAAGTGAAAGAAATCGACCCGCAAGGAAGAATTAATTTATCACGAAAAGACGTCTTGTTGGAAAAACGGAAGAAACATGAAAAAACTTCAAGTAAATAATCGAAAAAAGAAATAGAAGCTGGAATCCCAGTTTCTTTTTTAATGTTTCTTATTCGCCATAAAAGGATTTGTCCCGATCATGAAGTGGTCAAGTCATATATTTTTCCCCACTTCATATTTATCATGTAAGGGGGTGAATCTTTTTATGGTTAGAAACAAATTGCCTCTTTTTACAAATGTCTTCGTTCTTTTGGTTTTAATTTATTTTTATTCGATGAATCCGCTTTTTATCCAAGCGCAATTTACCATATTTGCTTCGAAATCTCAAAATGCGTTGAAACAAGAAATCATTGAGCGAGCGAAAGATTATGAAGAAGCTCCGGAAAATGCTTATATCGATCGCGTTTGGAAGAAAACACCAGGGCGCAACGGAATAAAGGTCAACATCGAGAAATCTTATGAAAATATGAAAAAAGGCGGTAAATTCGATGAATTGAAACTCGTCTTCGATGAAATACCTCCTGACATTTCATTAGCTGATTTACCACCATCTCCAATTTACCGTGGTCATCCTGAAAAAGAAATGGTCGCTCTATTAATTAACGTTTCTTGGGGAACGGAATACATACCAAATATGCTTCAAACGTTAAATAAACATCAAGTGAAGGCGACTTTTTTTATTGAAGGAAAGTGGGCGAATGAAAATAAACATATCGTCGAAATGATTCATGAACAAAATCACTTGATCGGTAACCACGCTTATGACCATCCCGATATGGCGAAAATTTCTCAAGAAGAAATGAAAAGGCAAATAGAAACTACGAACAACATGATCGAAGCGATCGTCGGCTACCGGACGAAATGGTTTGCACCACCGAGCGGTAGTTATAATGACGATGTCGTAAAAATTGCTCACGAACTTGGAATGGAAACAATTCTATGGACGGTCGATACAATTGATTGGAAGAATCCTTCAGTTTCTGTTATGATAAACCGAGTTATGAATAATATTCATCCAGGTGCGACGATTCTCATGCATCCTACTGAGTCTGTTTCACAAGGTTTAGATGAATTGATCGACAGGATCAAGCATGAAAATTACGAATTAAACACGATTGAAAATTTATTAAGTGAAAATAGATAAAGCGAATTTAGGGGGAATAACGTAACGATGATTGAAACGTATACTTGCAAAAATGGACTAAGAATAGTGTTAGAACATGTCCCCACTGTACGCTCTGTAACGATAGGTGTATGGGTATTGACAGGCTCTAGAAATGAAACGGAACAAAACAATGGTATTTCTCATTTTTTAGAGCATATGTTTTTTAAAGGGACAAAAAAAAGAACTGCAAAAGAGATTGCGGAAGCGTTCGAATCGATCGGAGGACAAGTGAATGCTTTTACGTCGAAAGAATATACGTGTTACTATGCTCGAGTACTAGATTCATATAAAGAACATGCACTCGAAGTGTTGACAGACATGTTATTTCATTCGACGTTCGATGAAGAAGAGTTAGAGCGTGAAAAAAATGTCGTCATTGAAGAAATTAAGATGTATGAAGATACTCCAGATGATCACGTACACGATTTACTTGCGAAGGCTAGTTTCGGCAACCATCCTTTAGGTAGATCGATATTAGGTACGGAAAAACATTTACGTTCATTCACGAAAGAGACGTTAATCGAATATATGGAAACGTACTATACTCCGAACAATATCGTCGTATCAATCGCCGGGAATGTCGACGAACATTTTATCCCGATCGTCGAACGATATTTCGATCAATTTAACCGTAAAAATAATGAAGTAAAACGGAAAGCACCGATATTTTTAGACCAATCGATTACGAAGCATAAAGATACCGAACAAGCTCATTATTGTGTCGGATTTGAAGGTTATCCAGTCGGCGATGATATGATTTCTTCTGTCATGTTAGTAAATAATGTGCTCGGCGGTGGTATGAGCTCACGATTGTTCCAAGAAGTAAGAGAAAAAAGAGGGTTAGCTTATTCGGTATTTTCTTATCACTCATCATATTTAGATAGTGGTTTATTAGCGATTTATGCGGGGACAGTGAAGGAGCAATTAGAACTGTTAAAGACGACGATAGATGAAACGATCGAACATTTAATCGAAAACGGTTTAACTGAAAAAGAATTTAAAAATAGTAAAGAACAATTGAAAGGTAACATTATGTTAAGTTTAGAAAGTACGAACAGTAGAATGAGTCGGAATGGTAGAAACGAATTGTTATTACGTAGACATCGAACGTTAGACGATATTATTAAAGAAATTGATGAAGTTCAATTAGGCGAAGTAAATGAAGTGATTAAACGAATTTTTACGAGCAACAGTTCTGAAGCTCTTATCGTACCGACCGAATCTCCATCCACTTAGATGATAGGAGGTATTTATGCGTTATAAAGATATAAGTGGGAAAGAAATTATCAATGTCAATACAGGGTCGCGTTTAGGTATTTTAGGTCAAACAGATTTACAAATTAATAAAAAAACCGGTCAGATTGAAGCGTTTATCGTTCCGACGTATAAATGGTTCGGATTAAAAAAAGAAGATACAGAAACGATTATTACGTGGGATATGATTAAAAAAATTGGTGAAGATTATATTTTAATCGAATTTGAAGAATAAAAACCATTCATCGTTGAATAAGCGACATTTCTCTTAGAGAAAGGCTAAATTCAACGAATTTTTTTATAATTGACCTTTTGATGTAGGAGATAGGCAATCAATCGGCACAGTTATATCAATCTTTCATACATTACTAAAGAATATTGACTATACAAAATGTATGATAATGAAAGGTTGGTATATGACATGTCGTTAAAAGGGAAAAGAATCGGATTTGGTTTAACAGGTTCACATTGCACGTACGATAAAGTATATCCACAAATCCAAAAATTAATGGATGAACGAGCAGAAGTAATTCCGATCGTCACCTATACAGTGAGAAATACCGATACGAAATTCGGAAAAGCTGAAGAACATATTGAAAAGATTGAAAGATTACAAATAGAAGAGTCATATCGACGATACCGGAAGCAGAACCTTTAGGACCTAAAGAACCTCTCGATTGCATGGTCATCGCTCCACTCACAGGAAATTCATTAAGTAAGTTTGCGAATGCGTTTAACAGATTCTCCAGTACTAATGGCAGCAAAAGCGACACTTAGAAACCGCGTCCTGTCGTTTTAGGCATTTCAACAAACGATGCGCTCGGACTAAATGGTGTAAATTTAATGCGATTAATGAGTAGTAAACTTATTTATTTTATTCCCTTTGGTCAAGATAATCCTTATAAAAAACCGACTTCACTCGTTGCTAACATGGATTTATTAGTTCCTACTGTTCATAAAGCATTAAATCGACAAACAAATTCAACCCGTAATTATTCCTTATTCAGATTAAACATGTTAAAATATACTAGATAGTCATATAAACGTTCACGAAATTTGAAAGGAGAAAAATAGTGGTTAATGAATAAACAATATAATGTTGCAGTAGTAGGTGCTACTGGAGCAGTCGGACAAAAAATTGTACAATTTTTAGAAGAAAAACCTTTCGAGGTGAACAATATAAAACTTTTATCTTCGAAACGTTCTGCAGGGAAGAAAATGTTATTTAATGGTGAAGAAGTTACCGTCGAGGAAGCGACACCAGAAAGCTTTCAAGGGGTTGATATCGCATTTTTCTCAGCAGGAGGTGCTGTCTCTAAAAAATTGGCGAAAGAGGCAGTAAAAGAGGAGCGGTCGTCATCGATAATACGAGCGCATTTCGTATGGATGAAAACGTGCCACTCGTCGTTCCTGAAGTGAATGAAGCTGATTTGAAAAATCATGAAGGGATTATTGCAAATCCAAATTGCTCGACAATCCAAATGGTCGTTGCTTTAAAACCAATTCAAGAAAAATTCGGTTTATCAAGAGTCATTGTTTCAACATATCAAGCTGTTTCAGGTGCGGGCCTTACGGCACAAGATGAGTTAACGAAACAGACGAAACAATATTTAAATGGCGAAGAAATGGAAGCGAATATTTTACCTGTAAGTTCTGATAAAAAACATTATCCAATCGCATTTAATGCGTTACCACAAATTGATGTATTTGAAGACAACGGATATACGAAAGAAGAAATGAAAATGATTAATGAAACGAAAAAAATTATGCATGAACCGGAGTTACATGTCGCGGCGACATGTGTAAGACTACCTGTATATACATCACATTCAGAGAGTGTTTACGTAGAAACGAAACGAGAAGATGTTACTGTAGAACAATTGAGAGATGTAATTGTAATGGTGAAGGAATCATTGTAGAAGATGATCCTGCAAACCAAATTTATCCGACACCTTTAAGTGCTGCTAAGAAAAAAGAAGTGTTCGTAGGAAGAATTCGTCAAGATTTAAATGTCGATAATGGTTTTCATTTATGGATCGTTTCTGATAATCTCGTAAAAGGTGCTGCTTGGAATACAGTTCAAATAGCTCAATCGCTCGTGAAAAATAATTTAGTTTAATAAATTACTAGGATAAAGTTGGTGGAGTGTAGGATGCGTATATTGATTCAAAAGTTTGGTGGAACATCTGTCAAAACGAAAGAAAATCGGTTACATGTCATAAAGCAAATAAAACGTGCACTGGACAAAAGGTATAAATTAGTCGTCGTCGTTTCTGCACTTGGCAGAAACCCAGATCCTTATGCGACAGATACGTTGCTAAAAATGGTCAACTATCCGGAGACAAACAGTTCGAAACGCGAATTAGATATGCTCATGTCTTGTGGAGAGACGATTGCTTCCGTCGTTTTATCAAATGAATTACGAAATAGCGGAGTGTCTTCCACGGCGCTAACTGGAGCACAAGCAGGGTTGATAACGAACGATGAATTTAATGAAGCGAAAATTAAACAAGTGAAACCTGATCGGATTATTCATGAATTAAAAAACCATGATGTCGTCGTCGTTGCTGGTTTTCAAGGACGTACTGAATCGGGAGATATTACGACGATCGGTCGTGGTGGAAGCGATACGTCAGCAGTTGCATTCGGTGCCGCACTTCGAGCTGACTGTGTCGAAATTTATACAGATGTAAACGGGATTATGACAGCTGATCCACGAATAGTAGAATCGGCTAGACAAATAGACGTTGTCACTTATACAGAGATCTGTAATCTCGCTTATCAAGGGGCGAAAGTCATTCACCCACGAGCAGTTGAAATCGCGATGCAGGCGAAAATACCGATTAAAATTCGTTCAACATATTCTGATGAAGAAGGAACGTTAATTACGTCGACTAGAGGAAAACAAGTGGGAACCGATATACCGGATCGTTTAGTGACTGGTATTGCCCATATCGATTCGATTTCTCAATTAAATATTACAGTCGATCCGGAACAATTAGATGCAAAAGCAGTTATTTTTAGAACGATGGCGAATGCGAATATTTCTGTCGATTTTATTAATATCTCCCCGACGAAAGTGACGTATACGGTACCGTCCGATGTGACAGAACGAGCAGTAACTTTACTTGAAGAAGAAGGGTTTCAAGTAAATGTGATCGAAAATTGTGCCAAAGTTTCGGCTGTTGGAGCTGGTATGACCGGTATTCCAGGTGTTGCGGCAACGATTATGGAAGCGTTAGTGAAACACGATGTCGAAATTTTGCAATCAGCGGATAGTCATACGACGATCTGGGTATTAATCCATGAAAAGCATTTAAAAACGGCAGTAAATGCATTACATGATGCTTTTGAATTGAGTAAAGTGATAGAATTGGAACATGCTCAATAATTGATTTTAAGTGAGATTGTTGACTTTTGAGGATTTTAATTGCGATCGAACGATGTTCAACAAAGTTAAATTTTCAACGAATGACTTAAGCTGATTGAACACGAACTTACAAATTGTACAAAATAAAGAATAACCGATAAATTGCTGTCCTTCTGTATGAAAGGGAGGCGGAACATGTCAAAATGATATTAAAGTACAATCGTTGTAATTGAATGGAGTCAATTACAACGATTTTTTCGTCACTTCCAATATGTATGAACGTATCGTAGTTGTTCATACTAAGAGACAACTTGAGTTTCTTAAGGAGTGAACGAAGAGATGAATAAAGAGAAAGAAACGGACGCGAAATCGGAAGAAATATCGCCATCAGCAATTGTAGAGAAAATTAAAGAATTAGGTCAAACGAACGTTCCTGAAGCACCGGAATCGAACATTCATGTGTTGACGATTATCGGTCAAATTGAAGGGCATATGCAACTGCCGCCACAAAACAAAACGACGAAATATGAACATATATTACCGCAATTAGTCGCGATTGAACAAAATCCAAAAATCGAAGGAGTCGTCATTTTGTTAAATACTGTCGGTGGTGATGTGGAAGCTGGTCTAGCACTAGCGGAAATGATCTCATCGATGTCAAAACCATCCGTATCGATCGTGTTAGGAGGCGGGCATTCAATCGGTGTCCCGATAGCCGTTTCGGCAAATTACTCATTTATTGCTCCCACAGCGACGATGACGATCCATCCAATTCGTTTAACAGGGCTTGTCATTGGAGTTCCACAGACTTTTGAGTACTTAGATAAAATGCAAGATCGTGTCATTCAATTCGTGATGAATCATTCGAATATTTCGGAAAAAGATTTTAAAGAGTTAATGTTTGCAAAAGGAAATTTAACGCGTGATATCGGAACGAACTTAGTCGGCATAGAAGCCGTGGAATATAAGTTGATCGATGCTGTCGGTGGTGTGAAAGATGCGATGATAAAGATAAAAGAACTTATTGAAGAAAATAAAGAAAGTAGTGGATAATATGGTACTATATACTCCTTTATCTCACGAAGAAATTTTTCCTGTCTGAACATAAACGCCACGAATTAGTGCAATATCAAGGGAAATTAGTATATGTGAAAAAAACCGAAATAGGCGAGATGCAGCTTGTCAGGTTAATGTCTACAGATCCACAAGATTACTTAAACACATCTTTACAACCAGGTACAATGTTGTCAAATGAATTTATCCAGTTCATGAAATAATATGTTATACTAAATACAGCCGTTCAAATTTTTTTATAACAGATGAACGATGTTGAAAGTTTTCGATCATAACTGGCTCCATTTTAACCCTTGCCAATGAAAGTGGCAGGGGTTTCATGTTCTAATTTTTTCCACCTTAAGGGGTGATTTGATGGCGAAGAAAAAAAGGAGAAAAAAAAGAAACGTAACGAAAGAGTTACAACTTGAATTAGTCGGTATTTTATTTGTTTTTCTATCAATTTTCGGTAGCGGAGCCTCGATGATTAGTGATGGATTTATTCCGACTAGCTTAGAAAATATATTTCGATTACTTTTCGGTATTTGGTATTTCATCGCATTTCGGTTTTATTACTATTAATAGGAATAACGTTAGTTATAAAACGTCAAGTTTCCAATCTTTTTTACGAAAAGGAAAATCGGCTTCATTATTTTATTTTTAGGTGTATTATTGTTTACTCATATTCAAACGTTTGAAAAGTTACTCATCGATCCGTCAGAACAATCGATCATGAAAGCTACTTGGGATCATTTTATCGCATTCATTAATGGACAAGGTGTCAGCAGTCAACTTGGTGGAGGGTCATCGGTGGAATTTTATTTACGTGCAAACCATTATTTATTTTCAACAGCAGGTGCTAAAATCGTTGCCGTTTTCTCTATTTTTATCGGAATGATTTTTATGACGAATATTATCGATCGGAAACTTTTATATGAAAGGCTAAACAATGGGGCGAACAAATTCGATAAATAAATTCAGTGGAAAAAAGTAAACAATGGCAAGAACAAAGAAAGAAGAAAAGGAAAATGCTATTCAAGTAGATATCGCAACTTCAGATACGGAATTAAGTAATGAAATGGATCCAGTCAAATGAAGAAGAGCGATGTTGCAGTCGAATATTCTTTTACGGAAACTGAAACAGGTCAATTGGTCGCTTAAAGGTTGAAGAAGAAAATAAAAACGGTGCGTAATACGAAAACGATATATCGGACATGATGATGAACCAATCATCCATATGACGAGTAATGAAAATGATCAGTATGAATTCCCTTCGATCGAATTACTCGATGAACCGGTCAAATATACACAACAACGGGAAAAATCACAAATTAAAAAAACAGTGCAAATTTTAGAGCAAACTTTTCAAAGTTTTGGCGTGCATGCGAAAATTACGAAAGCTCATGTCGGACCAGCAGTAACAAAATATGAAGTTTATCCAGAAGCTGGAGTGAAAGTAAGTAAAATTTTAAGTTTACACGATGATATTGCCTTAGCATTAGCGGCCCAAGATATTCGCATCGAAGCGCCAATTCCTGGTAAATCTGCAGTCGGGATTGAAGTGCCGAACCAAGAAATTGCCACTGTTTCATTGCGGGAAGTATTAGACAGTATCGAGATAATCCGAATAAAAAGTTGTTGTTCGTTTTAGGGAAAGATATTTCTGGAAACATCGTCGAAGGTGAGTTAAATAAGATGCCGCATTTATTATTGCCGGTGCAACTGGTAGTGGGAAAAGTGTCTGTATTAACGGAATTATTACGTCGATTTTAATGCGCGCAAAACCTCATGAAGTGAAAATGATGATGATCGACCCGAAGAAAGTCGAATTAAGTGTGTATAATGGGATTCCCCATTTACTTACACCAGTTGTAACCGATCCGAAAAAAGCGTCATTAGCGTTGAAAAAAGTCGTCCAAGAGATGGAATACCGATATGAACTATTTTCGGAAACTGGAACGCGAAATATTGAAGGGTATAACGAATATATTAGAAAGCAAAATAAATTGAACAGATGAAAATGAGCAACTATTTACCATATATCGTCGTATTAGTCGATGAGCTCGCTGATTTAATGATGGTTGCTTCTAAAGATGTAGAAGATTCGATTACAAGACTTGCACAAATGGCTCGAGCTGCAGGGATTCATTTCATCATCGCGACGCAAAGGCCGTCCGTAGACGTCATTACCGGTGTCATCAAAGCGAATATTCCGTCAAGAATAGCTTTCAGCGTTTCATCCAAGTAGATTCACGAACGATTTTAGATATTGCTGGTGCAGAAAAACTATTCGGCCGAGGAGATATGTTGTACATTCCTGTCGGCAAATCGAAACCGATCCGAGTGCAAGGTGCGTTCTTATCAGATGCGGAAGTAGAACGGGTCGTTAATCATTGTATCTCACAACAAAAAGCATCTTACGAAGAAGATATGATTCCGGATGTATTCGAATGATGAGAAGGATGTAGAAGATGAGTTATATGAGGAAGCGGTGCAACTAGTAGTAGAAATGCAAAGTGCTAGTGTTATCGATGTTACAACGAAGATTTCGGATCGGGTATAATCGTGCTGCTAGATTAATAGATGCGATGGAAGCGAACGGTGTCGTCGGACCATACGAAGGGAATAAACCGCGAACAGTGTTAATCCAACCAGATGCAGAAGATCAACTCCATCATAATACAATTCTAAATACAAACAACATACCGAACTCGATGAAAGCAATATGTTTTTAGACGTTAGTGAAAAATTCATGTTTAACGATTCAGACATGATCTACATTCACTAACGTCTTTTTTCAAAATGAATAAATCTTATTTATTGTATAAAATTGCTAAAAATATGCTACATTATATGTATTAATGTGAAAAGGAGTTGTCATGAAGTTGATCCGCATCCAAGAAAAAGTAGTGACGAAAAATCATATTCATTTTCACATCATTCCGACGAAAAAATTTAAAACTGTTAACATTGTCATGAAATGTAAAGCTCCATTAGCCCGAAACACGATTACGAAAAGAGCATTGCTTCCGTTCATCTTGCAAAAAGGAACGGAACATTACCCTTCTGAAAAAAAACTCATGCTACGTTTAGATGAATTGTATGGAGCTTCCTTATATATCGAAGGTGCGAAAAAAGGCGATAACCATATTATTACTTTTCGTTTAGAAGTAGCGAATGAACGATACTTGCCAAATAAAACACCGGTGCTAGACGAAGCATTATCTTTACTGAAAGAAATTATTTTTTCTCCTCGGTTGGAAAATGATCGTTTTATAGAACAAGTGGTCGAACGTGAAAAATTGACGTTAATGAATAAAATTAACGCTGTCTTTGACGATAAATTAACTTATGCGAATAAACGCCTCATTGAAGAAATGTGCCAAAATGAACGGTATCAGATCCATAAAGATGGATATAAAGAAGATTTACCTGGAATAAATGGGGAAAACTTATATGAATATTATGAACAGATGTTGCAAGAAGACCGAATGGATTTATACGTACTTGGCGATGTCGAAGTTAAGAATATCGAGAACTTGCTCGTGCAAACGTTTCGTCGTGATGTTCATCGTACAGAATCAACTCTCATTTCGGAAGATGAGCCAACCATTACAGAAATAAAAGAAATTAAAGAATACCAACCTGTTCAACAAGCGAAGCTACATATCGGGTACCGCACGAATAGTACATATAAAGATGACGATTATTTCGCTCTCCAAGTTTTTAACGGTATTTTTGGTGGATTTCCAAGTTCGAAATTGTTCGTCAACGTCCGGGAAAAACATAGTTTAGCATATTATGCCGCTTCACGAATCGAAAGCCATAAAGGATTGTTGATCGTCTATAGTGGAATTGCACCGACAGATGAAGAAAAAGCTCGAGAAATTATCGATTTGCAATTTGAAGCGATGAAAAAAGGCGATTTTACGGAAGAACAAGTAGAAGAAACGAAAGGTCTCATTATAAGTGAATTGAAAGAGACGTTGGACCATTCGTACGGGTTGCCGGAACTACTCTATCAACAAGTAATCGGCGAAAGACAATTATCGCCACAACAATATATCGAACAGCTTAACGTGGTAACGAAACAAGATATAGTCGAAATTGCCAATAAAATAACTCCTGATACGGTTTATATATTAACGAATGATGGGAGTGATCTAAAATGAAGCAAGTGCTTTATGAAGAAGTAAATGAAACTCTCTATAAAAGTACCTTAGATAATGGCCTGAACGTATTTTTGTTGCCGAAAAAGGAATTTTTCAAAACGTTCGGCATCTTTATGACGAATTACGGTTCGATCGATCGGACATTCATTCCGATCGACCGGGATGAAAAGATTACTGTCCCTGATGGGATAGCACATTTTTTAGAACATAAATTGTTCGAAAAAGAAGATGAAGATATTTTTACGAAGTTTTTACAACAAGGCGCTTCTCCGAATGCATTTACTTCATTTACGAAAACGGCGTACTATTTTTCGACGACGAAATTAGTAGAACAAAACGTCGAGACGTTGCTCGATTTCGTCCAAGATCCGTATTTTTCGGACGAATCTGTTGAAAAAGAAAAAGGCATCATCGGTCAAGAAATTAAAATGTATGACGATCAACCTGATTGGCGAGTTTATATGGGAACAGTGAAAAATATGTTCCATCATCATCCAGTTAACATCGATATAGCCGGAACGGTTCAATCGATCAATTTAATTACGAAGGAAGATTTATATACTTGCTACAATACTTTTTATCATCCGTCGAATATGAGTTTATTCGTTATCGGAAATTTCGATCATGAAGCTGTTTTTGAAGTCATTCAACAAAATCAGGCGAAAAAGACTTTTCAAGAAGCGAAAAAAATTGTCCGTTATTTGCCTGACGAGCCAGCAAACGTCGCTTGCGAAGAAAGCGTCATTCATCTGCCTGTTTCGATTCCGAAAGTTTCGATCGGAATTAAAGAATCGAATGAGCAGCTAGAAAAGGAGCTGTTTTTAAAACGAGAAGTAATTCAAAGTATGCTGTTAGACTATTTCTTTTCTGAAAGTGGACCGTTTTATGAAAAATTGTATGATAATGAATTGATCGACGATACGTTCAACTTTAGTACGACGGTGGAAGACAGCTTCAGTTTTTCGCTCATAAGTTCAAATTCCGCAAAACCTGAACAATTTAGCAAACGAATGAAAGAACTTTTATTAAGTACGAAAAATATGACGATTACAGAAAAACATTTAGACGTGATGAAGAAAAAACGGATCGGCCAAACGTTAAGAGCGATGAATTCACTAGACTATACAGCGATTCAATATGTACAATATCATTATGTAGATGTCGATCTGTTTCAAAAAAACGCTTTCATACAATCGTTAACCGTTGACGAAGTAAATGATTTTTTACAAAATTGGATCGACGAAGAGAAACTGACTGTTTGTACGATAGAGAATGCGAACTAGGTGAGAAAGTATGATGCAAAAAAATGTATTCGTCATAGGTGCAAGTGGGGATATCGGGAGAGCAATATGTAAAGAGCTTAAAACAAATGATTATAATTTAATTTTACATTATAACAAAAATAAGCTAGCGATCGAGGAACTTGTTCAAGATATGGGAAATGAAACGGTGTTACAAGTCGTGCAAGCCGATTTGACGAATTCAGATAACGTACATCGAATTTGCCGTGAAGTAGCGTATCCTGTATATGGAATCGTTTATGTGAGCGGAATCGCGCATTACGGACTATTTCAAGATACGTCTGAAGAATTGATGGATAAAATGTTGACGTTACATGTAAAGTCTCCGTGGCTTGTGACGCAATATTTTTTACCGCAAATGATCCGTGAAAGAGCTGGAAAAATTATTTTCATTACATCGATTTGGGGAAATGTCGGAGCGAGCAATGAAGTCATTTATTCGTCGGTAAAAGGGGCACAAAACAGTTTCGTCAAAGCGTTGGCGAAAGAAGTTGGACCAAGCGGCATTTCTGTCAATGCTGTCAGTCCCGGGTTTATCGACACGAACATGAACAGCCATTTAATGCGAGATGAAAAAGCGAATATCATCGCTGAAATTCCGGTCAACCGTCCAGGACTTGCAACAGATGTAGCACATACCGTCGCTTTTTTTAATGGATGAAAAATCAAATTATATCCAAGGTGAAATCGTCAACCTTACTGGCGGTTGGTAATTTATCAACTCCTTATTTTTAATGAATAATAAAAATCGTTTCGCTCAAACTAACAATAAAAATAAGGAGGTTATCTCATGTCAGTTTTAGACAATTTTTCAACTTGGAAAGAGTTTTTAGCCGATAAAATCGACAAAGCGAAAGATTACGGAATGAGTAATGATACGATTGCCAATTTAGCTCAACATGTCGGAGACTATTTAAGTCAACATGTCGAACCGGAAAACAAAGAAGAAAGAGTTTTACTTGAGCTATGGAATGCTGCATCAGAAGAAGAGCAACGAGCGATTGCTAGCACGATGGTCAAATTAGTTCAAAAAGAAAGATAAATGACGAAAGTAGAGGTAAAAATGCCTCTACTTTTTCTTTTCACAAACGATTTATTGTAACGAAATGACAAAAATGATATATCCGTTAAAATACTGTTACTTATATTGCAAATGTCGCTCCGTTTAGGTTAAAATTATATAGACGTGAAGAAAAGGAAATGAGGATATTGTAATGGAGAAAACGGAATGGTATTTGGAATATGAGTTACAATATAATCGACCTGGATTATTAGGGGATATTTCCACTTTGTTAGGAATGCTATCGATCAATATTATTATGATCAACGGAATTGAAAATTCACGTAGAGGAATGTTATTGCTGTCTAAAGATGATGAAAATATCGAACGGTTAAAAACGATTTTAGATAAAGTAGATACAATTAAAATTATGAAGTTAAGAAAACCGAAATTGCGCGATCGGTTAGCTGTACGTCACGGAAAATATATTCATCGTGATTCCGATGATCGGAAAACGGTGCGCTTCGTCCGTGAAGAATTCGGCTTACTTGTCGATTTTATGGCAGAATTATTTAAAAGCGACGGTCATAAGCTAATAGGGGTACGTGGCATGCCTCGAGTCGGGAAAACAGAATCGATCGTAGCAGGGAGCGTAAGCGCGAATAAAAAATGGTTGTTCGTCTCGAGCACGTTGTTGAAACAAACAGTTAGGAATCAATTAGTTGAAGGAGAGTACGGAGAAGACTATATTTATATCATTGATGGGGTCGTTTCAAAACAACGTGCTAGTGAACAACATTGGCAATTAATTCGGGAAATTATGCAATTACCAGCAACGAAAGTGGTCGAACATCCCGATATTTTTATTCAAGCTACTGAATATACGCTCGATGATTTCGACTACATCATTGAAATTAGACGTGATGAAAATGAAGAAATTACATATGAAGCAATAGATGAAGAAAAACTTGGACCCGATTTAGGATTTTCATTGAATTGAATAAAAAAATGGACGGTGTTATAGAAATGGAAATTGGTGAAATTCTTAAAGAGGCGAGAGAAACAAAAGGACTTTCTCTCGACGATATTCAAGAATTGACAAAAATCCAAAAACGTTATTTAGTAGCGATTGAACAAAATGATTTTCATGTATTACCAGGTCGCTTTTATGCGCGAGCATTCATTAAGGAATATGCGCTCGCTGTCGACCTCGATCCTAATGAAGTACTACAAGACTTCGATGAAGAAAAAATTGAATTAGAAAATGAAGAAATTGTCCAATATTCACGATTGGAAAGATCGCGACGACCTAAAGTCGCAAAAAGTTCGTCGATATTTTCCATGTTACCTTCAATTATCGTTATTATATTAGTGATCGGTATTATTTTCGTTGCTTGGACGTTATATCAGAGAACAACATTGAACAATGACGTCGAGGTAGAAAACCCGACGGAAACGGACGAAATTATTCGTAATGTAGAGGAGCCAGAAAGTGAAGAGCCAATCGGTTCGAATGATGAAAATGAAGGGGATGAAGACGAAAGTGAGCAAGAAGATGGTGAGGAACTTGATGAAGAAAGTGACGAGAACTTTTCTGTCGTAGAAGTAGGATCTGGTAACTCACCGACGTCGACACTTGCTTTTCATCATTCTGGTGATTCGGTCACTGTGTCGCTCGATGCAAACAGTGAAACATATGTAGAGTTAAGAGGAGATTCAGGTACGACGTATTATGTCGGTACGTTACAACCTGACAGTCCTGTGGAAGAATTTGATATTTCTGATGAAGAACGAGTTTATTTTAACGTCGGAAATGCCTCAGGACTATCGATCGCGCTAAATGATGTCGAATTACGAATATCCAGTCAATCCACAAGAAATCGTCCATCAAAAATTGTGGATTGAACTGGAAAAGCAGTAATGGACCAAGCTCTTGCGCCTCTTTAAAAAAGAGGGGTTTTACCCTTTTATGAAGGATCGTTTGCAATTTATGTAGAAAGGTGATTTCAATGAATCTTCCGAATAAAATAACATTGTCTCGAATTTGTTTAATTCCTATTTTCATTTTTATGTTAAGTATTCCACTTGATTTAGGTGCATGGGATATCGGTACGACGAGTTTACCAATTACTCACTTTATCGCCACGCTCATTTTTCTTATCGCATCCATGACAGATTGGCTCGATGGTTATTTAGCTCGAAAATATCAATTAATTACGAATATGGGTAAATTTCTCGACCCGCTTGCCGATAAACTACTCGTTTCGGCGGCATTTATTTTACTCGTAGAATTAGGACTTGCTCCTGCTTGGATCGTCATACTGATCATAAGTCGTGAATTTGCCGTGACGGGGTTAAGATTAGTAGCTGCTGGTGAAGGAATTGTACTTGCAGCCAGTAATATGGGGAAATTAAAAACAGTTTCGCAAATTTTAGCGATCGCTCTATTACTACTACATAATTTTCCATTCTCTTATATCGGGATACCAATTGATATCATTGTCTTATATATTGCACTTATTTTAACTGTTTGGTCAGGTGTCGAATATTTCGTGAAAAATTGGCACGTAATGAGGGATTCGAAATGAGGAAAAATTTCAATACGGAAATTATCGCTGTTGGAACAGAACTGTTGTTAGGTCAAATTGCGAATACGAATGCACAATGGATATCGAAACAGCTCGCACGTTATGGGATCAATACTTTTTATCATACGGTCGTCGGCGACAATTTAAAGCGACTTACTGAAGTTTTAAAGCTAGCGAAAAAACGTTCGAACGTCGTTATCATTACTGGTGGGCTCGGTCCTACAGAAGATGATTTGTCGCGAGAAGCTTTTCAAGCAATAAGTCAAATTCCGCTCGCGGTCGATGAAACGGCCATGAGAAAAATTGAACAGTATTATGATAAACAAAATTTGCCGATGACTCCGAATAATAAACGTCAAGCGCGCGTGTTTGAAAATTCGATCGTCTTATCGAATAAGGTCGGCATGGCGCCCGGAAATATCGTAAAATACGATGATGGTTATTGGATCTTTTTACCTGGTGTTCCGCGTGAAATGAAGCAAATTTTCTCCGATAGTGTCATTCCGTTTTTAAGGAAATTAAATGGGGAAACGATCATTTATTCGAACGTATTAAAGTTTATCGGGATCGGCGAATCGTCACTTGAAGATCAATTACAAGATATGATTGCGACACAAAATAATCCGACGATCGCACTTCTTGCTGGAAGAGATGGAGTGACGTTACGTTTGACGGTGAAAGCTGCTTCAGAAAATGAAGCGAAACAAAAGTTAGAGACGACAAAACGAGTTATTTTAGAACGAGTTGGCGATTATTGTTTCGGTGAAAATGAGACGACGATCGAAGAGAAAGTGTTTCAGTTGTTAGAAAAAAGAAATAAACGGTTAGCAGCGGCAGAAAGTTTAACAGGTGGTTTATTCTCCGATCGCTTAGTCGCTTTACCAGGTGCATCGACTGTTTTTAGAGGAAGTGTCGTCTGCTACGACAAAGTAGTAAAAGAAAACGTTTTAGGGGTGAAAAAAGAAACGATCGAACGAGAAGGAACAGTAAGCCGCGCTTGTGCTGAAGAAATGGCGAAGAACGTAGCTGAACGTTTAGATGCTACGATCGGCATTAGCTTTACCGGTGTCGCTGGACCTAGTAAAGTGGAAGGAAAAGATGTAGGAACCGTCTACGTAGGTCTTTACGATCAGAACGGTTATCGGCAAATCGAAAAATGCTTTTTCCAAGGAGACCGTTATCAAATTCGTTATCGAGCTGTTTTAAAAGGTTATGAATTATTATTTAAATATTTAAAATAACATTTTTCAATCCATTTTAAGCTTAAAAATTTCATTTTTGCTACTGGAAAAATAGAAAAATAGCGTCATTTTTGTACGGAAAATACAAGAACACACATTCGCTTATTACTTGTGTATTTTATGAAAAAAAGGTATGATTAAGTTAGTTTATGATAGGAGGTAAATCGATTGAGTGATAAACAGAAAGCTTTAGATGAAGCGTTACGAAAAATTGAAAAACAATTTGGAAAAGGTTCCATTATGAAATTAGGCGAACAAGCGGAACGAAAAATAGATACGATTTCAAGTGGTTCATTAGCTTTAGATATTGCACTAGGGATCGGCGGTTATCCGAAAGGCCGTATTATCGAAATTTACGGACCTGAATCTTCAGGAAAGACGACAGTCGCTTTACATGCGATTGCGGAAGCGCAAAAATTAGGCGGCCAAGCTGCATTTATCGATGCAGAACACGCACTAGACCCGAATTATGCGCGCGCAGTAGGAGTAAATATCGAGGAGTTATTACTATCGCAACCTGATACTGGAGAACAAGGGTTAGAAATTGCGGAAGCACTCGTCCGTAGTGGTGCAGTGGACATTATCGTCATCGACTCGGTCGCCGCATTAGTCCCTAGCGCAGAAATAGAAGGAGAAATGGGTGACTCTCACGTCGGCTTGCAAGCACGTTTAATGTCACAAGCATTAAGAAAATTATCTGGAGCGATTAATAAATCGCAGACGATCGCGATCTTTATTAACCAAATTCGTGAAAAAGTCGGCGTTATGTTTGGAAACCCAGAAACGACACCTGGCGGAAGGGCATTGAAATTCTATTCATCTATTAGGTTGGAAGTAAGACGTGCTGAAACGTTAAAACAAGGTACCGATATGATCGGGAATAGAACGAAAATAAAAGTAGTGAAAAATAAAGTAGCGCCACCGTTTAAACAAGCGATGGTAGATATTATGTACGGTGAAGGCATTTCTATCGAAGGAGAAATTTTAGATATCGGCTCTGAGTTAGATATCGTTGAAAAAAGTGGCGCATGGTACTCATACAACGGTGAAAGATTAGGCCAAGGAAGAGAGAACGCGAAACAGTTTTTAATTGAACATCCGGAAATTGCTAACGAAATTTTAGCTGCTATTCGAAGTCATCATCAGCTTGATCAATTAGAAGTTTCGGCGGAAGATACAGTAGAAACTGAAGAAGCGGAAATATAACCTCATTAAAATCCTTTACTTTATGGTTAAAATATGAAGTAAAGGATTTTTTGTTTTGTTTTTAAACGAAAAGCTTTAAATTGACAATGGTTATTGGTACAATTAAAATGTAGTTGTATAATTTAATCAATTATTATACAATAGAACATTATTGAAATGGTATATGCCGACAATAAAAAGTTATACAATTTCATAGCAATAGGAGGTGAAGAACGTGGACAACCCTATACTCATCTCCATTTTGCTCGCCTTAGTCCTAATCGTCGGTATTGTTGTTGGTTATCTGATTCGTAAATCTATTGCGGAAGCTAAAATCTCTAGCGCGGAGAGTTTAGCGAAGCAAATAGTTGAAGAAGCACGCCGAAATGCAGATGCCGCCAAAAAAGAGGCACTGTTAGAAGCGAAAGAAGAAAGTCATAAATTTCGCCAGCAAGTAGAGGAAGAATTACGAGAACGTCGTTTAGAAATTCAAAGACAAGAAGATCGGTTAATTCAGAAAGAGGAAATTCTCGACAACAAAAGTGTTACATTGGATAAGCGTGAGTTGTCTTTAGAAACAAGAGAACAAACGCTAGCAGAAAAACAACAACAAATTGAAGAAATGGAAAGCAAAGTGGAAGCTATGCTAGTCGAACAGCATACGGAGCTTGAACGCATTTCTGGATATACGACTGACCAAGCGAAACAAGTTATTTTAACGCGAGTCGAAAATGAGTTGAAACATGAAACAGCAATGATGATCAAGGAGGCTGAAAATAGAGCGAAAGAAGAAGCGGATAAAAAAGCGAAACATATATTATCACTTGCTTTACAACGCTGTGCAGCCGACCACGTTGCTGAGACGACTGTATCAGTCATCAACTTGCCGAATGATGAAATGAAAGGTCGGATTATCGGACGTGAAGGTCGAAACATTCGGACACTAGAGACTTTGACCGGTATTGACCTGATCATTGATGATACACCTGAAGCAGTAATTTTATCAGGATTTGATCCGATAAGACGTGAGATTGCTCGAATTGCTTTAGAAAAGCTCGTGCAAGATGGACGGATTCATCCTGCACGTATCGAAGAAATGGTTGAAAAAGCAAGACGAGAAGTCGATGAACATATTCGTGAAATCGGAGAAGAAGCCACTTTTGAAGTCGGAGTACATGGCTTACATCCTGATTTAATTAAAATTTTAGGTCGCTTAAAATATCGAACAAGCTATGGTCAGAATGTGTTGAAGCATTCGATAGAAGTCGCTTACTTAACAGGGTTGCTTGCAGCAGAATTAGGTGAGGACGAGGTACTAGCTAGGAGAGCAGGTTTACTTCACGATATTGGTAAAGCAATTGACCATGAAGTAGAAGGTAGTCACGTTGAAATTGGAAAAGAATTAGCTACGAAATATAAAGAAAATCCTGTCGTCATTAACGCAATTGCATCACACCATGGCGACGAAGAACCTACTTCGATCATTTCCGTCCTTGTTGCTACTGCGGACGCATTATCTGCAGCAAGACCGGGTGCTCGAAGTGAAACGTTGGAAAACTATATTAAACGTTTAGAGAAATTAGAAGAAATTTCCGATTCGTTCTCTGGTGTAGAAAAATCATATGCGATTCAAGCTGGAAGAGAAATTCGCATTATGGTGAAACCAGATGAAATCGATGATTCGGAAGCGACACATATCGCTCGTAATATTAGAAAACGTATCGAAGGAGAACTAGAATATCCAGGTCATATTAAAGTGACTGTCATCCGAGAAACGAGAGCGGTAGAATATGCAAAATAATTTTTCGCTAACTTTTAAAAAAAAGCGGTATGTTATGCCGCTTTTTTTTACACTGATAAAATATATATAAAGATTTAGTATGATATTGGTAAGGAGATTTTGAATGAAACTGTTATTTATTGGTGATATCGTCGGTTCCCCAGGAAGAGAAATGGTTACTGAATATTTGCCGAAATTGAAAGAAAAATATCGTCCGCAAGTAACGATCGTAAATGGAGAAAATGCCGCAGGAGGTAAAGGGATTACTGAAAAAATATATAAACAATTTTTGCAATTAGGGATTAAGCGATTACAATGGGAAATCATACGTGGAACAAAAAAGAAATTATGGAATTTATCGACGATGCTACGTATTTAATTCGTCCAGCTAATTTTCCCGAGAATAATCCCGGTAAAGGGATCATATATTTAAATGTAAATGATGTGGAAATAGCAATTATTAATTTACAAGGAAGAACTTATTTAGAACCACACGATGATCCTTTTAGAAAGGGGGATGAATTAATAACTGAGGCGAAAAAACGTACGAATGTCATTTTCATTGATTTCCATGCTGAAGCGACGAGCGAAAAACAGGCGTTTGCTTGGTATGTCGATGGTCGCGTAAGTGCCGTAGTGGGAACGCATACACATACACAAACCGCCGACGAGCGCATTTTACCGAATGGGACAGCTTATATTACTGATGTTGGAATGACTGGATCGTACGATGGGATTTTAGGAGTTGAGAGAGAATCAGTCATTAACCGTTTTTTGACGAATATGCCAGTAAGGTTTGAAGTGGAAAAGAAGGGTAGAAGACAACTGAACGGCTGTGTTATTCAAATCGACCCAATTACTGGAAAAGCTATTCATATCGAAAGAATTATTATTAACGAAGATCATCCTTTTTATGGATAAGCTAATAAGATTAATATGAAACAAATAGATTTATTGCATATTTTCTTCAAAAAGACTATTGTATTTTATGGTAATTCATGCATAATTAAGTAATAAGGACTCAATTATTAGAATATAGTAGCAATAAATCTATTTACGATAATGGAGGAGGTACTAAGTAATGGACGTTTTAAAAGTTTCAGCAAAGTCAAATCCTAATTCAGTTGCTGGTGCATTAGCGAATGTATTGAGGGAGAATGGTTCAGCGGAGCTTCAAGCGATTGGAGCTGGAGCATTAAACCAAGCAATTAAAGCAGTAGCGATAGCACGTGGATTTGTAGCTCCTAGTGGTGTAGATTTAATTTGCATACCTGCTTTTACAGACATTTTAATCGAAAGTGAAGAACGAACAGCGATAAAGTTGATTGTCGAGCCAAGATAACAAAAATTGCATAAAGAGAGAAAACAATACTTTATAAATTTTATAAAAACTACCTTTTTAGGTAGTTTTTTAGTTGTGTGCGCCTGGCATGGGTGTAACCTATAGGGTGAGAGTCCCGAGCCACGAAGAGAGAAGTAGTGGTTAGCTTAACGCAAGGGTGTCCGTGGCGACGCGGAATCTGAAGGAAGCTGGAGGCAAACTCCCGAACTGACGAACAGGAACTGCATATAAGGCTGACTTGGAATGGATGAGTTTGCAAGACAAAACAAAGTCCAATACTGCCCGAGTTCCATACAGTAAATGCAGCAGTTACATGGAAGGAAGGTTATAACTCTTACCTGGTGAGGTCTGCATGATATGCCATTATATGGTAACTATTACTGCGAGGTAATACTGAACATGCAGAAGTCAGTTCAATCCATCGTACTAATGACGTCTATTGAAAAATAGAAAGAGGGAAGGGATTGACAGTGTTCAATCTCATGATAATGCTGATGAAAAGTATAAATGACACTGTCAACGTCTATTAAATGAGCCGACTATTTACAGGAGAATATGATGGAATCAGAAGGTACTGTAAAAGTGTGTTGCATACTTGCATTAAGTTAATCAAGAAGAGATTTTACATTGAACCGCCGTATACGCGAACCGTACGTACGGTGGTGTGAGAGGACGGAGGTTAATCACCTCCTCCTACTCGATTTTATACAGTTTTATGACCGATTTGTAAAAATTATATAAGTTTCAATGATCTTTCGTTGTGAAATATATATAAAAATTATATACTAGTTAGATGAACACTGTTAAATTATTTGGAAGGAGCTTAAAGATGAATGAACAACAACGCAAAGAACAATCACAAATTAAACAAGTGAATCCTTCGGACATAAAATCCGATCAGGATAACATAGAACGATTGAAAAATATGAGTAGTGAAGAGATGATTGCGAAATATTTCCAGACGACTTATCAACCGCCTGATATTAGAAAAGCACGGAAACGCGGGCGTGAGAAAGTAGAAATCCATTATGATTTCTCTATTCCAGAAGAATTGAGAACGATCGGAGTAGGAAAGAAATTTTTAATTAGAACGTACGGTTGCCAAATGAATGAACATGATAGTGAAGTAATGGCCGGAATCTTGACGGAAATGGGGTACGAAGCGACGACAGAAGATGAAGAGGCCGACATCATCTTATTGAATACTTGTGCGATCCGTGAAAATGCTGAAAATAAAGTATTCGGTGAAATCGGTAACTTAAAACAATTGAAAGTCGAAAAACCGGATCTTATTCTTGGTGTATGCGGTTGTATGTCGCAACAAGAAACCGTCGTAAATCGAATTTTACAGAAACATCAATACGTTGACTTGATTTTCGGAACGCACAATATTCACCGTCTGCCGAAACTCATTCAAGAAGCGATGTTCGGTAAAGCTCAAGTCGTTGAAGTATGGTCGAAAGAAGGAGACATCATCGAAAATCTCCCGAAAGCGAGATACGGTAAAATTAAAGCTTGGGTCAACATCATGTACGGTTGCGACAAGTTCTGTACATATTGTATCGTACCGATGACACGAGGAAAAGAACGTAGTCGTCGCCCAGAAGATATTATCCAAGAAGTACGTCATTTAGCTGCACAAGGGTATAAAGAAATTACGTTGCTCGGTCAAAATGTCAATGCGTACGGAAAAGACTTTGAAGATATCGATTATCGATTCGGTGATTTATTAGACGATATCCGGAAAATTGACATTCCGCGCGTACGATTTACGACATCCCACCCGCGTGACTTCGACGATCATTTAATCAAAGTGTTGGCAAAAGGTGGAAACTTGATGAATCATATCCATTTACCGGTACAATCAGGTAGCAATTACATCTTACGTAAAATGAATCGTAAATATACACGTGAATCGTATTTAGAATTAGTCCGTAAAATTAAAGCAGCAATTCCAAATGTGACTCTTACAACGGACATTATCGTCGGTTTTCCGAATGAAACAGAAGAGCAGTTCGAGGAAACGATGAGCCTCGTGGAAGAAGTCGGTTTTGAATCGGCTTATACGTTCATCTATTCACCACGTGAAGGAACTCCAGCAGCTGCACAGAAAGATAACGTACCGATGGAAGTGAAAAAAGAACGTTTATATCGTCTGAATGAACTCGTCAACAAACTGTCTCGACAACATATGGAATCGTACGAAGGGAAGACGGTGAAAGTACTCGTTGAAGGAGAAAGCAAGAAAGACGAAACCGTCCTTTCCGGCTATACGGAAAAGAATAAAGTCGTAAACTTTAAAGGACCAAAAAGCCTGATCGGTGAAATTGTCGACGTAAAAATTACAAAAGCGAAAACATGGTCATTAGATGGAGAACTAGTGAATCAGTCAGTAGAGGTGAACTAAAATGAAATTGTATACGCGCCAAGAGGTGTTGGATGAAGCGAAACATCTAGCTCAAATGTTGGCACAAACGGAAGAGATTGAACGGTTTAAACAGATCGAGGCGAAAATAAATGCGAACGACAAAGTGCAACGTCTCGTCACGAAAATTAAAACATTACAAAAACAAGCGGTAAATTTAGAAGCGTACAATAAAACGAAAGCTTTAAAAATCGTCGAGGAAGAGTTGAAAAAAGCGGAAGAGGAATTGGACAGCATTCCTCTCGTTCAAGAGTTCAAAGAAATTCAAGATATCGTCAACGATGTGTTGCAGCTAGTTTCTGGAACGATCGCCCGTGAAGTGACGAACTATGTCATCAAGGATACAGGTGGAAATGTCTTAACAGGAAAGACAGGGAAACATTATAAAAATGAAACGGCACAAAATAGCTAATCTTATTTGAGTGACACAATAAGAAAGCTTTCTTCATGATCGTTGAATTCGGCATTCTTAGTTAGCCTCGGTTAAAGATTCATTTTTTGAGGCTTCAGTTTGGCAGTAAAAGTGTGCTGAATTCAATGATTTTTTTATTTTTTGATAAATTGATGGCGGAAAGAAAAGTTTCGTGTTACGTATGCACCTTAGGTATTTGTCTTGCATAAACTGACTATGACAAAAGAGGAGGTATACGTAACGATGACTTATCATGATAGCGAATATAGAGAAATCATAACGAAAGCTGTTTGTGGACGCGGACGACAAGTATGTAAATCGACAGACCATATAAGACCAGCTCATAGGCCATCAAGTATTTTAGGTTGTTGGGTTATTAATCATCTATACCATGCGAAAAAGAAAAGTGATGACTGTGTAGAAGTGCATGGTAAATACGATGTGAACATATGGTATTCTTTCAATGACAATACGAAAACAGAAGTCGTCTCTGAAACGATCAACTATTGTGACGAAGTAAAACTGACGGATTTAGACGAAAACTGTTTACTTGATGATTGCGAAATATCGGTGAAAGTCGTACAACAACCTAACTGTTTACAATGTAAAATTGAGGAGCAAGGTAATCGTATCGCAGTTGAAGTCGAAAGAGAGTTTGATGTGAAAGTGATCGGAGAAACGAAAGTAACGGTGAAAGTTGCCCCGTCTAAATCTTACCATCATGATCGGAAACAAAAATTTAAGGAAGATGAAGTTAGAGATGAACATATGAAAGGTAAAAGAAGATAACTTTGTTCCTCCATAACAAAAGAGCTATCTTACAAACGTTATTTTCGTGTAGATAGCTCTTATTTCATTTAACGGTGTATTTTATATTGGAAAAATTTTGTCAGCTTTTGAATCTTATCATACGTATCACTAGAAAGTTTCGTAGTAGAAAAACATTCAATATTTTGAGCGAGTTGTTCTTTCGTACTGGCGCCGAATACGGCAGAAGCGACTGCAGGATGATGAAGGATGTATTGAAAAGAAAGCTTTGTTAAAGAATCGGTCATTCTCGACAGTTGTTGAACTGTTTCTAATAATTCCTCTTGCGTATACTCTAAATATCCTTCTTTTCCTTTTTCATCCAAGTACTTGTTCGCTCGGTCCGAGAGAATTCCTTTTGCTAACGGCCCACGTGCTAGTACACTAATGTTTCTTTTATGTAAATCGTTTAATAACTCTTCAGGACGGCGGTCTAATAGATTATATTGCATCATGACGACGTCGATATTAGAATTTTCCATATATTGTTTTATCACATTCGGTCGAATCGAAGAAATGCCGTACGTTCGAATGTAGCCTGACTGTTTTAGCCGTTCAAACGTGTCGATCACTTCATCGATCGGATCGTCGATCGTTCCGCCGTGTAATAAATAGATGTCAATATAATCTGTTTGCAATCGTTTTAAACTTTCTTGTAAAGCCGTTTCGATATATTTCTTTGAAGGATCCCAAAACCAATCTGTTCGTTTTTTCGTTCGATCGAAATGGTTACCTACTTTCGTCGTAACGATCACTTTATCCCGACGATGTTTGATCGCTTCCCCGACAATTTTTTCATTCTCACCAAAATCGTATAAATCAGCTGTATCTAAATGGTTAATTCCGTTTTCAAGCGCATAATCGATCATTTCCAACGCTTTTTTCTTATCGATACCGAGTGACATACAGCCTAAAGAAAGTGGTGAGATATAAATATCAGACTGACCGACTCGGTTCTTTTCCAACGGTATTCCCTCCAAATAAGTTAATTCATTCGAAAGTAACAGTACATTTGCTGCTAAAAATTAATATGAGCTAAACTTTTTCTGTACTTCGGTCAATTGTTTTTGCGCCTCTTGCATCATTTCCTCTAACAACTGTTTGACGGTCGGAATCGAACCGATAAGACCGGATATTTGTCCGCCGTTAATAAATCCTTCAGAAAAATCTCCATCAATCGCTCCTTTTATATGTTGAGCTTCAGTCGTCAATTTATCAAACTCTTCAGCCGTCAACCCTTTTTTCTCGAATTGTTTTATTTTGTGAGCATATTCATTCGTTAATACGCGACGAATTTTTCCTACCGTGCGCCCGATAATTTGTGTAGATGTGTCAGTTGCTTCTAAAATTTTATTTTTGTAGTTTTCATGAAAAGGTGCTTCTTTCGTCGCAATGAAACGAGTGCCCATTTGGACTCCAGAAGCTCCGAGCATGAAGGCGGCAGCGAGTCCACGACCATCACCAATACCACCTGCAGCAATGACTGGTATGTCGACTTGATCGACAATTTGGGGAATTAATGTAAACGTCGTCAATTCTAAATTTGAATTTATTCCGGCTGCTTCAAAACCTTCAGCGACTATAGCATCCGCACCGGACGCTTCTGCTTTTTTTGCATGTTTTACGGTTGCTACAATCGTCAGAACTTTCATTCCTTGTTCTTGTAATTTCGGAATATATGGAGCAGGGTTTCCAGCAGATAAAGAAACGACAGGAACTCGCTGCTTGATGACTAAATCGATTAAACGATCTGTATAAGGAGTAACGTTGATCGCAATATTTACCGCAAACGGTTTGTCTGTTCGTTTCTTCGTCTCGATAATGATTTTTTCTACTTCTTCCGGTTCCATCGTTCCACAACCGATCGTACCGAGTCCACCGGCTTCAGAAACAGCAGCAGTTAACGGAGCATTACTAATATTTCCCATACCACCTTGGATGATCGGATAAGTAATATGAAACATTTTGCAAATGTCGTTTACCATATATCGTTCGCTCCTTTTTTAAATCGTGTAAGATTCCTAAACTATGAGATAAGAAGTTCATGAGAATTATTTCCTCATACATTGTATTTTATCGTAACAAAAGAAATTTTCATTCGCAATTATTTGAAAATTATATTGACATAAAAACGCATTTTATGTATTATGTGCATAACGATAATTAACAATCACGTTATTAAAACGTCATATAAAATAGTATGAGGAGTGGTAAAATGTGTAAGTATACGATTGTGAATCAAGAAACGTGTATTTCTTGTGGAAGTTGCGGATCGATCGCGCCGGAACTTTTCGCATATAATGAAGAAGGATTATCTTATTATATTGCCGATAATAATCAAGGAAATGTACCGGTTGATGAAGACCTCATATATGATTTAGAAGACGCATACGAAGAATGTCCGACAGGTTCTATCAAAATTGCTGATGAACCATTTGATGGAGATCCACTAAAACATGAAAGCTCTGCTGGGAGGCTGGTATTATGACAGAAACTTATGATATGACGATCATCGGTGCCGGTCCAGTAGGGTTATTTACGACGTTTTACGCAGGGATGCGCGAAGCGAATGTCCACTTAATTGATAGTATGGAAGAAGTTGGTGGACAATTATCAGCGCTTTATCCTGAAAAATATATATATGATGTGGCCGGTTTTCCGAAGATTAAAGCTCAAGATTTAGTTGATCAATTATATGAACAAGCACTTACTTTTTCACCTAAAATTACATTAGGAGAATCTGTATTAAACGTCAATCGTTTAGATGAGGAAACGTTTGAAATCATTACAAATGCAAATCGTTATCTTACTCGTACGATCATTATTACTGCGGGTGCCGGAGCTTTTCAACCGCGAAAGTTAGAAGTGAACGATAGTGAAAAGTATGAAGGTAGCAATTTGTATTATTCGATCAAAAAATTAGACGATTTTTTAGGGCAAGATGTGCTCGTCTGTGGTGGTGGGGATTCTGCTGTAGATTGGTCGCTTGCTTTAGAACCAATTGCAAATAGTGTAACCCTTATTCACCGTCGAGATCGATTCCGGGCACATGAAGCAAGTGTAACGGAATTAAAAAATTCAAACGTGACGGTCCTTACTCCATTTGAAGTGGCCGAAATTATCGGCGATGGTCAAAAAATTAATCAAGTTTTAATAAAAGAAGTGCGTGGAGAAAAAACAACGTTACTGGATGTCCACAGTGTCATCGTGAATTTCGGCTTCATCACTGACTTAGGACCGTTAAAAACATGGGGACTAGAAATTCAACGCAACTCTATTAGCGTAAATCAACAAATGGAGACGAATATTCCAGGTATTTATTCCGCGGGAGATATTTGCATTTATAAAGGGAAACCGAAACTTATCGCAACAGGATTTGGTGAAGCGACGATTGCCGTGAATCAAGCGAAATTAAGAATCGATCCAAATGCGAGACTTAACGTTCATAGTACGCACCTTTTTGCAAAAGAAAAAGTGAAATAAACGATTGAGTTTTGTATGATTGAATAAATATGATGAATCGGGGAGGAATTTGTATGTTTTATCGATATAAGGAATATATTCCACAAGTCGATAACACCGCTTTCATCGCAGAAGGTGCAAAAATAATCGGAAACGTCACGATAGGTGAGGAGACGAGCATTTGGTTTAATGTCGTATTAAGAGGAGATGAAGATAAGATTCAAATCGGGAATCGTTGCAGTATCCAAGAAAATACGGTCTGCCATTTGTATGAAGGGTTTCCGTTAATCGTTGAAGACGAAGTAACGGTAGGACATAATGCGATTATTCATGGATGTACAATTAAAAGAGGAGTCCTCGTCGGTATGGGAGCGACGATTTTAGACGGAGCGGTTATCGGTGAAAATTCAATTATTGGAGCGAATTCCTTGATTCCGTCTGGTAAAGTAATTCCACCAAATTCTTTGGTGCTCGGAAATCCCGGAAAAGTTGTTCGAGAATTAACTGAGAAAGATGAAGCATTGATAGACCTATCCGTTAAAACATATGTAAGAAATGCAAGAGAATATCAAGATGAAAAGATTTTTGAAAAAATTTCTCGAGAAAAGACAACACTATTTGAAAAAACTTGACTGAAGATACAACAGTCAAGTTTTTTATCTTAAAATAGCTTATCGTTAGTATTATTTTTTATTCATACACTAATTCAAAGACCGACTCGAAAAAACGTTTGGCCGGTTTTTCTAAAATATCATTATATTCTTTAAATAAAACTGCTGCTGAATCACCGAGCCATTTATCTGGTAAAAGTTCATCAGGTAAGCTCGGGTCAATGAATAAAAATTTACGGAATTCATGGACGAGTAAAGTTTTTGCAACAAAACAGTCACTGTCGTTCATTTCGTTTTTGCTTAATTTATTTTTATGGATAATATAATTTTGACTATATTGTTCAATAAAACTACTATATTTTTCGTTGATTTTATGTAAATTCCAACAATTTTTCACTAGATCTTGATGATTTTGCATTCCTTCATAAGTTGCTCGAAAATATGTGATATGTTCATCAACTTCATATTTTTTGACCATCATTTTTATTTCTTTTTGCAGATTGTTAGGTGTAATCCAGCAACTGTTTGATAAGGGACCAAATCCGCTCCAAGTTAATTCCTTCCGTAATTTGTCCCTTAAGTGGCGTTTGTTTTCTGGAATATGATAAAGCAAAATCCACCACGTTCCGTCCCATTTCGGAAAAGGTTCTTTATATATTCTTCTAGCAGCTTCTTCCATTCGAACTTTTCCTTGTTCGGTTAACGAATAAAAACTTTTATTTCCTTGTCTTTCAGATTTTAACCAGCCTTGTTTACTCATTCGTGAAACTGCAACACGGACAGCTTGTTCATTATGTCCAAATGCTTCTAATAATTTAATTAAACTTCCGATCCAAATTTCATTTCCGTAATGTCGTATATAATCTCCGAATATCGTAAAAATCATCGATCTAGTATTAAATTTTCTTTCCATCATAATCTCCTTTTCTACAAAATTACATATCTTTGATTTAAAGTTGTGTTTCATTATAACATATGTTTATATTTTGTCACGATAATAAAACGTACTATAATTAATTGTTATATATAAAAGGGAATGAACTTGTTCGTTCACAGTTTTTTCGTGCAAGAATTTCAACAAATTATCGCCATTATACAAAGATAATAGAAAACGTTTAAAGCGTGTCATTCATGCGGTTTTCCTTGCATAAGCAACGAAAAATGTGACATTTGATACGAAGTTTTATACATTTCGGATTTTTACGATAATTTAGATAATAAAGCGTTGACACTAATAATTGATAAATATATAATCATATATAAACCATAACGTATCATGAACGTTAATATAATATTTGTGATATTACTAGATCAAGGTGGTGATCGTTGATGGAAGATTTCATACAATTTACGGTGACGGGTTTGACGGTTGGAAGTATTTATGCCATCGTCGCACTAGGGTTTGTCACGATTTACAGTGTCACGAAAGTGATCAACCTTGCACAAGGTGAATTCGTCATGCTCGGTGGTATGCTGATGGTTACGTTTATCGGTTTAGGAGTGCCTTATTATCTATCATTTTCCATTACTCTCGTATTAGTAGCAGTCATCGGATGGATGTTGGAATTTGTTGTATTTCGTAGAGTGAAAGAAGCGGACCCTCTAAGTTTGATCATTTTAACGATCGGTCTTGCGATATTAATTCGAGGTCTAGCGAGCGTAGGTTGGGGAAAAGAATCGTATCGTTTAGATCCCTTTACGCCACATGGTCCAGTGAAAATTTTAGGTGCATCGGTCAACGTTCAAAGTATTTGGGTCATGTGTATCATGCTAGCAGTCGTCTTTTTTTTATACATAATGATGGAAAAATCGATCGTTGGAAAAGCGTTTCGTGGAACATCGGATAACCCGATCGCTGCAAGGCTAATGGGAATAAGTCCGAAAAAAATGGCGACGCTTTCATTCGTTTTGAGCGGAGGTTTAGGTGCTTTAGCAGGAGTTGCGATCGCACCGATCATGTTCCCTTCTTACGATGTCGGAATCATGTTAGGAATAAAAGGGTTTTCTGCAGCGATCTTCGGCGGTCTAGGCAGTGCACCAGGAGCCGTGCTTGGAGGTATCATCATCGGTCTAGTCGAATCATTAGGTGGAGGATATATCAGTTCTGGTTTAAAAGATGCTATCACATTTACATTCGTCTTATTACTCCTTCTTATTCGACCGAGCGGTATCCTCGGTGAAAAATCCGTTGAAAAAGGAGGATTATAATGGCGGTTAAAAAAAGAGGCGTCAAACAAATGAATTGGATAGGCTTTTTCATATTCACAGGTATCGTCATCATCTTTCCGTTTCTAGGCTTAAGTTCGTTCTTACTGACACAAGCTACATTCGCAGGGATTTATGGCATCGTTGCAATAGGACTCGGTTTATTAATGGGTTATGCAGGACAAATTTCTCTCGGTCAAGCGGCATTTTACGGAGTTGGAGCGTACACAACTGCCATATTGACGAAAACGCTAGGATTAAATCCTTGGATTGGTTTGATTTTCGCCATTTTACTGCCGGTTATCATCGCATTTATAGTCGGTCATACGATGGCACGTCTAAGTGGTTATTATTTGGCGATGGCGACACTTGCATTTGGGATCATTGTAAGCGTTTTAATTTTAGAATGGCGTTCCGTTACGAGTGGTGCATCTGGATTTTATGGTATTCCAACGGTTGAGATATTCGGCTTTACGATCCATCAAGGTTTGCCTTATTACTACTTCGTTTGGTTTTTTACCGTACTGACGCTACTCATTTCGATGAATATCGTTCATTCACGGATCGGTCGTGCGTTAAGGTCGATTCATGATAGCGAAATCGCAGCAAATTCGATGGGTGTAAATACCGGAAAATATAAAATGCAAATATTCATCTTCAGTGCAGCATTAGCAGGGCTAGCAGGATGGTTATTCGCACATATGAGTTACAGCATTTCACCAAGTTCATTCGGACTGGATGCATCTATATTATTTCTGACGATGGTCGTTTTAGGTGGATCGACGAGTATCTGGGGCGCACTTATCGGAGCGATACTCATTACAGCGATCAATATTTTCGTCCACTTTTTAGGTAACAACGTATCGTTTATTACGAGTGATTTTGAGCACGTGTTGAATGGGCTTATTTTAGTGTTAGTCATCATGTTCATGCCGAAAGGTCTATTTCCAACTTTAGTAAGTATGTATGAAAAAAGGAAGTCTCGACCGATCGAAAAAACTACGTAGGGAGGAATCATATGCTGCGTTTAAAAAATGTAACACATGAATTCGGCGGAATTGTAGCAAATAAAAACATTTCATTTACTGTTGAAAAAAATACAATCGTCGGATTGATCGGACCGAACGGAGCCGGAAAAAGTACGTTGTTCAATCTCATTTCGGCAATTTATACACCCACGAAAGGTGAAATCATTTTTGACGGAAAAAGGATCGATGGCCTTCCCCCTTATAAAGTTGCAGCGCTCGGAATATCAAGAACGTTTCAAAACTTGCAAGTATTCAAAAATATGACGGTCATTGAGAACGTGATGGTCGGCTATCATACGAATTCAAAAACTGGATTTTTCCAATCTGCACTTCGATTGCCGACAGTGTTGAAAGAAGAAGATGAAGTATATACAAAATGTTTCGAGTTTTTAAAGTTTGTCGGATTGGAACATGAAATCGACATGTTGGCGGGAAATTTACCGCTCGGAAAATTACGGTTACTTGAATTAGCAAGGGCATTAGCGGTCAATCCGAAACTTTTATTGCTCGATGAGATCGCCGCAGGATTGAATGATCAAGAAACGAAAGAAATGAGTTTACTTATCAAAAAAATAAAAGAACAAGGGATCACCGTTTTCGTCGTCGAACATGATATGGATTTAGTCATGGGAATTTGTGATTCGATTATTGTCATTAACCAAGGGGAAAAAATAGCTGAAGGAACTCCATACGAAATTCAACAGAACGAAGCAGTAATTAAAGCATATTTAGGTGAAGTGGAAGAAGAATATGTTGCGAATTAAAAGGAGGACGTTATGTCAACTCAAAAAACGTTACAAGTGAACAATTTACATGTTTATTACGGAAAAATACAAGCTCTTAAAGGAGTGAGCCTTCATGTAAATGAAGGAGAAATCGTCGCATTGTTAGGTGCAAATGGTGGTGGAAAAACGACATTATTAAAAGCGATTACCGGTTTAGTAGATATCCAGGAAGGAACGATTTATTACCAAGGTAATCGGATCGATGGAATGGAAACGGAAAAAATCGTATCTCGACATATCGCTCATGTTCCAGAACATCGACAAATTTTTCGAACGTTGACCGTGTACGACAATTTACTTCTCGGTGCTTACCACCGGTATAAGAAACTTAGTAAAGCGGAAAAAGAGAAAGATTTGGATTTGATTTTTGAATTTTTCCCGATTTTAAAAGAAAGAGAAGATCAGTTGGCTGGGACACTTTCCGGAGGACAACAGCAAATGCTTGCAATCGCTAGAGCGATGATGTCGAAACCAGATCTATTATTGCTCGATGAACCGACGCTCGGACTCGCCCCGATCGTCGTTCGAGAAGTGCTCGATTTGATCGTGAAATTAAACGAAACGCTAGGGACGACCATCTTGTTGATCGAACAAAATGTCGTCGCTTCACTCAAAATAACGAACAGGGCGTATGTCATATCGAACGGGGAGATCGTCAAAGAAGGACCATCCAAAGATTTATTACATGATAAAGAAATTAAAGAAGCATATTTAGGACATAGTGTTGTGTCATAAAAAATTGAAATAGATGAAGAAAAAAATGGGAGGGGTTTTAAAATGAGAAAGTTTTACACTATCATCCTTTTGCTGGCATTTGCTTTCGTATTGTCGGCTTGTAGTGGTGAAGGAGGGGGAGGAGAGCAAGAAACCTCTGGATCCGAAAATTCAGACGATGTAGAAGTGTACAAAATCGGTGCCATTTATTCAAAGACAGGACCGAACAACCCACTAGGTGAACCCGAATGGAATACGACGGAGCTGTTAGTAGAAGAAATTAATGCCAATGGTGGAATTAACGGAGTGCCGATCGAAGTGATTTTAGCTGATGACGAGTCGACACAAGAAAAAGCCGTCCAAGAAATGAACAGACTTATCCATGATGAAGAAGTTCTCGCCATTTTAGGATCTTCAGGATCGACGGAAAGTTTAGCGATGAAGGGTGTAGCGATGGAACAAGAAGTGCCGATGGTATCAGCTGCCGCAAGTATCCAAGTCGTCGAGCCTGTGGAAGAATCAACGTGGGTATTTAAAACTCCGCAAAATGATGTCCATGCAGTAGAAAAAATTTATATGTATTTGGAAGAGCAAGGAATTAAGAAAATTGGTATTTTGACTGATTCGAACGCATATGGCGAAAGTGGGCGTGAAAATCTTGAATTGATGGCTGAAGAATACGGGATCGAAATCGTTTCCAAAGAAGTGTATAACATGGAAGACGCTGACATGACAACGCAATTAACGAAAATCGAAAGTTCCGGCGCAGAAGCGTTAGTGACATGGGGAACGAATCCTGGGCCGGCAACGATTGCGGTCAATATGAAAGATTTAGGAATGGATATCCCGCATATCAGTAGTCATGGCATCGCGAACCAGGCGTTCATCGACTTGGCACAAGATGCGGCAGAAGGCGTCGTCATTCCGACTGGACGATTACTGTTCCCGGATCAAATTCCTGAAGATGATCCACATTATGAAATCATATCTGAATTTCACGAAAAATATACTGAAAAATATGGTAGTGAACCAACGAACTTCGCATCCTACGGTTATGATAATTTAATGCTCGTCGTCGATGCTTTAAAGGCGGGAGCGACCGATCGTGAAGCGATTCGGGATCATTTGGAAAACAATATTAAAGATTGGGTAGGAGCTACAGGAACGTTCAATATGAGCCCTGAAGATCACAATGGATTAGATACGGACAGCTTGGTAATGGCACATGTAAAAGATGGAAAGTGGGAGTTTTTAAGTGAATAAATGACAAGATATGTTGTCCGGGAATGAATTTCTCGGGCAACTTTCACAATAAATGATAAGGAGGATGTTACATGATTTACAATCCAGAAAGAGAAACGATGGGTAAAGTCGAAAAAGAAGCTTTACAACTGATGCTATTAAAGAAAACGTTAAATCGAGCTTATTACAACAATGATTATTATAAAAATGCATTCGATCAAGCTTTAGTCCATCCTGATGATATTACTAGTTTAGAGGATATTCAAAAACTACCATTCTTAACGAAAAAAGATTTGCGTGATCATTATCCAACAGGACTTTTTGTCAAAAACGTCGACATAGTTCGTTATCATGCTTCATCTGGAACGAGTGGAAAGCCGACGATTACAGCATATACTAAAAATGATATCGATATGTGGGCGGAATGTATTGCTAGATCAATCGTTGCAGCAGGTTGTAAAGAAAAAGGGATATTGCACAATGCTTACGGATATGGATTATTTACCGGAGGATTAGGACTTCATCACGGTGCTGAAAAATTGGGAATAACAACGATACCTGTTTCAACTGGCAATACAGCTCGACAAATATTAGTGATCAATGATTTGAAACCAGATATTCTGTGCTCGACACCATCTTATGCTTTATATCTTGCTGAAGAGATGGAAGCAAAAGGTATGGACCCTAGTGAAACTAGTTTAAAATACGGTATTTTTGGGGCGGAAACATGGTCTGAAGAAATGCGACAACTATTACAAGAAAAATTAGGAATTATCGCGGTAGATATTTACGGTTTAAGTGAAGTAGTTGGACCAGGTGTAGCAATCGAATGCGCTGAAGCACAAGATGGGCTTCATATACAAGAAGATTATTTCTACGTCGAAGTCATTGATCCTGATACGTTAGAAGTTTTACCAGAAGGGGAATACGGTGAACTCGTCTTTACAAGTTTAGCAAAAGAAGCCTTCCCAGTTATCCGTTATCGTTCAGGAGATATCGCTTCGATTACTCGCGAGAAATGTGTTTGTGGAAGAACGACTGTTAGAATGAGTCGTCCTAAAGGAAGAGTGGACGATATGTTGATCATTAAAGGAGTAAATGTATTCCCAAGTGAAGTAGAAAGAAGTTTATTACAAGTCGAAGAACTATCTCCGAATTATCAACTTCATTTAACGAAACGCGGACACATCGACCATGTTGAACTGAAAGTTGAAGTGAAGGAAGAATTTTTTAAGAGCGTTAATCATTCATTAGAAGATGAAAGAATTAAAGAAATAGAGCGAAAATTACAGACGACGATACGCAATGAATGTTTGGTCAATATTGATGTAAATATCGTAAAACCAAACACGATTCCACGTTCTCAAGGAAAAGCAGTACGAATTATCGATGAAAGAATGGAAACGGTTAGTTAATTAATCAAGTCTTTAAATTTAAATCACTTAAATTAAGAGATTGAAAGATAAAGAATAGAGATATTTAGTAAATAAGTGGATGGAGGAGATGATGGATGAATGAAACAACAACGACGATGACGGAAATTTTTAAACGAGACCCTTTTGCTCAGAAGTTAAATATCGAACTAATAGATTGGGGGAAAGGTTATGCAAAAACAGCGCTAACCATTATGGAAGATATGTTGAACTTCCACGATGCGGCCCATGGTGGCCTCATCTTTTCCCTCGCTGATTACGCATTTGCTGTTGCAAGTAATTCACATGGGCAAGTGGCAGTAGGAATCAGTACGAATATGTCGTATGTTGCTGCTGGAAAATTAGGTGAAAGATTAATTTGTACTGCGACCGAAATTAATAATAATGGTAGATTAGCAATCTATGAAATGGAAGTTAAAGCAAACGGTGAGTTAAAAGCGCGTATGGAAGGCATGGTCTACCGTAAACGAGAAAATTTTGTTGAAACATCATAAATAGTAAAGGAGTAAATGCCATTGAAAAAGTTTACGATAACCGATTTTCAAAATGTTGCAAAACAAGTAAAAAATCCACCACCATGTGATGAAACGATGCAAGTGAAAGTAACGTATGCGGAAGATGGAATTGCACATGGAGTTTGGGAAGTCGACGAGAAATTCATAAACGGTCATGGGGTCGTGATGGGTGGATTTGTTTCAGCTGCAGTTGATATTATGATGGCTTATGCGATTGCTTCGAAGCTTACTGATGAAGAAGGATTCGCTTCGATCAATTTAGACACGACTTTTCACCGACCAACGATGACAGGAAAAGTCGATATTACTGCAACTGTTGAACGGAAAGGTCGAACAATTGCGTACGTGACAGCAGAAGTGAAACAAGATGGGAAGCTGATCGCAAATAGTGTGTCTTCGATTATGATTCTAAGAGAAAATTAAAACGATTAACAAGTGATTCTTGACATTAGTATAACGAAATGATAACATAACGTTAAATAAACGTAACAAGGGGGAGTTGTTATGTATATTTTTGTTGAAGGTGGAGACCGCGAGCATAAAGATCGAAATGAAGAAAAACAATATGAGTTGTTTATGGAAAGAATTAATAACGGAGAAAAAATTGAGCCGAACGATTGGATGCCAGATGACTACCGCCATTCACTGATTCGTTTAATTTCGATGCATGGAATGAGTGAAATAATGGGAGCGCTTCCAGAAAAGGAATGGACCCCGAAGGCTCCTTCATTGAAAAGAAAGCTTGCAATTATGGCTAAAGTGCAAGATGAAATGGGCCACGGACAGTTGCTCCTTCGTGTTGCGGAAGATTTACAAAAGCCTGATGGCATTTCTAGAAAAGAAATGATGGAAGGCCTATTGGAAGGGAAAATAAGATTTCACAATGTCTTCCATAATGCTACGAAATCGTGGGCAGATGCAGCTATTATTGCATGGTTAGTTGATGGTGCTGCTATTATTACACAAACGAATATGCTAAACGCTTCCTATGGACCTTATCAGCGAGCGCTACAAAGAATTTGTGCGGAAGAAGTTTTCCATGCACAACATGGGGAAGCACTCGTTATGGCATTAGCTAACGGGACGAAAGAACAACGTGAGATGTTACAAGATGCACTGAATCGTTGGTGGGAATCTTTAGTGGCGTTTTTTGGACCGCCATCAGCCAAAGTAACTGGTTCATCGCGTCAAGATATTATGGTGAAATATAAAATTCGAATTAACACGAATGAAGAATTAAGGCAAGCATTTTTCGATAAATATGTTCCAAGAATTAAAGCTTTAGGATTAACGATTCCTGATGAAACGATTTCGTACGATGAAGAGAAAAAAGAGTGGACATATAAGCAACCGGATTGGAATAAATTTAAACAGATTATTAATAACAATGGACCGCGCTCTAAAGAAAGACTTCGATTAAGAAGAATCGCCTATGACAACGGTAGTTGGGTTAGACG
Organism: uncultured Bacilli bacterium; assembly: GCA_963766835.1. Taxonomy (GTDB): domain Bacteria; phylum Bacillota; class Bacilli; order Bacillales; family Amphibacillaceae; genus Pseudogracilibacillus. The sequence continues at coordinate 47,415 of CAVYBX010000019.1, forward strand.
TGCATTAGCTCATCAACCTCAAGCAGTCGTATAAAGGAGGAAAAAAAACGGTGCCAAACGAAAGAGACTTTTACAAAGAATATGAAGTATTTAGTAGAAAAAGCAATAAACTACCACTTCAACATCAATTTAGTTTACTTGCGCCGAATAAAGAAATGGCGATGATGATGGCTCAAGAAAATTTTATGAGACGAGAAAATGTAATCGACATTTGGGTCGTAGAACGCGAACATATCCGTACCATGACAGATGAAGAACGGCAATCTTTGACGAAGCGATTAGATAATAAAGATTATCGTACGACGAGAGGTTACGGTTATTTAAGAAAGCTATGGCGCGAAAAAGAAAAAAGTATGGGCATGTTAGATGAAAAAGAAATATTTTCGTGGAGTGAGGGGAGAAAAAAATGACCGATATCATTAAAACGGCAGAAGAAGCAAAACAAAATCCAGCGTATAAAGATGCTTTAGTTGAGTTATTATACCAATTCGCTGACGATGATTTCATCATATCCTTTAGAGGGTCGGAATGGCTCGGACTCGCTCCCCATATTGAGGAGGATGTCGCATATTCTTCGATTACCCAGAATACAATGGGGCATGCAGCAATGTTTTTTCAATTGCTAGAAGAACTCGGTGAAGGTGACAGTGACAAAATCGCTCATGAACGTCCGCCTGAAAAGAGACGGAGTTCGACATATTTAGAAAAGGTAAATGGGCTTGGAAGTTATATTGAAGAACCAGATTATGACTGGGCGCTTGCCGTCGTAAGAAATTATCTCTATGAATCTTTAAAACGCGTGAAGTTGGAAGCGGCGACAAACAGTTCCTATGAACCATTAAGACATGTTGCTAGAAAAGTACTAACAGAACAGACATACCATTTGGCACATTGGCGTTTATGGATCAAACAGCTTCAAGATTCCACTGAAGAAGCAAAAGAGAAAATCCGTATCCGTCTCAAAGAAGCATCAAGAGAGTTCGGCGATGCATTGTCACTTGGACCAAAAGCTGACGACATTCATAAATTTAATCTATTGATCGACGAGGAAACGTTAAAGAATCGTTGGCTTGAACTTGTCAACAACGATTTAAAAGTGAAATTTGAAAACGTGCCGAAAATGGAATTAGGAAATGGGCGATACGGGGAATATAACGCAGATTTAGAACAGGCAATTAGCATTTTTACCGAAGTGTATATGTCTGATCCTGAAGCTGTTTGGTAAAAGGAGGGAGAGACATGAGTCAATTAACTCCGGATGAAGAAATTTTAGAACTCCTAAAAACAGTTGACGACCCAGAACTAACGAATGTAAGTGTGTATGACTTAGGGATGGTTCATTCGATAAGTATTACAGGTAGCTATGTACATGTGACGATGATACCGACTTTTGCAGGCTGTCCGGCACTTGATTTTATCGAACGGGATGTCAAAAATACGATCGAAGAACTTTCTTGGGTCGAAACTTGTGACGTAGAGTTTTCATTTGAACATCAGTGGACGACAGATATGATTACCGAACGAGGAAAAGTACAATTGAAAAAACTTGGTATCGCACCGCCTCCGGAAAATTATCGCGCCGGAGAGGAATGGACGGTGAAATGTCCTTATTGTGATTCAAACTACACGTCAGTCGAAAATGTATTCGGTCCAACCGCATGTCGAAGTATTTTATATTGTCTCGAATGTAGAAATCCTTTTGAGGCGATGAAACCGGTTATTCCAGAAGAAGAAACAGCCTAAAAAATTTCTTAGTTCACAGAAATCTAATTTAAAGTTAGATAATTCTCACAGCAATTTTTCATCACCAGGTCGGGGAAACGATCCCGCCCTGGGCTCAACCGTCAACATCCCTCTTTCCATTTACAAATCGAAATGATGTAACTTTCATGACTACAAAGGGTTTTTAATGATTAGTAATTTAAAAAATGATAAAGGAGAAGTGATTTTTATGGCAAAAGCTAAAGTGATCGCATTATACAAACAACCGGAGGATAAAGAAAAATTCGATGAACATTATTTTAATGTGCACACTCCATTAACGAAAAAAATTCCTGGACTTCGTGAAATGAAAGTAACGAAAATTGTCGGTTCTCCGATGGGAAAAAGCGAATATTACTTGCACTGTGAAATGATATACGATGATATGGAATCGTTGCAAAAAGCATTGAAAACAGAAGAAGGAAAAGCGTCTGGAAAAGATGCATTTGAATTTGCAGGCGATATTATTACACTTATGATCGGTGAGGAAGTTGATGAGTGATTACAAGCATATTAACGTTTGGACGGAAGGGAAAGTCGGCGTAATCCAATTAAACCGTCCAAAAAATTTAAACGCTCTTAACCGCAAAATGGTAGAAGAAATTGTTACTCAGTTAGAATCGTTTGACAACGATCGCAATATACGTGTGATCGTGATCCGTGGCAATGAAAGAACGTTTGCAGCAGGTGCAGACATTGAGGAAATGCTTCACGAATCGCCGCTTGATTTTGAATTAGCAAATCCTTTCGCAGTTTGGGATCGAATCATGTTGATTCAAAAGCCGATCATCGCTTCTGTGACAGGTTATGCCCTTGGAGGTGGTTTTGAGCTAGCACTTCATTGTGATTTAATCATTGCTGCAGAAGATGCTAAGTTCGGTTTTCCGGAAGTGAATCTCGGAGTGATGCCAGGTGCAGGTGGAACGCAATTTTTAACGAGAATTATCGGAAAGCGTAAAGCGCTTGAATGGATTTGGTTCGGTGAACATAAATCAGCTCAAGAAGCAGAAAAGTTAGGAATAGTGAATCGGATCGTTGCACCTGAACTTATTTTTGAAGAGACAATGCGTTTTGCCGCAAAACTAGCGGAGCAACCACCAATTGCACTACGTCTCATAAAAGAAGCGGTCAATAAAGCAGAAGACGTAACCTTACGAGAAGGCCTCATCTTAGAACGGAAAAACTTTTATTTGGCGTTTGACTCGGAAGATCAAAAAGAAGGGATGACCGCGTTTGTAGAAAAACGTCGTCCTTCTTTCAAAGGGGAATGAGTGATGGAAAAATTTGAAACGATTCGTTATGTGAAAAACGATGCGGTAGTTACGATTGTGTTAAATCGACCAGAAGTTTATAACGCATTAACGCCTGAGCTGAATCGGGAAATCACTGTAGCCCTCAAAGAAGCGGAGAAAGATGAAGACATTCGCTCGATCGTCATTACAGGAGAAGGTAAAGCATTCTCTGCTGGACAAGATATAAAAAGTATCGAATCGGATATGGATTTTGGCGAATTTTTACGCAAACATTATCATCCGATGGTAAAAACGCTTCAATCAGTAACGAAGCCTACTGTAGCAGCTGTAAATGGCGTGGCGGCAGGAGCAGGGATGAGTCTGGCATTAGCGACAGATTTTCGGATCGTCAATCAGGATGCGAAATTTGTCAGTGCATTTTTAGGAATTGCACTTGTTCCTGATGCTGGGTTTATGTACATACTCCCACGTTTAGTCGGGTATGGCAAAGCTCTTGAAATTGCAACGATTGGAAACCCAGTAAGCGCAGAAGAAGCATTTGAATTAGGATTAGCAACAGAAATTATCGATCGTGACGAGTGGGAAACGGGAGTGGAAAACTTTGCTAATAAACTTGCATCCTTACCTCCGAAAGCTTTCTCATTAGTAAAACGGTATATGAAAGATAGTATGAATCAGTCATTCGATAAATTTTTAGAACAAGAGGCGGAAGCGCAAAGAATCGCTAGTTTAACAGAAGATCATCAAGAAGGAATGCAAGCATTCCTTGAAAAAAGAGAACCGAAGTTTACGGGAAAATAAACATTTTCCTTCACCTATTTTCGAATGAACATGTATAAATGATGATGAATAACAATATGAAAGGAGAAATAAAAATGAAAGAGACGGTTACGAATGAACTCATCACAGAAGTAGGGGAAATGAAACGAGATCATTATCAGATGATTATAAATGGTCAGCGTGTCGAAAGTGTCACGAACGAAGTAATGGACACTTACAATCCTGCAAAAGGTGAAAAAATTGCAACTGTTGCTAAAGCATCAAAAGAAGATGCGGAAAAAGCGATCCAAGCGGCGCGGGAAGCTTTCGAAAACGGTAAGTGGAGAAGATGGCCAGTTGGTAGACGTGCTCGTGTCATGAACAAGATTGCGCAAATTATGCGTGAACGTTTCAACGAACTCGTCGAGATGGAAGTGTTAAATAGCGGAAAAGCCGTTAGTGCCGCAATTGGCCAAATAAATCAAGCGATTGAAGATTTTGAATTTTATGCGGGTGCAATCGTCGGACATCGCGGAAAAGTGAACAATATGCCGTACGGATTTTTCAACTATACACATAAACAACCGGTTGGAGTATGTGCACAAATTATTCCATGGAATTATCCGTTAATGATGGCAGCGTGGAAAATTGCTCCAGCAATTGCAGCAGGCTGTTCTGTCGTCGTCAAACCTGCGAGCTTAACTCCGGTTACAGCCATTTTACTCAATGAAATTTGTCACGAAGCAGGAGTTCCGGAAGGAGTAGTCAATACGATTCCTGGTTCCGGTTCAGAAATTGGAAATTATCTCGTAGAACACGAAGATGTCGATAAAGTTGCATTTACTGGCTCCACACCGATCGGAAAAGATATTATGGCGAAAGCTTCCAATACGTTGAAGCGTATTACGTTAGAATTAGGTGGAAAATCACCGAATATCATTTTTGAAGATGCCGATATGGACGCAGCGGTCGCTGGTTCGCTCTTTGGAATCTATTTCAACACTGGACAGTCATGTGAAGCTCGTTCGCGTATGTTTGTACATGAATCGATTTATGATGAATTCTTAGAAAAATTTGTTGAGAAAACGAAAAAGTTGAATGTTGGCGACCCGTTCAGTAAAGAAACTCATGTTGGTTCGATCATTAGTAAAGAGCAACTCGAAATTATCGATGGATATGTAAAATCGGCAGTTGAAGATGGGGCAACGATATTAACTGGCGGCGAAGAGTTGAAAGTTGAAGGTTTTGAAAATGGTTATTGGTACGCACCGACTGTCATCGTCGATGTGAAACCAGATATGAAAGCGGTACGGGAAGAAATTTTCGGACCGGTTGTCGTCGTTGAAAAGTTTTCCGATGAAAAAGAAGTAATCGCTCGGGCAAATGATTCTAAATACGGTTTAGCAGCGGCAATTTGGACGCAAGATCAAGGACGTGCGACAAGAGTTGCCCATCAGCTTGAGGCAGGAGTTGTCATGGTAAATAGCCCATTCTCGGCATTTCCAGGAACTCCGTTTGGCGGATTTAAAGAATCAGGTATTGGACGCGAACTTGCTGTCGAATCCCTTGATTTATATTTAGAAGATAAAAGTGTCTTATCATATTACGGTACGAAGCCGTTAAATCCGTTCGGAGTTTAATGACTTGTCAATTAATGATGTAACTGTATGCTCCATTTGAATCAAACCCGTAAAGAATAAAACAATGTTTATTCAAAAAGGAGGCACGCTCATGACAATTCATCACATTACTGTCGTGGGAGCTGGTGTGATGGGGCGAGGGATTGCATATGTCTCCGCCCTTGCTGGCTTTCATACGACGTTAGTAGATATTTCGGAAAGTCAATTAAAAGATGCAATTGAAGATGCACAAAAAACAGCCGAAAAAGGAATTGAGCGCGGTAAATTAACGGTAGAAAAAAAAGAGTTGTTACTTAAAAATCTCAATACAACTACTGATTTACCATCCGCAGTAAAGGAAACAGACTTTTTAATCGAAGCTGTGCCTGAAAAACAGTCACTTAAAAAGAGCGTGATGGAAGAGGCTGAAAAAAATGCTCGTGATGATGTAATTTTTACATCAAATACATCGACGATCAGTCCAACAGAACTCGGGTCATATACGAAGCGACCTGAACAATTTACAGTGATGCATTTTTTTAATCCCGTACATATGATGAAGCTCGTGGAAATTGTAAGAGGTCTAGAGACGAGCGACGAGACGGTTGAAGTCGTTCGGCAAGTCGCCGAAAAAATGGGAAAAGAAACAGTCCAAGTGAACGAATTTCCTGGTTTTGTTACGAGTAGAATTAGTGCACTCGTTGGAAATGAGGCGTTTCATATGCTTGCAGGAAGGAGTCGCTTCTGCTGAAGATATCGATAAAGCGATTAAACTCGGTTTGAATTTCCCGATGGGTCCGTTAGAATTAGCAGATTTAGTAGGACTAGATGCACGTCTCAACAATTTAAGATATTTGCATGAAAAATTAGGAGAGAAATTCCGACCAGCGCCATTGCTTGAACAATATGTGAAAGCGGGACGCCTCGGTAGAAAAACTGGTAAAGGAGTTTATGATTATACATCGAAGGAGGATTAACTGATGGAAGAAGTAGTCATTGTAGATGCAGTTCGAACACCTTTTGGGAAATATAATGGTGCATTAAAAGATGTAAGACCAGACGATTTAGCAGCAATCGTAATTAAAGCTTTAATAGAGCGCAATCCTTCTGTTCCTGTTGATGAAATTGAAGATGTCGTGCTCGGAAACGCCAACCAAGCAGGAGAAGACAACCGTAACGTCGCACGAATGGCAGCTTTGCTTGCTGGACTTCCAATAGAAGTCGGTGGGACGACGATTAACCGTCTCTGTGGGTCCGGTCTTGATGCAGTCGTCTATGCAGCACGCGGAATTTTAGCTGGTGAAGGAGATATATACATCGCCGGTGGTACAGAAAGTATGACACGGGCACCATATGTGATGGCAAAACCGGAAATGGGTTATTCACGCGGCAACAAAGAATTATTCGATACAACGATCGGCTGGAGATTTATCAATGAAAAACTAAAGAAATGTACGGAGTAGATTCCATGCCAGAAACTGCAGAAAACGTCGCTACAGAATTCGGTGTTTCTCGCGAAGAACAAGATAAATTTGCCTATCAAAGCCAAATGAAAGCGAAAGCGGCGATGGAAGCGAACAAATTTAAAGATGAACTAATTCCTGTTACGTACGAAGATAAACGCGGAAATACGATTACAGTTGATACGGATGAACACCCACGTCCTGATACGAGTCTAGAAGTACTTGCAAAATTAAAACCATTATTTCCAAATGGAACGGTTACGGCAGGGAATGCTTCAGGTGTGAATGACGGTGCAAGTGCATTGTTATTAATGAGTGCTAAAAAAGCGCGCGAATTAGGTGTAAAGCCACTAGCAAAATATGTAACGAGTGCAGTTTCGGGATTAGAACCAAGAATTATGGGGCTTGGACCGATTTATGCGACGAAGAAAGTCGTACAACGTGCAGGCATCGATTTAGATGATATCGATTTAATCGAATTAAATGAAGCGTTTGCTTCCCAAGCAGTTGAATGTATACGTCAACTAGAACTCGACCCGGAAAAAGTGAATGTAAACGGTGGTGCAATTGCTTTCGGCCATCCTTTAGGTGCTAGTGGAGCTAAAATTTTAACAGGACTTGTCCACGAAATGAAACGACGCGATGTGAAGTACGGTCTTGCGACGATGTGTATCGGAGTCGGTCAAGGAATTGCCATGATCGTAGAAAAAGCGTAAAAATTTTTTAACAAAGTATGGGCACTCAAGTGTAAAAGGTGAAATAGTAATCGCAAACTGTTTCATCACTGTTTATTGAACTTGGAAATTTTATTCGCAAATGAATCGAACGTTATTTTTCCGTGTGGTAAGAGGTGAAATAGTTGACTAATATCATTTATGAAAAAGAAAAGCGAATCGGTTATGTGACAATCAATCGGGAAAAAACACATAACACATTTGACTACAAAACGTTATTAGAATTAAAAGATGTCGTAGAAAATATTCATTTCGACTCGGACGTGCAAGTTGTCATTTTTACCGGAGCAGGTAAGAAAGCATTTAGTGCGGGGGCAGATTTAAAAGAGAGAAAAACACTTACACCTTACGAAGTGCGACGCAATGTAAAAATGATTGCAGACGTCTTTAACGCGATTGAGGTCCTCCCGCAAGCTACGATTGCAGCGGTAAACGGTTACGCTTTCGGCGGCGGATTTGAACTTGTCCTTGCTTGTGATCTCGCTATTGCGTCTGAAAATAGCCAGTTTGGACTGACTGAGACGAGTTGGGCGATTATCCCTGGTGCAGGTGGAACACAGCGATTACCGCGCCTCGTCGGAGCGATGCGAGCGAAAGAGTTAATTTTAACCGCTCGAAGGTTCGATGCTAATGAGGCGAAGGAATTAGGTGTCGTACTTGATGTAGTGGAACAAGATCGTTTAATGGAAACTTGTCAAGAACTTGCGAATCGAATTACACAAAATGGTCCTGTAGCTATTCGCCAAGCGAAATTTGCGATTAACGTTGGACTTAATACGGATATCGATACAGGGATAAAAATTGAATCGAAAGCATATGAACTTACGATCGATACGGAAGATCAAATCGAAGCGTTAGCTGCTTTTCAAGAAAAAAGAAAGCCAGAGTTTAAAGGTAAATAAGGAAAGAATATTTATATGGAAGATGTTTAGCTAAACCAGCTAGACATCTTTTTTAGATTCGATGTTTTTATTATTTATATCAATTTATAAAACTATGTTAGAATAAGAAAAAAACTGTTTAGAAAAGAGGGTATTATGGATCCTTTTGTAGAAAAGACGATACGGACGAAAAAAATATTTTCTGGAAACATTATTTCTGTTCAAGTAGATGATGTGTTACTGCCGAATGGAAAAGAATCGAAGCGAGAAATCGTAAAACATCCGGGAGCAGTTGCGATTATACCAGTTACGAAAAATGGGAACATGATATTTGTCAAGCAATTTCGTAAACCGTTAGAGCGTTCACTTATTGAAATTCCGGCGGGGAAAATAGAGGAAAATGAAGATCCGGAAATAACGGCGGTAAGAGAGTTGGAGGAAGAAACTGGATTTACGACAGATACATTAACGTATGTCGCGTCTTTTTATACGTCACCAGGGTTTGCGGATGAAATTATCCATCTTTATTATACGGATCAATTACGACCGTTAACTGAACGCGTTGAAGGTGATGAAGACGAGTTTGTCGAAATTGTTGAACTTTCTTTAGAAGAAGCGGAACAATATGTACGCGATAAAAAAATTTATGATGCGAAGACGATGTACGCATTATTATATATAAAACTGTTGAGGGAAGATTGAACTTGTTAAAAAAATATTTTGCCGATCTACATATTCATATCGGAAGAGATATGTACGATCATCCAGTAAAAATTACCGCATCGAAAAACTTAACATTAACGAATATATTAATTGAAGCGAGTAGAAGAAAAGGGATCGATATCGTCGGCGTGATCGATAGTCAAGCTCCTGCAGTGCAAGAAGAAATTCAACACTTAATCAAAGAGGAACAGGCTTACGAGTTACATGATGGTGGTATCCGGTTTGAAAATGTGACGCTTTTTCTCGGGGCTGAAATCGAAGTGTACGATTATCATTGTCAAGGTCCGATCCACGTTTTATGTTATTTTCCTTCATTAGAATTGATAGGTCAATTTACAAAATGGCTAACGGCGAAAATGAAGAATGTCCATTTAAGTTCACAACGTTTCTATGGTTCAGCTATTGAATTACAAGAGAAAGTAGCGGAGTTACAAGGTCTTTTTATTCCAGCGCACGTATTTACACCATTTAAAAGTGTATATGGAAAAGGTGTAAAGCGCTCGATAAAAGAGATACTTGATGTTTCACTTATCGATGCGATCGAACTAGGATTGAGCTCTGACACTTTAATGGCTGATCAAATAAAAGAATTACACACTTTTACGTTCGTGACGAATTCTGATAGTCATTCGCTAGCGAAAATCGGAAGAGAGTATCAGCAAATACTTTTAAAAGAAGCGACTTTTCTTGAATTGAAAAAAGCATTACATCACAAAGAAGGTAGAAAAATTATTGCGAATTTCGGGATGAATCCGCGACTAGGAAAATATTATTCGACTGTATGTAAAAAATGTATGACGAAAGTGCAATATAAAAACAAAACGTGTCCAACTTGTGGCTCAAGCGTGATCGTTAACGGTGTGTACGATCGGATCAAAGAATTAAAAAATACCGACGTCAGTCCAAAACGACCGAAATATTATTACCAAGTACCGTTAGAATATTTACCTGGGTTAGGTCCGAAAACGTTTGAAACGTTGCTTCAACATTTCGGAACGGAGATGAATGTCATACATCATGTTCCAATTGAGGAGTTAGAAAGCGTCGTTCCTAAAAAAATAGCAAAACTAATCCATGAAATGAGAGAAGGAAAACAGCAAATTAAAGCTGGTGGCGGTGGGAAATACGGAAAAATAAAATAAATTCAAGTCATTTTACATTGAAATCTTTCATATCTATTAACTATCAATGATTTAATAGATGGAGGATTTCAATGAGCTTTCAAAAAAATGTCGTACTAGAGCACGTAAAAGAAAATATGACGATTTATATTTTCATGGTCACGCTCTTTTTAACTGGAATCATTTTCGGAGCAATTACTGTAAACAGCATGAGTTTCGTCCAAAAACAAGATTTGTTTTTCCATTTAGACCGTTATTTCGTCCAATTAAATGGAGACGAGACGATCGCTAGTAAAGATATTTTAAAACGTAGTTTCTTTTTCCATGTAAAATATTTATTTTTGTTATTTATTTTAGGTTTAACGATCATCGGTTTACCAGTCGTTTGGATTTTAATTTTTATGAAAGGGCTCGTCATCGGATTTTCGGTCGGATTTATCGTCAATCAACTCGGTGGAAAAGGCCTCCTTATCGCAACACTCGCAATTGCGCCACAAAATATCATTATCATTCCTGTTTATATTATTGCCGGAAGTTTATCGATGATTTTTTCTTTATCATTGTTATACAAACTTTTTGGAAGATCTGTTTCTTATTCGATCGGTCGCCCTTTCCTCCAATATTCGTTTTATTTTGTCATCTTACTATTCTTTGCGCTCGGAAGTTCCCTCATCGAAACATTTATCGCGAATGAAGCTTTTAAAGCGATTATTAAATCGGCTTATACGATGATAATGATTTTATTTTAATAATTGTAATTATTCGTAAATAAAAATGACAAAAAATAAAATGTACACAATGATAAAATGATTAACTTTTGACAGCTGTTTCTCCTCTGCCTATAATTAAAGTGTAAGATGGAGGGGTATTTCCGTGAAGCAGCGAATCGAAAGTATAAAAAAACAATTACATTCCAAAGGTTACAAACTAACTCCGCAGCGTGAAGCAACGTTAACTGTACTACTTGAACGTGAAGAAGATCATCTTAGTGCAGAGGAAGTTTTTTTACTCGTAAAAGAAAAAGCGCCAGAGATCGGCTTAGCGACCGTTTATCGAACGTTAGAACTTTTATCCGAATTAAAAATCGTCGATAAAATCAATTTCGGGGACGGAGTGTTTCGCTACGATTTACGCAAAGAAGGAGTAGAACATTTCCACCATCATCTCGTTTGTATGGAATGTGGATCTGTTGAAGAAATTATGGAAGATTTATTAAGTGATGTTGAGAAAATTGTGGAAGAAAAATGGAAGTTTCAAGTAAAAGATCATCGTTTAACATTTCATGGTATTTGTAAACAATGTCAAAATGCGACGATCAAAACGACTTAAAAGGAAAAAATTCAAAAAAGAAATTGAAAATCGTTGAAAAGGCGACAATTCTCGTTTACGAACGAAGAATGAAAACTTAGTAGAAAATGAGCCTCATTCAACGATTTTTTATTTTCGTTACAATTCACAATAATGACCAAGTTTCTTTAACGATTTATGATGAAAGAAGTTGGTCAATCATGTAAAATAGATGTATATAATTAGTTATTTTTGGCATACCTTTCTAATGTAAGATTAATTTAGAAAGGTGTTAAAAATGAAACGAATTCTCTGGGATGTCATGAAAGTAACAGTTATTTTCATTTGTTGTACGTTTTTATTTTATTTTGGATTACGTGCGCTCCATCAAGAATATGAGCAATACCACCGTTATGACCAACCTGAAGGTCCAGCGGTGAAAGTTTTTAGTGAGGATGAAGATAGATTGTTTGATTTCTTCAAATTTTTTCGATTAGGAGATTGAAAGAATGTTACATGCATTAGAAGATTTTTTACATCACTTACGAATTGAAAGAGGACTAGCTGAAAATACGATTATATCTTATCGTCGTGATTTAACCGCTTACATAGAGTTTTTAAAACATAAAAAATCATTATCGGACTGGAATAGTGTGACGAGAAATGAAATTGTCGCATTTCTATCTTCTTTAAAAGAAAACGGCAAATCAGCTGCGACGATTTCTAGAACGATTTCATCGATCCGTAGTTTCCATCAATTTTTACTGCGTGAACAGATCGTGAATCATGATGCGAGTTTATATATCGAGATCACCGAAATTAGCACGCTTATTGCCACAAATTCTTTCAACGGAAGAAATCGATCACTTGTTGAATGTAAAAGGAAATTCGCCGTTAGCAATTAGAAATAAGGCGATGTTAGAGCTGATGTATGCAACTGGCCTTAGAGTGAGTGAACTAGTGACTTTACAAGTTTCCGACGTTCATTTGACGATGGGCTTCGTTCGTTGTTTTGGTAAAGGTAGTAAAGAAAGAATCGTTCCTTTAGGAGATATGGCGAAAGAAGCATTAGAAAACTATTTAAATAATGCTAGAGATGAACTGATTAAGAGAAATCGTACAGAAACAGCTCTTTTCGTCAATCATCACGGTAAACCTTTATCGAGACAAGGATTTTGGAAAATTTTAAAAGCGATCGTTCGCGATGCAGGATTGACGAAAGAAATTACTCCGCATACGTTAAGACATTCATTCGCGACACATTTATTAGAAAATGGAGCCGATTTACGATCCGTACAAGAGATGTTAGGCCATGCTGATATTTCGACGACACAAATTTATACCCATATTACAAAGACGAGATTAAAAGATATGTACGAAAAATATCATCCACGAGCATAGAAAGGTTGTGTGCAAATGTTTAAAGAATATTTTTAATCGTGTTAGATTCTGTCGGAATTGGACAAGCTCCAGATGCTCTAAAATATAACGATGTCGGTGCTGATACGCTCGGAAATATTGCGAAAGCGACGGCGGAATCAATCTCCCTCATTTAGAGAAAATGGGTTTAGGCAATATTAAAAGAAATCAAAGGAGTAAAAGCAGCAGATCGTCCAATTAGTCATTATACGAGAATGATCGAGGCTTCCGTCGGAAAAGATACGATGACAGGTCATTGGGAATTAATGGGCTTCACATAAAACAACCTTTTCAAACGTTTCCGAACGGGTTTCCGAATGAATTGATTGCAGAATTAAGTGCGAAAACCGGAAGGAAAATTATTGGAAATATACCAGCTTCCGGTACGGTCATCATTGAAGAGTTAGGAAAAGAACATCTCGAAACAGGAGCGTTGATCGTCTATACATCCGCTGACTCTGTCCTCCAAATAGCAGCTCACGAAGAAGTCGTACCACTCGATGAACTTTATCGTATTTGTGAGATAGCGCGAGAATTAACGAAAGATGAAAAATATTTAGTAGGGCGTGTCATCGCAAGACCTTTCGTTGGGGAGCTAGGCAATTTTACGCGAACTAGTAATCGAAAAGATTATGCTTTAAAACCTTTCGGACGTACTGTTTTAAATGAATTAAAAGACAACAACTTTGATGTGATCTCATTAGGAAAAATTTTTGATATTTTTGATGGGGAAGGAATTACGAGAGCCGTTAAAACAGCAAATAACGACGATGGCGTAGCAAAGTTATTAAAAGAGATGAACAGAGATTTTCATGGGCTTTGCTTTTTAAATTTAGTCGATTTTGATGCGTTGTATGGACACCGTCGCGATCCTGAAGGGTATAAACGAGCTTTAGAGACATTCGACGAACAACTAGTTGATATTTTAGCGCTTGTCAAAGAAGATGATTTGCTCATCATTACTGCTGACCATGGTAACGATCCGACCCACCACGGTACTGATCATACGCGAGAGTATGTTCCACTTTTCGTTTATCATCGTAAAATTGAAAAAGGTAAAAAACTTCCTGAACGTAAAACGTTTGCTGATGTTGGTGCGACGATCGCAGATAACTTTTCGATACCTTTACCAATAAATGGAACTAGTTTTCTATCTCTTATGTAAGGAAGGTGTTAAAGTTGCGGATGTACGATTTGATCGAGAAAAAACGTAATGGTGAAGAGTTAACACGCGACGAAATTCATTTTATGATCGAAAATTATACGAACGGTAACATTCCCGATTACCAAATGAGTGCATTTTTAATGGCAGTCTATTTTCAAGGGATGACGGAAGTTGAAAGTGCAGAATTGACGAAAGCGATGATTGACACTGGTGAAACGATCGATCTTTCTAACATAAAAGGAATAAAAGTAGATAAACATTCGACAGGTGGAGTTGGTGATAAAACGACACTTCTTTTAGGTCCGCTAGCTGCATCAGTAGGAGTGTATGTGCCGAAAATGAGCGGTCGTGGTTTAGGTCATACAGGTGGGACGATCGATAAATTAGAATCGATTCCAGGTTTTCATGTTGAATTGTCGAAAGAACAATTTGTTTCACTCGTCAATGAAAATCATTTAGCGATTATCGGACAGTCTCAAGAGCTCGTTCCAGCTGATAAAAAGTTGTATAGTTTGCGTGATGTCACCGCAACAGTCAATTCAACTCCACTAATTGCAAGTTCGATTATGAGTAAAAAGATCGCATCTGGAGCGGATAAGAATCGTTCTAGACGTAAAAGTTGGAACGGGAGCATTTATGAAACATTTAGATGATGCGAGACAATTAGCGAAAAATATGGTTGCGATCGGCAAAAATGTCGATAGAAAAACTGTCGCCATTATTTCAAATATGGATCAACCGCTCGGTCATGCGGTCGGCAACGCGTTAGAAATAAAAGAAGTGATCGACACGTTCAAAGGGGTCGGTCCGAAAGACTTAACGGAACTCACGTTAGAATTAGGAAGTCATATGGTCGTCTTAGCGGAAAAAGCTCACACGAAAGAAGAAGCGAGAAATAAGCTAGAACAAAATTTACATAACGGAAAAGCACTTGACGTTTTCAAAAGGTTTGTGAAAGCACAAGGTGGAAACGAAGCGATTGTCGACGAACCTGAATTATTGCCGAAAGCAGCCTACACAATAGATGTGAACGCTGAAAAAGATGGTTTCGTCAGTACATTAGTGGCAGATGAGATAGGAAAAGCAGCGATGTTGTTAGGTGCTGGACGAGAAAAGAAAGAAGATAAAATTGATTATGCTGTCGGGGTAGTCATCCATAAAAAATTAGGCGATGCGGTTGAAAAAGGTGAGCGAATCTTTACGATCCATGCCAATGAAACAGAAGTAAAAAAAGTAAAAGAAATGTTGTCTAAATCAGTCGAAATTTCGTATAAGAAAATAACACCAACCCTAATTTTAGAAACGATCGAATAATACTTAGTCTATTTTTCTCTTAGGTTAAAATTTCTTCAAAAAAGTTTTATATTTACAAAACGATAGTTATAAAGAAGATAAAAAATGGCCATCCTATGTATATATGAAAAGTTGGAGGGAAACAGATGAAACGATCTACATATATCATAGGAATGGCTTTCTTTTTGTCTTTTTTTCACATGCAACCGGCTGTAGCAGAAGAACAAGTTGAACAAATTGAACTGACAGAAGACGCGAACGCAGCTATTTTGTTAGAACGAGATACAGGTGAAATATTATATGAAAAAAATGCCCATGAAAAACTACCACCGGCAAGTATGACGAAAGTAATGACATTATTAATTATTATGGAAGCGCTCGATGATGGCCGCTTACAGTTAGATGATCAAGTTACGGTGAGCGAGCGTGCTTCTTCAATGGGTGGTTCACAAGTTTTTTTAGCTGCTGGTGAACAGATGTCTATCGAAGATTTAATTAAAGCTATCGCGATCGCTTCAGCGAATGATGCTAGTGTCGCTTTAGCTGAACATATTGCCGGATCAGAAGAAGCGTTGGTGAAAATGATGAACGACAAAGTAAAAGAGTTGAATTTAGAAAATACGATGTTTAAAAATTCTTCCGGATTGCCGGCGAAAGATCACTATACGACCGCTTACGATATGGCTATTATCGCTAAAGAATTATTAAAAGATGAAAAGGTGCTTGAATATACTTCGATCTATGAAGATTATTTACGGAAGGGCGAAGAAAATGAATTTTGGCTCGTCAATACGAACAAATTAGTTCGATTTTATCCTTATGTCGATGGATTAAAAACGGGTTATACGAGCGAAGCGAAATTTTGTCTGACAGCTACAGCTGAAAAAGATGATATGCGAGTAGTGACAGTCATTATGGGAGCAGATACGTCGAAAAGCAGAAATGCGATGACGATGAATTTAATTGATTATGCATTTAGTCATTATGAAATTGAGAAATTGTTTGAACAAGGTGAAAAAGTAGCAAACATCCGCCACGTTCAATCTGAGAAATTTTCTTACGATGTGAAAACATAGTGACCATATAAGTTTGTTACACAAAAAGGGCGAAAAATCGGAACAGCTTACGAGACGGAAGTGAATATCACGAAAGATATTACAGTGCCGCTTAAAAAAGGTGAAGAAGTTGGAAAATTAATCGTGAAAAAAGATGAAGAAATTGTGTTAGAGGTGTCATTAAGATCAAATGAAGATATGGAAAAAAGCTTCATTTTTTACATTGTTTAAAAGAACGTTGCAAAATATCGCAAAATATAGCGTTTCTTAGCAAATTTTCCTTCTTTTTTAGCAGTTTTGTCATAAAGAAGGATTTAAGTGATGAAGTCACGAAAAAGGGTAACATAACAGTTAGGAGGCTGAAGATAAGTGGGTTTGAATGCTGACTTTACCGTCGTAGAAAACGTATTAATCGTACGGTTAAGTGGTGAGTTAGACCATCACGAAGCGAATGGATTAAGAGAAGCTTGGCAGAAGAAATTACGAGAAGATCGGGTACAGCACGTCATGTTAAATTTAGGTGAAGTTACGTTTATGGACAGCTCAGGTATCGGTGTTTTACTCGGTCGTTACAAAGAAGTATTGAAACTAGGTGGTGAGTTAGTTGTCTGTTCAGTAAATCCGGTGATCCAACGTATATTCGAAATGTCAGGTTTGTTTAAAATTATTCGGCAGACTGAAAATGAACAGTTAGCATTACATTCTTTGGGGGTGGCCGTCGTGAAAAATAAAATGGAATTAACGTTTTTGAGTGTTAGTCAAAATGAAGCTTTTGCTCGGGCTACAGTCGGGGCGTTTGTCGCTCAGTTAGATCCAACGATGGATGAGTTAACGGAAATTAAAACAGTCGTTTCCGAAGCGGTAACAAATTCTATTATTCACGGTTATGAAAATAAACAAGATTGTTATATTACGATTAAATGTAAATTAATGGAAGAAAACGAACTAGAATTAATGATTATTGATCACGGAGTTGGCATCGAAAATATTGACGAAGCGAAAGAGCCGTTATACACATCGAAACCTCATTTAGAACGTTCAGGAATGGGTTTTACGATTATGGAAAGCTTTATGGACTCTTAGAAATTAGGTCAAGGAATTAGGTAAAGGCACGACCATCGTCATGAAGAAGCAACTATCAAAGAGTAAAGTTTGTCATTAAGGTGAATGATGATGAATGTAAATGTTAGTCATAACCATGACAAAGACATGTTGACGAATGAAGAAGTGAGAGAATTAATTATTAAAAGCCAAGAAGGCGATGTAGAGGCGAGAGATCTTCTCGTTGAAAAAAATATGCGCTTAGTTTGGTCGGTCGTGCAAAGATTTTTAAACCGAGGTTACGACCCAGAAGATTTATTTCAAATTGGTAGTATTGGATTAATAAAATCGATTGATAAGTTTGATTTATCTTATGACGTCCGTTTTCAACATATGCGGTACCGATGATTATCGGTGAAATTCAACGGTTTATCCGTGATGACGGAACGATTAAAGTAAGTCGGACGATGAAAGAATTAGGCAATAAAATTCGAGTGATGAAAGAAGAATTGACGAAGGAATTAAATCGTTCTCCGACGATACAAGAAGTGGCAGACGAATTAGGAATTACACCGGAAGAAGTAGTCAAGCGCAAGAAGCGATCAAAAATCCTCACTCGATTCATGAAACAGTCTATGAAAATGGCGGAGAACCGATTACATTACTCGATCAAATTGCGGATGACGATAAAGAATGGTTCGATAAACTATCGTTAGAAGAAGCGATTCGAAGTTTGTCAGAACGAGAACGATTGATCGTTTACTTAAGATATTATCGTGATAAAACTCAATCAGAAGTTGCGAAACGTCTCGGTATTTCACAAGTGCAAGTTTCACGGTTAGAAAAGAAAATTTTAGAAGAAATGAAAGAATTGATGAATAAATAAAATTTTAGACGGAGGAATGCTCCGTCTATTTTATTTTTTATGAAATAAAAGAATTTCCTTTTTTGTATACATTGAGTTCGGTTACACATAATAAACATATTCAATTTATACGAAAGAAGGGTTTTTTAATGGAAAATAAGGTCGTTTACATACGGATGAAGAAAAAATATCTTTCCAAACCCCGTGCGAACATTAAGTTATCTCATATTGCGCATATGATAGGGGATGATGAGATCGTCCGACGATTGAATCGACTGCCGATCTATCAATTAAGTGATGCCGATAAAGAGTTCGTCGTCATAGATAGTTATCACGTGATCAACCAATTAAATAAGATGTATCCTCATTTCGAATTTCAACTAATTGGAGCATCCGAAACGATCATTTCGATTACAGAACGGAAACGTCCTTCATCGATCCTATTCGTTTCGTTCGTATGGATTATTTTATTTATCGGTACAGCGATGACGATTATTAATTTTCACTATGATGTAAGTATGTTGGAAGTGCAACAACGATTACATTATTTATTTACTGGTGAAAAAGTATCGAATCCTTTATGGTTACAAATTCCGTATTCATTCGGACTTGGAATTGGAATGATATTATTTTTAAATCATTGGTTCAAAAAGAAATTGAATGAAGAACCGAGTCCACTAGAAGTAGAACTGTTTAAATACCAAAAAAGTATCGATGATTATGTAGCTTTTTATGAAAATCATTTAAATGATGGAAAACGTCGTTTTTAACATTGTTGAAATTTTAATCGGCTTTTCTAGTGGAATTGCTATCGGTTCAGTATTTATAGCGATATTAACTTTCTTAGGGATCATTCCACGTTTAATCCAGTTATCTCGGTCAACAAGATTAGTGAATGTTCTTGCGACCGCAGTAGTGATCGGGACTTTATTCGGGACATATTTATCGTTTACACCATTTACATCTAATCAGACTGTCATTACGTTGGTCATTTGGGGGTTTTTCCACGGTATTTTTAACGGGATGTTCGCTGCAGCACTCGTGGAAGTGTTAAACGTCTTCCCGTTATTATCGAAGCGAATCGGGATGGAGAAGTATTTACTGTTTTTATTGATGGCGGTCGTATTTGGAAAAATTGCAGGTTCCTTATTTCAATGGCTTTATTTAATGAATTGAACGTAAAGAGGAGCATTTCAATGAGTAACAACCAAAATTTAGTATATGTTTCTAAAAATATGAAAGATAATGAAGAATATATGAAACGAGTCGTCGGAGCGACGATATCGTTTGATCTCGGTTTTCGTGAAATCGTCGTCTTAGAAAGGAAAATTCAACTTTATTACGTAAATGGCTTAGTCGATGATCAATCAGTCGTTGAAATTTTAAAAGAATTAGTAGCGATTAATGATGTAGAAGTAGAAAAAAACAAGTTAGCCGATATCGTTAAAAATCGTTTAGTGAATCAACAAGTCGATCCAAAAGATAAAATAGAAGTTGTGACCGATCAAATTTTATCAGGCTTACTTGCTATATTTATCGATGGAGAGCGGACAGCTTATATCGTCGACGTTCGTAAATATCCAGGACGACAGCCAGAAGAGCCTGATACAGAAAGGGTCATTCGTGGTTCACGTGACGGATTTACGGAAAACATCGTTGAAAATGCAGCTTTAATTCGAAGAAGAATAAGAGATAAACGATTACGAAATGAAATTTTACAAGTTGGAAAACGTTCGAAAACAGATATTTGTATCAGTTATATTAACGATATTGCGAACGACGATTTTATTAAAATTGTAAAAAATAAATTAAAAGAAATCGATATAGACGGAATCGTGATGGCTGACAGGGCTTTAGTTGAATTGTTTGTCGAATATAGTTGGAATCCTTATCCGGTCGTCCGGTTTACAGAACGGCCTGATGTTGCAGCCCATCATTTGTTATCCGGTTATGTCGTACTTACCGTCGACACTTCGCCTAGTGTCATCATTTTACCGACCACTTACTTCGACTTATTAGAACATTCAGAGGAATCACGACAATCACCGGCGATCGGTACGTTTACGAGATGGTTTCGGATGTTGGCAGTGTTAAGTTCGATTTATTTGTTGCCGTTTTGGTTGCTCCTCGTTCTCGAACCTAGTCTTCTGCCTAAAGGTTTATCATTTATCGGACCAGAAGATGCTGGGAATATTCCGATCGCGATTCAAATTTTATTAGCATTTGTCGGGGTCGAATTTTTACGGATGGCAGCTGTCCATACACCGAGCCCGTTAGCGACTGCGTTAGGTTTAATCGCAGCAGTGTTAATCGGTGAAATTGCGATCGACGTCGGATTGTTTACTCCTGAAGTAATTTTATATACGGCAATTAGCACTGTCGGTGCTTATGTCACACCGAGTTATGAGTTGAGTGTCGCGAATAAAACATTAAGTTTATTTTTAATACTCATGGTCATCTTTTTCGGAGTAAATGGTTTCTTAATCGGTTTTACCGTTTCTATATTATTTTTAGTAAATATAAAAACGATTAATACACCGTATTTTTGGCCGTTTATTCCATTCAATTTCCCAGCTTTATTACGATTTATTTTCCGTGTCCCGATTCCGTATACACATGTTCGTCCGAGTATCGTCCATCCGAAAGATAAAATAAGGATGAAGACGTAATAATTATACTTTGTCTTTCAAAGTCAATTATGTTACATTATTTTTATTGAGATTTGAATTAGACTTGGAGGATACTCATGACATTAGACTATCATCCATTTTCAGTAAATGACAAAGGTCATTTAGAAATTGGACAAGTTGATGCAGTTGATCTAGCAAAACAATACGGAACACCGTTATACGTATATGATGTTTCACTGATAAGAGAAAATTGTCGTAAGTTTGTCGATACATTTCAGCAATTAGGTGTAAAAGCACAAGTAACGTATGCGAGCAAAGCTTTTTCGTCGATCGCGATTTTACAAGTCATCAAGCAAGAAGGGCTTAGTTTAGATGTCGTATCGCAAGGTGAACTATATACCGCAATGAAAGCGAACTTTCCGGTCGAAAAAATACATTTCCACGGAAATAATAAAAGTGAAGAAGAATTAGAAATGGCAATCGATTACAATATCGGTTGTATCATTATCGATAATTTTTATGAAATAGAATTACTTGAAAAATTACTAGTCAAGAAAAATAAAAAAATGGATGTTTTAATCCGTGTGACACCTGGAATCGAAGCAGAGACGCATGAATACATTATGACAGGAAATGAAGACTCAAAATTTGGTTTTAATTTACAAAACGGGCAAGTGGAAAAAGCATTTCAACAGTTAAAAGACCATTCTCATATTCAATTAAAAGGACTGCATTCACATCTCGGTTCACAAATTTTTTCGACTAAAAGTTTCGTCTTAGCAATTGACATGTTATTTGAACTCATAGGAAAGTGGTATCAAGAACACGGTTTTATACCTGAAGTGCTCAACTTAGGTGGTGGATTCGGCATTAGGTATACGAAGGATGACCACCCGCTTCCGAATAATCGCTACGTATACGAGATGGTTGATGCAGTGAAGAAGCAAGTGGCGAAAATCGGGATTCCGATGCCAGAAATCTGGATTGAACCTGGTCGGTCGATCGTCGGGAATGCTGGTATTTCATTATATACAGTCGGCTCGACGAAAGATATTCCAGGGGTACGAAAATACGTAGCGGTCGATGGTGGAATGTATGAAAACATTCGCCCGGCATTGTATGAAGCGAAGTATGAAGGTGTGATCGCCAATAAAGTGAACGAACCGCTCGTAGAAAAAGTTTCGATCGCTGGAAAATGTTGCGAATCTGGTGATATGTTAATGTGGAATATATCGCTACCGAAAGTTGAACAAGGTGATATTTTAGCGATTTTTTCTACGGGAGCTTACGGTTTCTCCATGGCAAGCAATTACAATCGTTTTCAACGTCCAGCTGTAGTATTCGTTGAAAATGGAGTAGCAAAATTAGTCGTAAAACGTGAGTCGTTAGATGATATCGTGAAAAATGATTTATCATATGTGTAGTGATTGTAGTAGAACAATCGAACATTTTGATGTAAAATATAATTTCAATCATCATATAAAAGGAGTTTTATAGACGATGAGAACTGGTTACATTTTAATGGAAAATGGAAATAAAATTGAATTTGAATTGTATAATGATGCTGCACCTAATACAGTGGAAAATTTCGCGAAATTGGCAAATGATAATTTTTATAACGGTTTAACTTTCCACCGTGTCATTCCAGGATTTGTTAGCCAAGGAGGTTGTCCTCGCGGAGATGGAACTGGTAATGCAGGATATACGATTAAATGCGAAACAGAAAACAATCCTAATAAACATGTAGAAGGTGCCATTTCGATGGCGCATGCAGGAAAAGACACTGGAAGTTGCCAATTTTTCATCTGCCATGACCCACAACCACATTTAGACGGTGTTCATACTGTTTTCGGAAAAGTTACAAAAGGAATGGAACACGTGAAAAACATGAAAAATGGCGACGTCATGAAAGAAGTAGTAGTTAATTAACGCAAATGATCGAAATACTATTCATCTTAATCGTTCTAATATTCGTAATCGCTCCGTTTAGTCTATTGTTTCACGAAATCGGTCATGTAGTCGGCGCGAAATTCATGAAGGCGACGAAAATATTATTGATAGTCGGTGTCGGTAAAAAAATATTTTCGATGACGTTACAAAATATTGAGATTCAGCTTAGGAGATTGTTCGTCGTAAATAGTTTCACCTCGACGATTCGAAACCGACCTTTCACAAGTAAAGAAAAAATGTTCATTACGATGATGGGACCACTTTTTAGTAGTCTATTAGCGCTCGTCGCTTATTTGTTGTATCGCTCCGTTTTTTCAAACATTTATATTTATATGTTCTTTTTGTTTAATTTATGGCTCGTCTTTATCAACTTATTACCTTTTAAAATTGGCGAGAAACAATCAGACGGCTATACGATCGTTCAAATTATTTTTCATGAATTACGTAATTGATCTTCACATTTTCAAATAAATAGATATATAATAATAAGAGTAAGTGAATTTACAGCCATTAAAGAGGGGTTTTTATGTTAATTCGTTATAAGAAAAACCATGAGAAAATTGCGATGGGGTTACTTTCCTTTATGCCAGTTGAAAGAGATGTCAAATTGTTACAACAAACGATGAAAGAATATGAGGCGAACCCTGATTGGCACTTATATTTGTGGAAAGAAGACGACGATATCGTCGGGGCAATCGGTTTAAAAATTGCGGATGATATTAATGTAGTCATTCAACATATTTCAGTGAATCCATCTCATCGCAATATGGGAATTGGCAAAAAAATGATTCAACAAATTCAAGAAATGTATGGCGAGAAATACGATGTATGCGGTAATGAATTAACACAGCGGTTTTTTCATAAATGTTTGACGGAAGCAAAAAAAGATGAAGAAAGTAGTGAGAAAGATTTAAAACAATAAACCAGCCTGTTGCGGCTGGTTTTTTATTGGCGGATATGAAAGTATCAAATTTTTTCGTGACGAATGATGAACTATATTTATTTTACGATATCAATATTTAGAGATACGTTCATTTTTCATCGACCGACAATAACGGAGAATGTATATGTTTCATGAAGAGGTGAACGGTTTTTCGATAGAGATATACTTACAAGACTAATTAACAGTGAGGGTGACCCCTCACTCATTCATTAAAATACCCAAGCTGCTCCGATGATTACTAAAAGAATAAACAACACTAAGATTATCGCGAAGCCATAACCATATCCGTATCCGCCACGTCCATATGAACTACCCATAAATATTCCTCCTTTTTAAATATAGGGGTTTTAAATATCTTACAGTAATAACGTATGAGGATGACATACGTAATGTATAGGCATATATGCTAATTGTGTTTATAATTGTAATATGAAGAGTGAAGGAAAGAGGAAATACGAAATGAATGAGACGTATAAAGTGAAATTAGATGCTTTCGAAGGCCCTCTAGATTTATTGCTGCATTTAGTAAACAAACTTGAAATCGATATTTATGATATTCCTGTCGCTGAAATTACTGAACAATATATGGAATATATTCATACGATGCAGCGAATTGAATTGAATATCGCTAGTGAATATTTAGTCATGGCAGCAACATTACTTGAAATAAAAAGTGCGATGTTACTTCCGAAAAAAGAAGTTGTCGAAGAAGATGAGTATGAAGAAGATCCACGCGAAGAACTCGTTCAACGTCTCATTGAATATCGAAAGTATAAAGAAGTTGCCGAACAATTGAAAGAAAAAGAATTGGAAGAAAACCAAATTTATACACGCCCCCCGATGCAACTTGAAGAATGGGTGACAAAAACACCTGTTATCAAAGATGGCGTGACGATTTACGATATGTTACAAGCATTGGGAAAAGTGTTACAACGGAAAAAATGGAGAGAACCACTAGAAACGACGATTCATAAAATGGAAATATCGATTGAAGAAAGAATGGAAGAGATCGTACAAAAAGTGAATGAAGAGAAAAAACATATTCCGTTTCATGAATTATTTCCCTTCCCAAACCGTAGCCACATCGTTACAACGTTTTTAGCGATACTACAGTTGTTGAAACAAAATGAAATTGATTGCGTTCAGAAAGCCCATTTCGAAACGATATATATTTGTAAACTGGAGGGTAGTAATCCATGACGATGGAATATAAAGGGATCATCGAAGGATTAATCTTTGCTAGCGGAGATGAAGGAATTACAATTAAACAAATTGCTAAAATTTTAGAAATACCAGAAAAAACGATCAAACATCTCATTGAAGAATTAAAATTTGATTACGAACATGTGAATCGTGGAATTACGATTATGCAACAAAATGAAGTATATCATTTAACGACGAAACCTGAACATAATGAATACTATAAAAAATGGTTGCAACAGCCACGTTCGACAAGAATGTCGCAAGCTACGTTAGAAACGTTGGCGATCATTGCATATAAACAACCGATTACACGGGTAGAGATCGAAGAAATTCGCGGGGTAAATAGCGATTATGCTGTGCAAAATTTACTTGCTAGATCTTTAATAGAAGTTGTCGGTAGGAAAGATAGCGTCGGTCGTCCGATTTTATACGGTACGACGAAAGAATTTCTCACCTATTTCGGTCTATCTTCTTTAGATGATTTACCATCATTGCCAGATGATATCGATCAAGAGACGGTTGCTAAAGAAGCTGAATTGTTATTTAAGAGATTCGAGGAAGAAGAAAATAAATCTACATAAACTATGAAATGTGGATATAGATAAAGTTAACAATTTATATTCATATGTAATAAATTGACGCATAAAATGAACTATACCATCGGGTAGGAGGAATTTTATGCGTCGTTTTTTTATGCGAATGATCATGATCGTAAGTTTACTATTTTTTATGTTCCCTTCAGTTGGACAATCAGTCGAAGCAATATCGATTTCTGCCCATAATGCCATTTTAATGGAACAACAATCTGGTCGAGTCATCTTTGAAAAAGATGCTCATGAACGAAGACCGATTGCAAGTATTACGAAGGTGATGACTGCTTTAATTGCGATCGAACATGGCAATTTAAAAGATAAAGTAACCGTAAGTGAACGTGCGATACATACAGAAGGTTCCTCCATTTATTTAGAACGGAACGAAAAAATGAGTTTGGAAGATTTGCTTTACGGATTAATGCTTCGTTCAGGTAATGATGCTGCGGTAGCGATCGCCGAACATATCGGAGGAAGTGTCGAAGGAATTTGTTTTTTTAATGAACGAAAAAGCCAAATATTTAGGAATGACGAATACAAATTTTAAAAATCCACACGGTTTAGATGAAGACGGGCATTATTCTACAGCTTATGATATCGCAATATTAATGCGGTATGCGATGGAGAACGAATTGTTTAGAAAAATCTCTGGTACTGAACATTATCAATCGGAAAACCGTTCTTATCGTTGGAATAATAAAAACAAATTGTTGACTCGATATTACGATTATTGCACTGGTGGGAAAACCGGATATACGAGAAGTGCTGGAAGAACGTTAGTGACGACAGCTGAAAAAGATAATTTAGCTCTTATAAGTGTAACGCTAAATGCTCCTGATGATTGGAATGACCATCGCAACTTATTTGATTGGGGATATGAACATTATGATTTAGTATTGTTAGAGAAGAAAGGCGCAAGAACGTTTACAGCAGATGAAGTAAAAATTACCGCTTATATCGAAAATGATGTCGTATACCCTCTTTTAGAGGAAGAAAAGTCAAACTTGACGAAACATGTATATTTACATCGGGAGTCGACAGAAGATGTTATCGGAAAGATCGTTTACAGTCTCCAATCCGAGCCGATATTGGAAGTTCCAGTTTATGCGAAAGAAGAACGAGAAACGTCTTTATCTAATCGTATCATCGAAACGATAAAACGGATATTATGGTTGGATCAACATGGTTAATCTAATATGGGCTTTTATGGCGATCATCGGCATCGTCTATGCAATGATGAATGGTACGATGGATGAAGTGAATCAAGCACTTTTTCAAAGTGCTAACGAAGCTGTCACGTTATCGATTAGTTTAATCAGTATTTTAGTTTTTTGGCTCGGAATGATGAAGGTTGCAGAAGAAGCGGGGATTTTAAAAGCGCTTGCGAATTTATTCAAACCGATCGTAGAACGGTTGTTTCCAGAACTACCGAAAGACCATCCTGCTATAGGTTATATTTTGTCAAATATTACGGCAAACATGTTTGGACTAGGAAGTGCTGCTACACCGATGGGGTTAAAAGCGATGGAAGAAATGAAGAAATTAAGCAAGTCAGATATTGCTTCCCGATCGATGATTACGTTTCTAGCGTTGAATACCTCAGGATTAACGTTAATTCCTACAACCGTGATTGCCATTCGAATGCAGTACAATTCTATATCGCCAACAGAAATTGTCGGACCTACGATGATCGTTTCTCTTATTGCGACAGTAAGTGCGATTCTATTAGATCGTCTCTTTTACCATCTATCTAAAAATAAAAAAGAGTGATAAAAATGGAGTTTTTTACAGCGTTTAGCTCTTGGATCATCCCTTGTTTTATCCTACTTATTTTACTCACAGCTACATATAAACGTTTACCGACGTACGAGTTATTCGTTGAAGGCGGTAAAGAAGGTATCCAAATGGCTTTTTCTTTACTACCTTTTTTATTAGGTATGATCGTTTCGATTTCCATTTTACGTAGTTCAGGTGCATTAGAAGCTTTTATCGAGTTAATTACACCAGTTCTTCTTATATTCGGTATCCCACCGGAAATCGTGCCGCTTGCTCTCATTAGACCACTCTCGGGTACGGCTGCTTTAGGAATGACGACGGAACTTACACAAACTTATGGGCCGGATTCATTTATCGGACGGTTAGCTGCGACGATGCAAGGAAGTACAGATACGACGTTATATATATTAACGATTTACTTTGGAGCAGTCGGTATTAAACGAATGCGTTATGCGTTAAAAGTCGGGTTACTATCCGATCTAGTAGGTATTACCGCTGCGATTATCATCGTGAAATTGATTTTTGGCTAAAAATACTCATCGTTGAATAGGAAAGAAAAAATTCTATTCAACGATTTTTTTTGAACTAGTTCATTCGTTTATAACGTAGCTTCATCGTCAACAATGTTTAATAAAGTGACAAAAAAGTAACAAAGATGTTTTTAAAATGCATTATACTCAGAGTTCATGAAAGTTTATGATATGATATTTTAGTATAAATGATATTACTTCTCGTTTAGAAGTGTCGAGATGGTGATTTTATGCAAAAAGAAAGGCTACAAAAAGTTATCGCCCAAAGTGGATTAACTTCAAGACGAAAAGCGGAGCGATTAATTGTCGAAGGTCGTGTGAAAGTAAACGATCAGTTAGTTACAACTTTAGGTACGAAAGTGTCGCCGAATGATGAAATTACTGTCGACGGTATTCCGATCGAACAAGAGAGGCACGTTTATTACGTTTTACATAAACCGCGTAAAGTTATTTCCTCTGTAAAAGATGATAGAGGTCGAAAAACCGTCATCGATTTATTACCAGATGTCAAAGAACGCATTTTCCCGATCGGTCGGTTAGATTATGATTCTTCTGGGAGTTTTATTGTTGACCAATGACGGGGAATTTGCTCATTTGTTAATGCATCCTAAACACGAAATCGAAAAAGTGTATATCGTCAACATTAAGGGAATACCTAGTAATGTAGAGTTAATGAAGTTAAAAGAAGGGATTCGTGATCGGGAAGATTTGTTGAAAGTTAAATCGTATCAAGTTATTTCAATCGCTCGAAAGAAACAGACGATGACGCTAGAACTATCGTTAGTAGAAGGGAAAAACCGACATATTCGAAGAATGATGGAAGCTTTAGGTTACCCAGTTTTGACATTAAAACGTAAAAAATACGGGATCGTTACGTTACATAAATTGCTACCTGGCCAGGCTCGACGACTAACTTCACGAGAAATCAACGAATTAAAAATGTTAGCGACAAAAAATGTTAAACATTAGACAAAAATAACGAAAAAAATTAATGTTATAATGAAGGTTAGGAGTGAATTTTATGGCCTTAGAGAAAGCACGGAAAAATAAACAACAAAAGATGAAAAAACGGTTCATTTTCCGTTCAATTATATTAGTCGTTTTGTTAAGTGCAGTCGTCTTTGCACTTGTCACGAATTTAACGAAAGATAAAGAAATTTATCAAGTTGGGGATGAAGCTCCTGATTTCGAATTAGCGCAAATTAACGAGAGTAACGAATTAGAAACGGTTCGTTTAAGTGATTTAGAAGGCAAAGGAGTCATGTTGAATTTTTGGGCTACTTATTGTGAACCTTGTGAGAAGGAAATGCCTTATATGGAATCACTTTACCCTGAATATAAAGATGATATCGAAATCGTTGCTGTAAGTCTCGATGCGAATGAGTTAGTCATTCAACAATTTATCGATAAATACGATTTAACGTTTCCGGTCCTGCATGATACGAAAAGTGAAGTAATGGATCTATACAATGTCGGTCCGATCCCGAGCACTTTTTTTATCGATCCGGAAGGGAAAATAGTCGATAAAGTAGCGGGAGCATTAACTTTAGAAACGTTAGAAGATCATTTTCAAGAGATTCAACCGTGAGTCGATTGTGAGGGATATGTATGGACAAGCTAAAATGTGAATGTGGACACGTAAATCCAGAAGGAACTGTCCTCTGTGAATCATGTGGGAAACCGATAGAAGAAAATCAACATATCGATGGTAATGATAAAACGAAGTTATTAAATATGCGCTATGATGGAACAGCTAGACGATCACAAACGTACAACCGAACGATCGTCGATAAGCTGTGGAATTTCTTTTCTTCTGTGAAAGTTGGAGTCATTTTAATCGTCATCGCTTTAATTGCATCTGGAATTGGAACGATTTTCCCACAAGCGATGTACATTCCGCCAGAAGCAGAAAATCGTGATCCGGCTGTTTTTTATGAAGAATGGTACGGATTGCCAGGTAAAATTTATTATCAACTCGGCTTTCACGAGTTATATAGTTCATGGTGGTACATGATTTTAATCGCACTTATCGGTATTTCATTAGTCATTTGTAGTATCGACCGTTTCGTACCACTATATCGCGCTTTAAAAATGCAAAAACCGAAACGACATTATACGTTTTTAAGTCGTCAACGTTTATTTAGTGAAACCGAACATGTGACGGAAGAGGATAAGAAGAAATTTGTAGAATCGCCTAAAAAAACAACGATATAATATTGTTGATGAAAATGGTTATATTTTAGCGGAAAAAAATCGTTTTTCACGATGGGGGCCATATGTAAACCATATCGGATTAATTATTATTTTAATTGCTGCATTACTAAGAATGACGCCATTTTTATACTTAGACGAATATGTATGGGTACGTGAAGGCGAACAAAAAGTAATTCCTGGTACGAATAGCGAATATTACATAGAAAACAAACGTTTTCTATTAGAATATTACGATCCAGAAAATGAACGGTTATCAAGAAGCCCTAGAAAAGATGGGTGAAATGGTCCATAGTAATTATCAAACCGATGTCATTATTTATAAAGCGAAAGAAACTGAAGTGCCGGGACAAGAACCAGAACTTGAAAAAATCATCGAAAGTGAAATTCGCATGAATGAACCTCTTAAGTTCGATGGTTATACGTTATATCAATCTGGATTCCAAGAAAATGAGTTTTCGAGTATGACATTTAAAGTATTTCGAACAGACGATGAGGAAGAACAGTCGCTAGGAGAAGTTACGATCGATTTACTCGACCCTGAACCGTACGTATACGTTAGAAAATGGCATAGAAGTTGAAGTGACACAATATTATCCAGATTATGAGTTAGTCGACGGAGAACCTCGGTCAGTTTCGAAGTTTCCAAGAAATCCAGCTTTCGTTTTTACTGTCATACCTCCTGATTCTGATAAAAGAGAAGTCAGTTTCGTTGGAATTGGACAGAACATCGATGCTACTGGTGAAAATGAATACAAATTAGGTATCGTCGATTTTGAAATGCATTATGCAAGTGGTTTAACCGTTCGTAGAGACTATACGTTACCGTTATTCGGCATAGGGGCGGCGATCTTTATGATCGGTGTGATCCAAGGAATGTATTGGCAACATCGAAGAATTTGGATCAACCCGAAAGATCTAGTTTATTAGTTGCAGCACATACGAATAAAAACTGGTTCGGTCTGAAAAAAGATATTGAAAAAGCGATTGCCGGCACGAACATCAAAATGGTTGTCGATCAGGCAGAAGTTGAAAAGGGAACTGCAAAAAGAAGCGTAGGAGGTAATGAATTTTTATGAGTGATTTAGTCAATGTGAGCAGTACAGCTTTATATGCTGCTTTTATTATATATTTAGTCGCTACTTTGTTTTTCGGAGCAACGATTTGCGATAAGAAATCACGCGGGAAAAAAGGGTATGCGGAAACGATTGCGATCACCATGACGATCATCGGATTTTTAGCTCAACTCGTTTATTTCGTGACGAGGTGGATCGCTAGTGGACATGCTCCAGTAAGTAACATGTTTGAATTCGTCACCTTTTTAGGGATGAGTTTAGTACTAGCATTTATCATCATTTACTTCATTTATCGGCTTACGATTTTAGGGTTGTTCGCATTACCGATTGCGATGCTGATCATTGCTTATGCGAGTATGTTCCCATCCGAAATTGCGCCTTTAGTTCCGTCATTACAAAGTCATTGGCTTTGGATTCACGTCGGTACGGTAACACTTGCTCAAGGAATATTAGCTGTAAGTTTTGTTACAGGACTGATCTATTTGGTGAAAGATGTTAATCAAAACGGTTGGAATAAGGGAAATATATGGTTAGAAGTTATTTTATTTTTCTTATTTATTGCTTTAGGTTTCGTCATAACGACTACTACATTTAACATCATGGATTACGAAGCAACATTTGAAATTGACCAAAATGGACGTACGGTAGAAATGGATTATCATTTACCTCCTATTGCTGGTCCAGAAGGTGGAACATTAATCACTGAGGATAAAATGTCGCCGATCATCGATACACCGAATTGGATGCAAGGGAAAGATGCTCCGAGGAAGTTCAATACGTTAATTTGGTCATGTTTAGTCGGTGGAGCAATTTATCTCATACTCGTACTCATCATTCGGAAAAGAGTCGGCGCATGGATTCAACCGTTGACGAAACATGTGAATAAAAATTTAGTCGATGAAATTACGTATCGTTCCGTTGCGATAGGATTCCCACTATTTACATTAGGTGGATTAATCTTTGCAGCAATTTATGCGCAAATTGCTTGGGACCGTTTTTGGGGTTGGGACCCGAAAGAAGTTTGGGCATTAATTACATGGTTTTTCTATGCTGCCTTCCTTCACTTAAGACTATCGAGAGGATGGCACGGAGAAAAATCTGCATGGCTTGCTGTAATCGGATTTGCAATCATTATGTTTAATATTATCGTTGTTAACTTAGTGTTAGCTGGGCTTCATTCATATGCATAAATACTCACTTACATTAATAATTGTATGCATCTTCTTACGTGCATTAAAATAGAAGATGCAGAGGAGGTTGTTTTTAAATGGATGAAAACAATAAAAAAATATTAGTCGTCGATGACGAAGAAAGAATTAGACGACTAATTAGAATGTATTTAGAACGTGATGATTTTATCGTTGAAGAAGCTGAAAATGGAAAACAAGCTCTTGAAATGGCATTAGAAGATGACTATGATGCAATCCTTTTAGACATCATGATGCCTGAAATGGATGGAATCGAAGTTTGTGAAGAATTAAGAAAAGAGAAAATGACACCTGTCATCATGTTGACAGCAAAAGGTGAGGAGTCGAACAGAGTTCAAGGCTTCGAAGTTGGAGCAGACGATTATATCGTAAAACCGTTCAGCCCGAGAGAAGTAGTACTTCGAGTAAAAGCAGTACTCCGCCGTACGAACTCTTCTACAACTGGATAGTTCTGTCCAAGCGAACAATTTAATCGTATTTCCACATTTAACGATCGACCTTGATGCGTATCGTGTGACATCAGGAGGACAAGAAATTCAGCTTACACCGAAAGAATACGAGTTGCTCGTATTTTTAGCGAAAACACCTGATAAAGTGTATAAGCGGGAAGAATTATTGAAAGAAGTATGGCAATATGAATTTTTCGGTGATTTAAGAACGGTCGATACTCACGTTAAACGTTTACGTGAAAAATTATCGAGCGTTTCGAAAGATGCTGCAAAAATGATCGTAACCGTTTGGGGAATCGGTTATAAGTTAGAGGTAGGGGAATAATGTTTTGGCGTAGTGTCGTAGGTAAACTAGCAATAACGATCTTATTGCTAGTTTCTTTCGTCTTATTTATTTTAACAATTTTATTATTAGAATTTTTTGAAGGATTTCACGTTCAAGAAGCGGAAAGAGCGATGATGCAGACCGCGACGAAAATAACGTCGGTCGTGGAAGAACTCGATGAAAAACCGCTTATTTATGAAATGACTGAACGTGTGAAAGATCCGACGAACTTAGTGATCATCTATTTTGAAGATGGGGAACTATGGACTTCTGATACGACGAATGAACATTTTACGAATTTAACGGAAATTTCACCTACACACCAACCCGAATTGATGAACGTAATCGAAGAAGGGGAAGAATTGAATGTTCGTCTGTCGCTCGGTGCGGAAGCGACTGAAGTGATGGTAATCGGCACACCACTGGAAACGAAAGAAGGGGCTATTTTTGTCTACCAAACATTAGACGTCATCGATCAGACGAAAGCAGAGACGACAAAAATTATTTTCGTAGCTGCTGCAATTGCGATCGTGCTGACGACAATTTTTGCTTTTTTCTTATCAACTCGTATTACTGCCCCATTAATACAAATGCGTAAAGCAGCAATCGGTCTTGCCAAAGGTGAATTCAATACGAAATTGCCGGTACTCACACATGATGAAATCGGAGAACTTGCGATCGCTTTTAATCGTATGGGACGCCAACTTAATTTTCATATTAATGCATTAAGACAAGAAAAAGAACAACTGTCGAGCATCGTCAATTCGATGGCTGACGGTGTGATCACGTTGACTCGTGAAGGTGAAATTGTCGTCATTAACCCGCCAGCAGAACAGTTCATACAAGACTGTTTATTTGAAAGCAATATCCGACCAGATGAAGAAGTTCTTCCAGATGTGTTAAAAGAAGGCTTAGAAAAAATCATCCAAGAAGAAAAAGAAGTGATTCAAGAAATTAATTTACGAGGCCGAGATTGGGTCATGATTATGACACCGTTATACGATAATTCATATATCCGTGGTGCAGTCGCCGTAATTCGTGATATGACAGAAGAGCGTCAACTAGATAAATTAAGAAAAGATTTTATTTCGAATATTTCTCACGAATTGCGGACGCCGATATCGATGTTGCAAGGTTATAGTGAAGCGATCGTCGATGATATTGCGGAAACACCAGAGGAGAAAAATGAACTGGCAAAAATTATTCATGAAGAGTCTTTACGGATGGGTAGGCTCGTCAATGAATTATTAGACATTAGCCGTATGGAAGCTGGACATATTGAACTTAACTTAGATGACGTAGATGTCAACATTTTCAGTGATAGAATTAAGAAAAAATTTGAAGGGATCGCAGTAGAAAACGAAATTGACTTGCGTTTGACAAAAGAAATCGAACATAATATGATTACTATTGATGAGGATGCAATAGAACAAGTGTTTACGAACTTAATCGACAATGCGATTGGTCATACACAACCGGGAGGATATGTTCACATTCTCGTTCGGTCTACAAGTAAATACTTCTATGCAGAAGTAGAAGATAATGGTTCTGGTATTCCAGAAGAAGATTTATCGTTTATTTTTGAACGTTTTTATAAAGCAGATAAATCACGAACGAGAACGGATAAGAAAAAAGGTACAGGTTTAGGTTTAGCGATTGCGAAACATATCGTTTCTGCACATGATGGAACGATTTCGGTGAAAAGTAAAGTGAATGTTGGAACGACATTTAGTTTTAAAATTCCACAAAACAAAAAAGAAAATTAAATTTACAATTGAATAGAAGAAATTGGTTGGTATCGTCTAGTAAGTAAATGCTTTTGTTTATCAAGCTAGACGTTACTTTAAAAGGGAATCTAGTGAAAATCTAGAACTGTCCTCGCAACTGTGAGTAAGGACGAAAAAGGCGATTGACCACTGTATATTTTTATACGGGAAGGTGCCTTGAGTAGGATGAATTACGAGTCAGTAGACCTGCCAATTTCTTGTAAGTTTCATGTCGCTTCGAGGGGTGAGCGCACATATTATGTTGATATGGTATAAAGCAAACCCTTTATGGTGTTTGCTTTTTTAGTTTATACATATCAAAAATATTCAAAGGAGAGAGTTCGAATGAAAAAATTATTTTTTACTATTTTTACGGCACTTACTGCGTTATTCGTTGTAGTAGGTTGTTCAAATGATGCAACTTCGACACCGCCAGAAGGAGAGACGTCTGAAGTAACGAACGAAGATCAAGAGCAATCGATCGTCGTGACGATTTCTATTGATGAAGGGGCAGAAGTGATTACGGAAAAAGAAATTGCGATTGAAGAAAATGCGATATTAATGGATGTGATGAAAGAAAACTTCGATATTGGTGAAGATGACGGTTTTATTTATTCTATCGAAGGAATCGAACCTGAAGAAGGCGAACAAAAAGCGTGGATGTTTTTTGTGAATGATGAATTGGGAGAAGTTGGAGCAGCACAATATGAATTATCACCAGGTGATCACGTCGTATTTGATTTACAATCTTGGGAGTAATGACGGTTGAATACGTATAAATTGACGTTAATTGCGGTATTTGCTGCATTAGCAATCATAGGCCGCTATGCTTTCACATTTATTCCGAACGTACAACCAGTTACCGCAATCATTATTATTTGCGGCGTTTTACTAGGTTCAGGGGCAGCGATTATTTTAAGTTTGTTAGTTACGTTTTTATCGAACATGATCCTCGGAATGGGCATATGGACAGTATGGCAAATTATTTCTTGGGCACTGATCGGCTTTATCGCTGGAATGATCGGTAAATATGTAAAAGATATACATATTTCCTATCTAATTTTATTCGGTGTGTTTAGTGGCTATTTGTATGGTTTTATTATTTCGTTAATGACGTACCAAGTAACCGGAAAATTTTGGCCATACTACTTGTTAGGATTACCATTCGATACGTATCATGCAATTGGTAATGGTGTGTTTATCCTTCTATTGTATCCTCTCATCAAATATTTACTAAAAAAATATGCAAATGGAAGATTTTCATTACAATCTAAATCGTAAAATGGAAAAGTTTGGAGGGAAATTGATATTTTTCCTCCTATTTTTTATTGAATTTATAAGAATTATTACCTTTCCTTAAATACGTTCAATATAGTAAAATAATAGATAATATGTTTCAAAAGGAGTAATAAGTTGTATTTCGAAGCTGCCGTATTACATTGTCATCAAAAAATGCAAAAGGAACGCTCCATATCAGCAACTTATTATTTATTGCAAGGAAAACCATCGATTCAAACTATTTAAAATATGGACAAATATATCAATTGAATCAATATTTTGGACTTTATAAGCAGTTAGCGAAAGACCGTTTTTTTCAAATTATCCAACATTTATTAGAACGACGTTTACTCGAAAAACAGAACGGAGAAAATTATTTTCATATTACGAAATTAGGAGAAAATTTCATCGAACAACATAGAATTCGACCTAACTATTTGCAAGGTGACAAGTATCGAAATATCGATCAACTATTCTTTCAAAGAATTTTGTTATTAGTCCAAGTGTTTACGAACAGTAAGATGAATCATATGAAATTTTTGCCGATCATAGAAAATAGAGACGTTGAAGATGGTAAAAATTTTTTATCAAAAGTGGAAACAAAGAAGTGATCACGTTCTTAAGACGTTGCATGACGAATTTATCAACATTTTGTCTCCGTTAGACGATACAGACTGCGGAAATTTTCGTCGATCAGTTAACAGGGTATCAACGAATCGGTTTAACAGTTGAACAAATCGCCCATCGGTATAAAAAATGAGTGTAGAATCTGCTTATTTATTGCATGTTAATACACTTCATTATATGTTGCAAACGATTGAAACGGATAAAAAAGATTACCCACTTTTACATACTGTATGTAAAGAATTATTACAACAAAGCTCGTTTACCAAATCTACGAAATTAACGAAACGTTTACTAGAGATAGGATATTCGTTACATGAAATCGCAACAAAAAGACGATTACGGTTAAATACGATATACGATTACGTCGTTGAAATCGCCTTAAAAGAACGCAACTTTCCTATTTCACAATTTGTACCAGAAGAAGTAGAAAAAGAGATTGTACGAGCTGTGACAAACTTACAAACTTATAAACTAAAAGATATTAAAAAAGCAGTAGCAGATGAAATTAGTTATTTTCAAAGAAGATTAGTTCTTGCCAAAATCGATCAATTGATGAAAGAAAGTGGGTCGTAATGTAGAAGATGGATTTACATACATATTTACGAAAATATTTTGGATACGTTTCTTTCCAAGAAGGACAAGAAGAAATAATCCGTGATGTTCTACGAGGCAACGACGTCTTAGGAATATTGAAAACAGGTACCGGGAAATCATTATGTTATCAGTTGCCAGCCGTGATGTTCGATGGAATGACTGTCGTCGTTTCCCCATTAATATCGTTAATGATCGATCAAGTGCGAGAAATTAAAGCTTTCCATTTAAAGCGTGTAACTGCTCTAAATAGTTTGCAGTCGAAAGAAGAGAGAGTAGCAGTGTTTAGTAATTTAACGAACTACAAATTACTTTTCGTTTCTCCTGAAATTTTGCAACAACGGGATTTAATCCGACAGTTAAAACGGTGCAAAATTAGTTTGTTCGTCATCGATGAAGCTCACTGTATTTCCCAATGGGGATACGATTTTCGACCGGATTATTTACGGTTAAAACAAGTGATTGAACAGTTAGGAGATCCACCGATTTTAGCACTTACAGGAACAGCGACACCGCAAATACAACGCGATATTATGCTCCATTTAAATCGCCCGAACATGAAAAAACATATTTATCGGATGGATCGCGATAATATATCGTTAATAGTTGATAAATTAACTGATGAAGAAGCAAAAAGACGTCGATTGATTGAATTGTTAACTATCGTGAATCGGCCGACGATTATCTATTTTAGTAGCCGTAAACTTGCAGAACAATTTGCTACTTTCATCAGAAGAAACCTACAAAATCGCGCAGTTGCTTATTATCACGGCGGAATGGATACGAACGATCGCTTAAAAATTCAACAACAATTTTTAAATGACCAAATTGACATTATTTGTTCCACGAGTGCTTTCGGAATGGGCATTAATAAGCGAAATATACGCTTTGTCATCCATTATCATTTACCAACCCAAATAGAATCGTACATACAAGAAATTGGTCGAGCAGGTAGAGACGGAAAAGAAAGTGTAAGTATCTTATTATATAAAGACGGAGATGAGCAACTTCCTTATATTATTATCGAAAATGAAGTACCGAACGAAGAAGAACTATCATTTGTATTTAAACAGTTGATTAGACTGTATAAAGAACAGAAATTACTTCCGGTACAAAAAGACGAAATTGAGACGTATTTTCAAATCGAAGAGACGAAATGGCGCTTAATTCATTATCATTTAGAACAGTTTCAAATCGTCTCGGCGAACAAAATTAATTATTCGCGGGCTACTTGGCGCTGTGCATATGAGAAGATGATCCATTTTCGTAAAGAACGATTGAAAGTGAAAAAGGAAAACATCGATGAAATGATCGATTGGATCCATTCAACAAGGTGCTTGCGCGTCAGTTTGTACGAAAGATTTCAACAACCGATTCAAAAAAAGAACAGACAATGTTGTAGCAATTGTGGATTTTCTATTGATACTTGGTTAAAAAATGACATCACCAAACAAAAACGAATGTCAACTCAAACTTGGCAAGAAAAATTAACATCCATTTTACAGATAGGTGAAATAAATGAGACAAGCAGAAATCATTAAAAAAATGTCAGACGATGAACTTCGACGACAATTATTGCTATCTCAATTTATCCTTTTCTTGATCAGTATTTTGTGTAGTTTTTTCT
Organism: uncultured Bacilli bacterium; assembly: GCA_963766835.1. Taxonomy (GTDB): domain Bacteria; phylum Bacillota; class Bacilli; order Bacillales; family Amphibacillaceae; genus Pseudogracilibacillus. Next base: position 86,634 of record CAVYBX010000019.1, read on the forward strand.
TTTTTTCCCATATCAGAGATTGGTTTCAATACTTCATTTTTGATATGAAACAAATTTTTTTATACGGCATATTGACGGGTACAGCGATCGTTATTGTTGAACTTATTTTGTTTCTTTTCATACCTGAACGTTATTTTGACGATGGTGGTATGAATGAAAAAGTGTTTAAAAATCAGTCTGTCGTCAATATATTTATCATCTCGATCGTCGTAGCTATATCAGAAGAATTTTTATTTCGAGGGGTATTGCAAACGACTTTCGGCTATATATTTGCGAGCAGTTTATTCGTCGTTCTCCACTTCCGCTATTTAAAAAAACCACTTTTATTAATATTAACGATGTTCGTCAGTTTTTTCATCGGGTATTTATTTGAAATAACAGGAAATTTACTCGTTACGATCGCTTTTCATTTTATCGTCGATTTTCTATCCGGATTGGCCATTAGATTAAAAAGATGAGGTGTTTACGGTGAGCAATGAAGTAGAAAAAAATCAGGCAGAAAAATTGCAGCAGCTCTTCGAAGAGATAAATAACCGACCTTTGCAAGAAAAAGAAAATACGGAAATGAAAGTAGAAGAAGAGTTTATCGAAGTCGATGTATTAAATCTTCCACCTCGAAAAAGAGGTTCATACGAAACCGAAAACGAGGTTATACTTTCATTTCAAACGACCGTACATCCGTTTTTTAATCGTTTTTATATTAATCATCGTTTTCATCGTAACGTTGTTTCTCACCATAGGCGAATGATTGGTATTCTTTTTGTGAAAAATAGAAAATTAGTATATAAGTAGCATTTTCATGGAAGTCGTATGTCACAAAAATGACTGCCAATTAATATGATGAATTGAAAGAGTTGTGTTCTTACCTAGTTTTAGGAAACTATGAACAAATCGATTTATTGGAAGTATAGATAAATTTTATACGATCTTTTGTACGGATATGCACTTTTACCTTAAATAACCGTAAGTTAGAGCAACTAATGAGTTCATTTTCAGTTGAAATAAATAATTCGTTACTTACATAGTACGATGAGTAAAAAAGTGATATGATGAATGAAGGAAAAAAGTTTAAGGGGTGGACATGTTGAAAATTGCTGTCCTTTATGGTGGAGTTTCAAAAGAAAGGGAAGTGTCGATTTCTTCGAGTAAAGGGATTATCGACGCTTTAAAAAAGAACGGTCATGACGTCGTGGCGATCGATTTTCATCCTGAAAGATTACATGAAATTATCGAATTAAAGGTCGACTTAGTGTTTATCGCTTTACACGGTAAATTTGGCGAAGATGGATCGATTCAAGGATTGTTAGACATGTTAAATATTCCTTATGTCGGTTCTGGAGTGTTAGCCTCTGCATTAGCGATGGATAAATATAAAGCGAAGCAGTTATTTGAATCTGTCAACATTCCGACTGCGAAAGGAAAACTTTATCGTATAATGGATACGACGGATGTAACAGAAATCGTTGAAGATATCGTGAACAATTTTTCTGTTCCGTTCGTCATCAAACCGAATCGGGAAGGTTCAACGGTCGGACTTACGATCGTTAAAAAACACGACGAAATAAATGAAGCAATCGAACGTGCAACAGAAAGTGATGAATATATTTTAGTGGAGCAATTCATCAAAGGCAAAGAATTAACCGTTCCTGTATTAGGGAAGATGAATGAAGAAACTGCTTTACCGATCATTGAAATTATTCCTAAAAACGAACTGTATGATTATGAATCGAAATATTCAGAAGGTGGTAGTGAACATATTATCCCAGCACGAATTAGTGATGAGTTAACCGAACAGATTCAAAATTATGCCGTGCGTGCACATCAAGCACTAGGTTGTGAAACTTATTCACGAGCAGATTTTTTGTTAACGGACGATGGTAAGCCGTATATTTTAGAAGTGAATACGTTGCCTGGAATGACACCGACGAGTCTGTTTCCAGATTCAGCGAAAGCCGTGAACATGAGTTATGAAGAAATGGTTGAAAAACTTGTTCAATTAACAGTTAAACAACGTTAAATTAAATGTCTTTAGGACGATAATTCTTTCATTTTAGTTAGATTGCATTGCATAATTAGTTTAAAAGTGTATACTATAAATCAACTTAAACGTGCTTGTAATTATATTGAGACGTGATCTTAGGAGGTAAACTTATGGTAGCCGCAAAAGCAGCAGAATCCAGTAAAGACGGAAATGAAAAGAATAACATTTTGGCATCGACGAGAGCTGTGATCAAAGAAGCGTTGGATAAGCTCGGTTATCCTGAAGAAGTGTACGAATTGTTAAAAGATTCTTTACGAATGTTAAAAGTGAGAATTCCCGTAAGAATGGATGATGGCTCTGTAAAAGTTTTTACAGGATACCGTGCACAACATAACGATGCGGTTGGACCGACGAAAGGTGGAGTTCGCTTCCATCCTGATGTAACAGAAGATGAGGTCAATGCATTAGCAATTTGGATGAGTATTAAAGCAGGGATCGTCGATTTACCTTACGGTGGTGGAAAAGGTGGCATCGTTTGCGATCCCCGGGAGATGTCATTTAGGGAATTAGAAAGTTTAAGTAGAGGTTACGTCCGCGCGATTAGCCAGTTCGTTGGACCGACGAAAGATATTCCAGCACCAGATGTTTTTACAAATTCACAAATTATGGCTTGGATGATGGATGAATATAGCCGTATCGACGAATTTAATAATCCAGGATTCATCACCGGTAAGCCGATCGTATTAGGCGGGTCTCACGGTCGCGAATCAGCAACTGCAAAAGGAGTAACGATTTGTATTGAAGAAGCCGCGAAAAAGCGCGGTATCGATTTAGAAGGTGCTCGTGTCGTCGTACAAGGTTTCGGGAATGCCGGAAGTTTCTTATCGAAGTTTCTTCACGAAGCAGGAGCGAAAGTAGTTGGAATTTCTGACGCATACGGTGCGCTCTATGACCCAGAAGGACTTGATATAGATTATTTACTCGATCGTCGTGACAGTTTCGGAACAGTGACGACATTGTTTAAAAATACGATTACGAATAAAGAACTTTTGGAATTAGATTGCGACATTTTAGTTCCGGCAGCTGTACAAAACCAAATTACGAAAGAAAATGCCCATAATATTAAAGCTGACATCATCGTCGAAGCGGCGAATGGACCGACGACGATGGAAGCGACGAAAATTTTGACGGAGCGCGGAAAACTTTTAGTACCTGACGTCTTAGCTTCAGCAGGTGGAGTGACAGTTTCCTATTTTGAATGGGTACAAAATAATCAAGGATACTATTGGCCTGAAGAAGAGGTCGAAGAAAAGCTGAATAAAGTGATGCGAAAAGCGTTTGAAGCGATTTACAATACTGCACAAACGCGCAACGTAGATATGCGTTTAGCTGCATATATGGTCGGAGTTAGAAAAATGGCGGAAGCATCTAGATATCGCGGCTGGGTATAATTTATGAAGTTCAGCAATCGTTGGATTTGGCGACACGTTCGGATGATTAGACTGAATAAGTCTAATTAATCGTAGCCAATTCAACGATTTTTCTATTTAAGTCCAAATAATAGGAGGAAACAACGTACGATGAGAAACGAAGAACATACGGTTATTATTGGCGCAGGTCCTTGTGGTTTAGCTTGTGCATTAGAGTTAAAAGAAAACGGGATCAATCCATTAATCATTGAAAAAGAAAATATCGTAAATACGATTTATCGTTTTCCGACGCATCAAACATTTTTCAGTACGAGTGAAAATTTAGAAATCGGTGGTATTCCTTTTACGACACCGAACAGTAAACCGGTACGAAACGAGGCACTCGCATATTACCGTGAAGTCGTAAAGCGGAGGCGACTTCGTGTAAATACGTTCGAACGGGCTGTTCATTTTGAAAAATGTGGTGATTTTTATGAATTAAAAACAGAGAAAAACGGTCAGACAAAACATTATCTAGCGAAATATATTATCGTTGCGACTGGTTATTATGATCAACCGAATTATTTACATATTCCCGGAGAAAATTTACCGAAAGTATTCCATTATTTTAAAGAAGCTCATCCCTTTTACAACACGAATGTCGTCGTGATTGGCGGTAGAAACTCTGCAGTCGATACATCGCTTGAATTAGTAAAAGCAGGAGCAAATGTTACAGTATTATATCGTGGAAAAGAATATTCGAAAAGTATAAAACCGTGGATTTTGCCGCAATTCGACTCATATATTCAAAAAGGTATTATCCAAATGGAATTCAATGCACACGTAACGAAAATTACCGAAGATAAAGTGTATTATCATGTCGCCGGTGAAGAAAAATCGCTTGAAAACGATTTTGTGTTTGCGATGATTGGTTATCGACCTGATGTAGATTTTTTAGCAAATGTAGGAATTAACGTAGATCGAAAGACAGGAAAACCAGAAATCAATGAAGAAACGTTTGAAACGAACTTAGAAAATGTTTATGTCGCTGGTGTCATTATATCAGGATTTAATGGAAATGAAACTTTTATCGAAAACGGTCGATTTCACGGAATATACATCGCTCAATCGATTTTAGCGAAGGAACAAGCATATGAATAAGATGTTGAACGAATGTCTAAAAGTATTTTTTAGGCATTCATTTTTTTCGTCCTCCATCATATTTTGACTTTTTCAAGAGAATTCTCCTAAAATCTCCTCTTTAAATAAATAGCAACTTAAATTCTTTAAACTGAACACCTTTCCATAATTTTTCCCTTTTCACATGAATAAAAAGGACATTATATCAGAAAATACAACTACAATATTTGCTTGGAGGAAAAGAAAATGAAGATGAATAAAATAACTTTTGTTCTAATAATTCTTTTGCTTATAACAACATTTAATCCGAAATTTACGAAACCAATTGAGGCTTTTACTGATCAAGTCATTCAACACGGTGCAATCGGTGACGATGTCATCGAACTACAAGCAAGATTAAAGCATATTGGATTTTATACTGGTGAAATTGACGGAGTGTTCGGTTGGCGTACATATTGGGCTCTTCGTCATTTCCAATACGAGTTTGGTCTACCGGTTGACGGTTTAGCTGGAGCGAAGACGAAAGAAATGTTAGAGAGAGCAACTCATTATGATGAGAAAGCGACAAAAGCAGAAATGTATAAAACTCCAACGCAGCAGCAAAATCAAACATCTAGGCAAGAACAAGATCAAGGTGGCGGGCAGACAACAGACGAGCAACAACAAGAACAACCATCACAAACGACTGCTGTAAACGTACCTCAAGGATTTTCCCAAAACGATATAAGGCTGATGGCGAATGCTGTTTACGGTGAAGCGAGAGGTGAACCGTATGAAGGGCAAGTAGCAGTAGCTGCTGTCATTTTAAATCGTTTGAAAAGTCCAACATTCCCTAATACCGTATCAGGAGTTATTTTTGAACCACGTGCTTTTACAGCAGTTGCTGATGGACAAATATGGCTTACACCTGACGAAACGTCAAGACGAGCTGTTTTAGATGCGATCAACGGTTGGGATCCATCTGGAAATGCGCTTTATTATTTTAATCCGGAAACAGCGACATCTCCATGGATATGGTCACGCCCACAAATTAAACGAATTGGAAAACATATATTTTGTAAATAGAAAGGATGAATGTAATGATACGGTCAATCATCATCACAGTATTAACGATCGGACTTGTCGGTGTCGGTTATTGGGGATACAAAGAACATGAAGATAAAAATGCACTTTTAATTCATGCGGAAAACAACTATCAACGTTCTTTCCATGAGTTGTCTTATCATTTAGATTTATTACACGATAAAATTGGGACGGCATTAGCGATGAATTCTGGTGAACGATTATCGCCACAGTTCGTCGATATTTGGCGCTTAACTTCACAAGCTTTACAAAATGTCGGTCAATTACCGTTAACATTATTGCCTTTTAACAAAACAGAAGAATTTTTATCGAATATCGGTGATTTCACTTATAAAACGGCCATTCGTAATTTAGACGATGACCCGTTGACAGATGATGAGTTAAAACAGTTGAAAAGTTACTATGAACAAGCTGCAGATATAAAAGACGAACTTAGAAAAGTGCAATATGCTACGTTAGAAGATAATTTACGATGGATGGATGTTGAATTAGCGTTAGCAACGGAAGAAGAGCCTTTAGATAATACGATCATCGATGGGTTAAAAACTGTTGAAGAAAAGGTGAATGAATATGCAGAAAGTTCAGATGGATTAACGTTTATGCAAACATCAACTAAAACAGAATATCGAAATGTTTCAGGCGAATGGAAAACTGAAGAGCAAATTAGAGATTTTACGAAAGAATTGTTCGACATTCAAGACGAGATAGATATAACGGTTACGAAAAGTGGTGACGGTGCTAACGTTCCGACGTACTCAGTTTCCTATCAGGATGGAAAAGATGTATATATGGATATTACCCAACAAGGTGGCCATCCGATCAACATTTTAGTTCATCGAGAGTTTAACGACAAAAAATTAAGTTTAAATGATGGATTGTTAATAGCAGAAGATTATTTGGAACAATTTGGTTACTCCAATATGCAAGCTTTTCAAAGCCAAGAGTATGATCGTGTCGGAGTTTACTCTTTCATGTATACAGAAGATGATGTGAGAGTGTTTCCAGATACTGTCGTCATACAAGTCGCATTAGATAATGGCGATATAATCGGATTTAACGCTGAAAATTATTTAATGAATCACTATGACAGAGACATCCCTGAACCAGTTTTAACGACGAAAGAAGCGAAAGAATATGTGAATCCGAACATGATATTCAAGAAGAGCATTTAGCACTCATTGAAAACGATGTGGAAGAAGAAGTTCTGACGTATGAGTTTTTAGGAATGATGGACGATGAAACGTACCGGATTTTTATCAATGCTGAAAATGGATTGGAAGAAAAAGTTGAAAAATTAACAGGTACGGAAACAAATTTTGAAGTGACGATGTAATCAACGTTTATATGTGTAATATTTTACTCGAGGCATAAAAACAGTATTTTTACTAGCAAAAAAAGAGAAGACACTCTATCATAATTGTATGCTTAGTACGGCAAACACAATTAGAGAGAGGTCTTCTCATGGAAAACATTATAAAGAAAGGAAACAGAAAACTTAATTGGTTTGAAGAACAGGTTCAATTATTGATGTACGAAACTTTCTCTAATTTGATTGGAGAAGTATTTAGTTCAATAAACCAAGTGATAAAAGAAAAAAGCAAATAGAGAATTGGAAAGTCGAAAGAAATGATGAGAAAAGTATTCAATTTATATTTGGAGATGTTCGTTACCGCCGAACACTCATGTATGATAAGAAAGGCAATCCAAGATACCCTTTAGATGAATTTTTAGGGTTTAGAAAGCGTCAAAGATATAGTCCGCTTTTAGAAGTAAAGGTTGCAGAGATGGCAAGTAAAAGCGATTATCGTGAATCTTCTCGTATTTTGAAAGAATGGACAGCTGTCGATATGTCTCATACTACTGTAGGTAGTATTGTCAAAAGAGTGTGAAAAGCTCAAGCTGATTACGATAAAGCATTAGTTGAGGATTTGGAATATTCAGCGGAATTACCAGAAGGGAAAAAACAAGTTCCATATCTATATACTGAGGCAGATGGTGTATATGTGCGAGATTTGAAAAAGAAAAAGCACATTGAAGTTTCCCATGCAATTCTTTATGAAGGGTGGGATAAGAATGGAGATCGTGTTTCTTTGCGGAATCCAACCGTAATCATGAGTACACAATCCATAGACAGCTTTTGGAAAGAGGTTCAAACAATAGTTGCAAACGAATACTCCCTTGAAGAGACTCAAATAGTATCGAATAGCGATGGTGGCCCCGGTTATTCCGTAGAAAGGTTTAAAGAAGCATTTTCTCAATCGAATCAATCTGTTTTACATCAATTAGATGCCTATCATATACAACAAGCTGTAAATCGCACATTTGGCTACAAGCAAAGTGATTGGAAAGATAAAATAAGAGAGGCGTTAGAGGAACATAATTTAGAAGAATTTACGTTCAATTAAAAGGTACACAGAAAATATCGCATTTCCAAAAGATTTAAATGTTGTTCAATTTGTATTTTTAACGTATTTTGAAACATTTATGTTTTTACAATTTACTGACCTTACCCTCAATCATTTTCCCTCCCTACTAACGATGCTCATCATCAATATAAAAAAATTTAAGCTAAAGTTAAGGTTATCTGAAATAAGATTTAAACTTCATTGGCTACTATACATATTAGATAGTGAATGAAAGGAAGTGTAACATTGGGATTCCTCTTAGAGACAAATAATTTAACGAAAGAGTTTAAAGGATACAAAGCCGTTCAAAATGTAAATCTCCAAATCGAGGAAGGTGCTGTATACGGTTTCCTAGGCCCTAATGGTGCTGGAAAAACTACAACAATACGAATGTTGCTCGGATTAATGAGACCTACAGAAGGTGAAATAAAAATTTTTGGAAAGGATATGAAAAAGAATAAAATCGACATTCTTAAAAAGATTGGATCACTTGTTGAATCACCATCTTATTATGGCCATTTAACAGGATATGAAAATTTAGAAGTGACAAGGAAACTATTAGGTTTAAGTAAGTCGCATATTGTTCGTGTTTTGAAGATTGTGAAATTAGATGATGTTGCCCATCGACTCGTAAAAAAATATTCATTAGGTATGAAACAACGGTTAGGAATTGCACTTGCTCTCCTCCATCGTCCAGCTTTACTTATATTAGATGAACCTACAAATGGGTTAGACCCTTCTGGTATTCATGAAATTCGTGAATTGATTCAGAGATTGCCAAAGGAATTCGGCATGACAGTTCTTATTTCTAGCCACAATTTAAGTGAAATTGAACTAATTGCTACACATGTCGGTATTATCAGAAAGGGGAAGTTACTCTTTCAAGGAACGATTGGAGAGTTACAAGCTAGAAACCAACCTATATTAAAAATCGAAACAAATTATCCTGAAAAAGTTTTAGAAGTATTGAATAGCGAAAACATTGCCGCTTACTTAGTAGAAAACATGATTGAAACGAAAGGACATGAAAATGCAGCATTCATTAATAAAAAAATTGTCGAAGCCGGGTATGATGTCTCCCAACTTTGCTTGCATCCCCGTTCCTTAGAAGATATTTTTCTAGAACTAACAGAAGAAAAGGAAACATGCTCATGAGATTACTTATGAAAATCATCATTATCGAATGGAGAAAACTAAAACGAAGTGGGATCATGTATATCGTTTGGGGGGCACCTATATTAATCATCTTAATGCAATATTTTAATTTCAGATTACGTTATCACATATTAATTCCATCCGGAGAATCACCTTGGTGGACCTATATACAAGAAGTAGGGTCATTTTGGGGAGCATTAGTATTACCAATTATCGCAACAATTATCGCAGCAATTATTTGTGGAATCGAACATTCTACAAAAGTGTGGAAGTATATGGTTTCTTTACCGATTAAACGAGAAAGTTTTTATATTGGAAAGTTGCTAACAACATTTATTCTATTAATGATTTCTTCTTTCATATTAGTTTGTGGATTATTGATAAGTGGTTTCATGCTAGGTTTTTCTGAATCAATTCCTATTCAAAAGATTTGGCGGCTTTTTATTTACCCATTACTAGGAATCGTTGCATTAACGACGATACAAATATGGATTAGTACTCGTTTTGATAGTTCAGCTATCCCAATCGGAATTGGTGTAATAGGAGTTGTCGTTTCACTGTTTGTTGCTCAATCAGACGTTACTTTTTGGTTTCCTTGGGCTTATCCCTTTATGACAGCGCCGATCGGTAATTCGTATGAACCTTATTTTTATAGTGGACTATCGGTATTTGTCGGTTTACTTATCACCTTCATCGGTGCTTGGGAATTTTCAAAAAGAGATATTTCATAGAAAGGAAGAAACATTGTGATTTCCTATTTGCGCATGGTTCAAGTTGAATTTTTTAAGTCGAAACGTTCTTTTATTTGGATTATTGTTTTCATCGCTCCGCTTGTAATGATATTTTATGGAGCATCAAATTATGTCAAATTTCAAGAAGTTTTAGTACATCAGCATGAACATGCTTGGGTAAAGTTATACGTGCAAATCGTTATTTGGTATAGTATTTTACTTTATCCAATGTCAATCGGAGTACTTGGTGTTTTATTAAGCCGTACAGAACATGCAGAAAATACTTGGAAATATATATTAGCATTACCATATCATCGAAATACCGTATATTTATCGAAGTTAACGAATTTATTAGTGATGACCGGAATTTCAATTTCATTCTTTTCTATAGGAATTTTATTATGTGGTTTTATCCTAAATGTTCCTGGCTCCGTTCCCTATACGATTATTTTGGGAAATACTTTCTTAGGATGGGTTACATCGTGGCCTATCCTATCCATCCAACTTTGGTTGAGCATACGATTTTCAGGAGTTGGAATACCTATGGCTATTAGTGCTATAACTTCAATCATCGGAGTCATTGTCACAAACTCCCAGTATGCAAAATTTTATATATGGTCTTATCCAGCTTTAAGCATGTTACCGAAAGGAGAAGGTTTTGATACAGAATCAAGTTTATTCATTTTTGTCGTTTCTATTTTTTTATTTTTCATGACAAATCTTATAGCAATTTTTGATTTTGTTAAAAGAGATATAGCTTAGATTAATAGTGTTAGTAATTATTCAAGAAAAATATACCTGAATTCATTATTGGAGGATATGAAATATGGAGATATATTTATTTTCAAAAAATGATTACTGCACGCTCTTATTTAAAAATATTCTTAATCAGGCTGAAATTCATATAAAAACATTTTCAAATTATGAAGAGTTAAAGAAAAACATTCAAACAAATGATCCAATTGCCATTTTATTAGATTTTCCAAATCCCACTTTAAATGAATTAATGAATTGGATAGAGTTATTAAAATTTACATCTATTCCTGTATTACTACTAAGCTCCGAAAAAGAGAATCCAAATCGAATACTATTAAGACAAAAAGCTTCACTAATTTTAGGAAAGCCCTTAATTCAATATTTTAGAAGTTTATATGTTAATAAAGTAGAAGAAAATCAAAGAGTAATCATTGGAGATATCATCAAATTGGCTCCAAATCTGCATTTTAATGTAGCTAAACAATGCATCTTGAAAGATAATGAATCTTTACATTTATCAAGTACGGAATATAAGATACTATATATTCTTGTCAATAATCTCGGAAATACATTAAGTACGGAACAATTAATGGATTGGCTCGATCTTCTAAGTATTTCTAGTTTATACGTACATATAGCAAATTTGCGAAAAAAAATTGAATCTGACCCCCAAAACCCAAAAATTTTATTAACTCATAAAGGTGAAGGCTATACTATAAATTGTGAAAATATCGAGTTTACAAATGAATCTAGCTCTTACATATGCCCCTGACTATCTTGTATACCCTATTAACCGACATCAATAAGTAATTACCAGTCACATTGAATCCCATTTCTATTAAAAGTCTATAAATTAAGAAAATTTAAGGTCCAATATAAAGAGAATCATAGAGACGATTATTACATACCGTTGTAAATTAATATATGAGTATAAGCATTATACTCCAGTAGAAATAGGAAGGAGGAAATCAGACAATGGAAAAAGTTGAAAACGTTATTAGCAACGTATCAGACGAAGAATTAGAAGAGTTATCTGGCGGAGTTGGTTGTGGTTGGATTTGTACTTTTACATTAGATTGTCCAGGTACTCGTTGGTTTAATTGTTGCTAACTAATGCCAATCGGCAGGAATCTTTCTTGCCGATTGGTTTAACATGTGCGCCTGGCATGGGTGTAATCTATAGGGTGAGAGTCCCGAGCCACGAAGAGAGAAGTAGTGGTTAGCTTAACGCAAGGGTGTCCGTGGTGACGCGGAATCTGAAGGAAGCGGGCGCGAAACTAGGTCTCGAGGAACACGAACTTCATACAAGGCTAGGTATCATTGGATGAGTTTGCAATACAAAACAAAGTCCTTTCTGCCGAAGGTGATACAGAGTAAATGAAGCGGATAGATGGAAGGAAAGATTACATCCTTACCCAGGGAGGTCTGATGGATACGTGAAGTACTCTCACAACCTACTTCATGAGGAGTAGCTGAACCATCAGAAGTCAGCAGAGGTCATCGTACAAATCGGTCTAGAACGGTTTTGAAGGACTGAACAATTATGAGAGAATAGCCCTTTCTATTCAGTCAGTCATGATGAACACAGAAAACGTAGTACCTCACTTGAGGAAGGAAACGGTGAATTCCGTGTAAGACCTCTTGGAGGGTGGAGTGACTACTGGCATAAGAAGATAAGCTATTCACGGAAGGAAGAATAACGAATGGAACGTTATGAATTCTTGCGTTACCCATCTTAATTGAACCGCCGTATACGCGAACCGTACGTACGGTGGTGTGAGAGGACGGAGGTTAATCACCTCCTCCTACTCGATTTAGAAAGGAGTTAGTTATATTGTTAACCATCAATAGTAATCTTAAAAAAGAAATATGGGGAAGGGCAACCTACCTAACTGAAAGATCTACTGATTCTTCATTTATCAATGATGTCGGCGAAAACAAGGCTATTTTATGGAGTAAAAGAACTGGTTTGCATTCATTAAATTTATTAGACTTTCGTCTAAAGGAAGACAATTTAAGCTATAAAGACTTTTTGTCAATCTTATCTAATTCTAATCCTAACTTTTCCTCTGATAAAGATCCTGAATGGTTTAAAATATTAAAATCTGTTTTTAACAATAATTGCGACATTGACATAACAGATAATGATATTGATTCCTTAGAAAGGAAAAAGGCTCCTTTTTTTAATATAACAATACCTTTTTTAAAATGGAGTAAAAATTACGTTATAAATCAATTGAATGTTTTCAAAAACAATTTCAAGCATTTTCCAATTTTAGAGAATAACCTCTTACCAAGTATACTACAACCTGTATACCAAAATTTGTTGTCTCTATCATGCCAGACTTTAATTCTAGAATTAAATATAAAAAGAATACATCAAGAGTTAATAGGTTCAACAAAGGAAGACAGATTTAACTACTTTATTTCAAATTATATTACTGAACCAAATGATATCTTAACATTATTAAAGAAGTATCCTGTATTGGGACGTTTAATGGTTACTTCGATGAAAAACATTGTTCATTCAAGATTAGAAGCTTTAAAACATTATCTAAACGATTATAACGAATTACAAAATAAATTTGGAGGAAATTTTACAGAGTTAATTTCTATTAAAGGAAATGTAGGAGATGTACATAATAGCGGTCGAAGTGTATTAATTTTTTCATTTGTATCAGGAGAAAAATTAGTTTATAAACCACGTTCCCTTGCAATTGATCAACATTTCCAAGAGTTTTTATCTTGGATAAATAATAAAGGTATTAATCCACAATTTAAAACAATGAAAGTATTAGATCGAACAACTTACGGTTGGCAAGAATACATAGAAACCGAAGAATGTAAAAATGTTGAGGCTGTGAAAAGGTTTTACAAACGTCAAGGAGGATATCTTGCAATATCATACTTATTAAATGCTACAGATTTTCACTCCGAAAATATCATTGCTTCTGGGGAACATCCTTTTTTTATTGATTTGGAATCTCTATTTCAAAATCGTCTCCCTATAGATACAAATGAAAACGCATCACAGATAGCATCTACTAAGTTAATGAACTCTGTTTTAAGAACTGGTTTATTACCCGTTTCATTATTTAAAAGTAATTTTCTACAAGGGATTGAAATTAGTGGATTGGGTGGATACAAAGGACAAGCAATTCCCAAGTCTGTATATGGATTTGTAGATGTTGGAACAGATGAAATGAGAATGGAAAAGAAACAATTCTATTTAGAGGAAGGTAAAAATCGACCTATTATGAATGGTAAAGCGATACGTTCAGAAGAATACATCGGTGAAATAGTCGAAGGTTTTCGTAATTTATATAAATTGTTTATAGATTTTAGGGAAGAATTACTTTCAGAAAACGGTCCAATTTCATTATTTAAAAATGACCAAGTTAGAGCTATTATTCGCCATACACAATCGTATGGATCAATGCTTGAAGCAGGAATGCATCCAAAAAATTTAAAAGATGGTTTAATGCGTGTACAATTATTTGATTTTATGTGGAGAATTGTTAAACAGATACCAAAGATGTCTCTAGTTGTATCCTCGGAGCATAAGGACTTACTTCAAGGTGATATACCTTCTTTTGTAACAAAAGTTTCTTCATGTCACATTTGGGATCATAGAGGGAAAAAAATTGAGAACTTCTATGATCAAGATAGTTATACAGCAACTATTAAACTGTTGAATGAATTAAATGATCAAGACTATGAAGAACAAATTAAAATGATAAAAACATCTATGACTACGATGATCAAAAAATGGGATTCTAAACTTGCATATCGAGATCCGATGAAAAAACAAGTTACAAAAATAGCCTCTCAAGAAGAATTTATCAATGCTGCGATTGATATAGGTGAGAGACTCGAAAGAAAAGCTATTTGGAGTGCCGATGGTAAGACTGTAACATGGATTGGTCTAGGTGCAAATGAACATGACCAATGGTTATTTACACCTCTTGATTCAAGTTTATATGACGGTTTAATGGGTGTTTCATTATTTTATGCCTATCTATCTAAACAGACAGGTATCAAAAAGTTCGAAAACATAGCACGTGCTTCTTTAAATTCGGCAATGGAATTTATCGAAAACGATGACTCAATAAAATCATTATCAGCGTTTCATGGCTATTCTTCAGCTGTTTATGGTTTAATGCATCTCTCAAATATCTGGAGCGAAACTCTTCTTTTAAAGAAGGCTATTCAATTATTAGACAAAATTGAACCTTTGATTGAAAAAGATGTTTTGTTTGATTTGTTAAGTGGGAGCGCCGGGGCAATAATAGTCTGTTTACGTTTATACTCGTTAACTGGTGAAAAGAAAGCTTTAACTATAGCTGAAAAATGTGGAGATCATTTGTTGAAAAATGCTCAATCACTTGAAATTGGATGTGGTTGGTCATTTAATATTGGCGCTGGACACGAACCAATAGCTGGTCTTTCTCATGGCTCGGCTGGAATAGCGATGGCATTAGTTGAATTATTTCATTTAACTAAGAATAAAAAATATCTTGAAAAAGCACTAGAAACTCTTGAATTCGAAAGAACATTATATAATAAAAAAGAACGAAACTGGACAGATATACGTTTTTTAGAAAAGCGCCAAGAACTCGGCTTAGAAACTCCTGTCCAATGGTGTCATGGAGCCGCTGGTATTACTCTTAGTCGTTTAATGATTCAAAAGTATTATAAAGATTCAAAAATAGAAAACGAAATAAAAATTGGTACGGATACTACACTAAAAAAAGGATTCGGCGGAAGCCATTGCCTATGCCATGGTGACTTTGGTAATTTAGAAGTTTTACTTCTGTCTGGTCTAGAATTAAAAGATAAATTTTTACGGGAAAAAGCATATGAATATGGAACTAAAACATTGTTAGATGCACGTAAAAACGGATGGTTTTGTGGAATACCACAAGAGGAAGAGACACCAAGTCTTATGCTTGGTCTTTCAGGCATTGGCTATGGTCTTCTTCGCTTAGCAGATCCATATAATGTACCGGCTGTTGTGCTACTAGAACCACCTGTAAATCATTTTTAATTGGAGCAATATATAATGAGGATAAATAATAAGGACAAAAACGGAAAATATTCAAGACGTTTCCGAGTGCCTTTTATTGAGCAAATGGAACAGTCTGAATGTGGGCTTTGTTGTTTGGCAATGGTCTTATCTTATTATAAACACAATAAATCTCTTTCTGAGTTACGAGAACTAGGCGGTGGTGGCCGTGATGGTACAAATTTATTAATTTTAAGAAATATTGCACGCTCACTAGGTATGGATAGTGAGGGAATGAAAGTTCCATTAGATAAACTGAATCAAATACCGCTTCCTTGTATTTTACATTGGGGAAACAATCATTTTGTCGTTTTAGAGAAAATAAAGAAAGATAAGTTATATATTCTAGATCCCGCAATTGGAAGAAGGATAATAGGCCAAGATGAATTAAAAGATCACTTTTCAGGAATGGCTCTATTACTGGTCCCTACAAGCAATCTCGTAAAGGTAAATGCGCCATCAATCTGGATAAAAGTATTAAAGTTGATAATCAAAGAAAAATGGCTAGTATCTACAATTCTTGTTTGGACTCTTTGGTTACAAATATTGGCGATTTTAACTCCGATGTTAACTCAATTTATTATAGATAGCGTACTAACTCCTAAAAACATCGAACCAATGAAAATGATAGCTGTAGGGATGATATGTTTACTAACATTCCAAATGATATTTACATTTTTAAGGGCTAAATACTTAGTCAAGCTCCAAAATGCTTTAGATTGGCAATTAATGAGTAATTTCTTTAAACATTTACTTCGTTTACCATATCAGTTTTTTCAACTTCGTAGTAGTGGTGATCTAATCTTAAGAGCAAATAGCAACGCAATTATAAGAGAAGTTCTTTCCTCTCGAATAGTAAATGCAATTCTTGATGGAGGATTTATACTCGTTTTTATCATTTATATGTTAAATCAATCAATAAAATTAACTGGATGGGTTTTATTCATTGGATTAGCACAAGTAATTATAGTATGTTTATCAAACATGCTTATGAAACGTTATTCTCAAGAAGAATTGCTTAGACAAACTGCAGCCACAAGTTATTTAACAGAGACAATACATGGTATTTCAGTTGTAAAATCTACTGGAGCTGAAAACATAACATATGGTGATTGGTCCAATCTATTTAAAAAACAACTGAAGGCAACTCGGCGAAGAGGTATGCTATCTGCAAATACGGAATCTTTATTAAATACTTTAAAGTTTGCTGCTCCTTTAATTATATTATGGGTTGGAACGCATGAGGTTATGTCCAATCAAATGACATTGGGAGCTATGTTTGCTTTTTATACAATAGCTAATTCTTTTTTTACACCATTAACTTCTTTTGTAACTACATTTAACCAAATTATTATTGTAGGTGTATATTTAAATAGAATTTTAGATATTATTGAATCACCTGTCGAACAAGATGAGGATAATACAATTCAACCACCTAAAAAATTAAAAGGTGAAATTGAATTAAGAAATGTTAGTTTTAAATATCATCTATCAGGGGAAAAAGTCATTGATAATGTTTCTCTAACAATTCATCCTGGACAAAAGGTAGCATTAGTTGGTGTTTCAGGTTCTGGTAAAAGTACTTTAGCACATTTACTACTTGGACTATATACACCAAGTGAGGGTGAGATTTATTATGACGGGTGTGAATTATCAAAATTAAATAAGTCTAGTCTTAGAAAACAATTAGGTGTAGTGACCCAAGATACATTTTTATTTAATCGTTCGATCTATGACAATATAGCATTGTACAATCCCAATACTAATTTTGAAAAGGTAATCACAGCCGCAAAAATTGCTGGGATTCACGATACAATAATGGCAATGCCTATGAAATATGAAACTATTATATCTGAATTGGGATCAAATATATCAGGGGGACAGAAACAAAGAATTGCACTAGCAAGAGCTTTATGTCAAAATCCTTCCATATTACTACTTGATGAAGCAACTAGTGCTCTAGATACAATAACCGAACAAAAAGTTGATCAAAGTTTATCGGCTTTAAACTGTACGCGTATTGTCATTGCCCATAGGCTCAGTACAATAATAAACGCAGACTTAATAGTTGTTATTCATAATGGAAAAATTGTTGAACAAGGTACTCATGAAGATTTAATGAATTTCAATAAACATTACGCTGAGCTTTATCATACAAAAATTCTGATGGATAATAGTGAACCTCAGATCATAAGGGGGATTTATAGATGAAACGTCTTAAATGGGTATTGCTTATATTTCTTGCCTTAATACCGATTATTGGTATATATATACTGAATAATCCAAAACAAGTCATTGAGACGTTTGTAGATATGGGGGGGTTTAATAAAGGTGATAAACTCCCTCATATTTCCGGAATGGAAGTTGGAGGTAATGTATATAATGGAAATCAATTAAATAATGAAAACTTCATTCTTATGATTTCAAAAAGTGACTGTGAAGTATGTAAAAGTGCTTATCCTACTATAAAAGAATTGTTAGAAAAGGATGATACTACAGAATTTCTAATGGTGGGAAAAGGAGAAATTGATGAATATGAAAACATTAAAATAGAATATAATTTTGATTTTCCTATTTTAATTGCTGATGAAAAGTTAGAGTCTTAGCTAAAGATGAAAGAATTTCCTGAATTTAATGAAATTCATCATAACGGAATAATCGTAAAAAGAATGAATGGATTAAGTGAAGAAGATTTTAAAAAATTAGTACAAGAAGTTGATCATGATGCATAAAAAATTACATATTCGTTTAATGATGCAAGCACTATGTATAATTTGTTTGTTAATATCGAAAAATCCTACACATTTTTACATTTTTTAATTATAATTTTTGTCTCGTTGGTGATTGTGTGACTGTAAACAAGAGCACATTTGCACAAATTTGTCCTATTCCAATATCATTATTAGGAATAGTTTTTTACATATTAGTGATTATTCTCTTAACAATTAGTTCTAAATATTTAAATTGTTAATATTTTATTAACTGTTACACTTTTTATAGTTTTAATTTATTTCCTCCTTTTTAACAATTTTAGAAGTTACTGTCATTAATGCCATTTGCATATGGTGTGTTATTTCATTTATTATTATCATTTTACTAAATCTATTTTTTTTAGTTCACAAAAGAATAAACTCTATCGGTTAGTATTCGGATAAAAAGAGGAGATGTCTGAAAAGATCACTAATATTTATCTTTTTGGATACTCCGTTTTTTTTTGTATAAAATCTTAGATTACTATTTACATAAGAAACGTTCCTACGTTAAGGGAAATTTGTAGAGCGATTAGCAATGAATCATATCTCTTTTTTCGTAGTAATTACAATCGTAGTAACAATGAAATTAGATTCGCAAACAGTATGGGAAAAATAATTCAGAAAGTATGATTAGACTAATATTATTTTTACTTTAAAACAAAATCTCAATCTTTCAACAAAAGTAATTAAATACAAATATTGTTAAAGAACGACTTCATACTCCTGTTATTGATAATTGTTTCCAATGTGC
This sequence comes from uncultured Bacilli bacterium, assembly GCA_963766835.1. GTDB lineage: Bacteria > Bacillota > Bacilli > Bacillales > Amphibacillaceae > Pseudogracilibacillus. Next base: position 105,863 of record CAVYBX010000019.1, read on the forward strand.
CCTATAACGAGCAAATCGCGATTATAGGTCTCGATGAATGTATCAATATGACCTTTCATTAAATTTTCGGGCAGGTTGAATCCATATTTTTATAGGATGATTGTATATCCGCTTCAAAAACATAAATTTGGAATAATCCATGTAAATAGGAAATTTCTTCAGCGAGAAAATTCGTAATCATTAAGCGGAATTAGCTGAAATCGTGACACTTCTGCTGCAAAACTCTAATCATAACGTTTAACCGAGAGTCGATCCCTTTTTTGCAAAATCACGATCGTAGGATTAACTGGTTCACTCTTTTGCAACTCACAATTAAATAGTACGATTTCTAAATTATATTGATTTCTAGAATTTCGGACTACCCCTTCTTTTTTCATTTTCAACATCTCTATGTCTATTCAAACTATTGTTAAATAGAGGTTATATTAGATGTAATCTTTTAGTTTATATTTGTAACCTGTTTTTTCGGAAAGAAAACAGTGATCGTTGTTCCCTCATTTAACTCGCTTTCTACAGTTATTTCCCCTTCATGTGAGGTAATTATTTGTTTGGCAATGGCCATTCCAAGACCTGTCCCTTCTATTTCGCTATCCGTATTAGTACCACGATAATAACGTTCAAAAAGCTTTTCGATATCCTCCTTTGGGATTCCTTTCCCATTATCCTTTAAGCTAATTTCAACACCAGTTGCTACTAGATTTACGTTCAGCCATATTGTCGTCTGGACAGGATTATGTATCAAAGCATTGTACAATAAATTATGAAATGCTCTCGTTAACCATTTCGAATCTGCTAAAAGGAACACTTTCTCTATGTTCACATCAAAAAAAATCTCTCTATTTTCATAAATAGGATTATTTAAAATATCGATCACAATCGTCCTAAGTAATTCGATTAAATCAATATACTCTTTACTCAATGGGAGCATATGATGTTTAAGTTGATATGTTAGTTTAAGATCGTCAAGCAAGGTTTCGATATATATCGCTTTGTTCATCATAATATTTGCATACTTGACTACTTCCTTCTTACTCGTTATATTTTTTTCATCTGATAATAATTCTCCGTATCCTTTAATGGAAGAAAGCGGTGTTTTAATATCGTGTGACAAATTTGATAGCCATTCTTTTCGCATCGTCTCTAACCGTTTTCGTTCTTTTTCAGTAGACTGTAAAGTATTTGCAAGTGTATTTAGATTTTGATAAATATTTTTATAAATTCCTTTAGGCTCATTATATATTTGATAATCTCCTTGGGCCAATTTCATAATTCCATTGATCATATTCCATAAAGGATTACTTAATTTTTTTCCAAATAAATAACCAATGATTATAACAGAAAATAAAACGATGATTACTGGCAAAATAAAATTGCTCCACTTTATATTTTCAGGACTAAATAATATAGTATATTTTGATACTCTGCTTTCAGGAAAACCTATAATATAACTCCATTCATGGCTATCTATGATTTTTTCACCTATAAAAATGGTGTACCCATTGTTAGCATACTTATGATTAAAAATTAATTTACTAGGTGTATAATGATCGTGAACTTCTTCCGGTTTAAACCAATTTGCTATTTCATTGCCATTTTCATCAAGTATTTGAAGCCATGCATCGTATGTTTTTAACTCTGCTTCTCCTTCATGATGAATGACTGGTTTACTATCGTTAATCGTAATATATTTTTCAAATTCTAATGTAAATTGTTCTGGAAAACGACTCGTTTCGTTTTTTGGTATATTAGTCTCTACTACAATAGAATACCAAAAAATAAATAAAAAAATGCCTAATAAAAGAGTTGACAGGATGAAAAGTGACCCAACATAAAGACCGGTTATTTTCCACCTCATTCATTCTCCTCCTATGTTACCAGCTTGTACCCTAGTCCTCTAATTGTACGTATATAAACAGGTTTAGATGGATCGTCTTCAATTTTTTCTCGAAGATGTGTAATGTGTACCATCACCGTATTTTCATTAGATAAATAATCCTCTTCCCAAATTTTTTCGTAAAGTTGATTTTTACTAAAAATTCGATTTGGATTTTCACAAAACAATATTAAAAGTTGGAATTCCTTTGCTGTCAAAGTAACCAAATTCCCGTCTTTATAAACCTCACCAGTTTCTCTATTTACTGTAATGTTCCCAAAAGCGAATGTCGTTTGTTTTTCTTCTCCAATTTGTTGTCTGCGAAAATAAGCTTTGATCCGATAAGCAACTTCCTTTGGGCTGAATGGTTTTGTAATATAATCATCGCCACCTATTCCTAAACCTAAAATTTTATCGGTCTCTTCGTTTTTAGCAGATAAAAATAAAATCGGAGCTGTTGTAAATTCTCTTAATCGTTGACAAACGGTAAAACCATTGATATCAGGTAACATAATATCTAATACGATATAGTCTGGTTTTCTTCTTGACATAATCTAATACTTTCTTCTCCGTTTGTAGCTTTGATAATATACTTAAACCCTTCTTTCCGTAGTACAGTTTCAAGCAAATAAAGGATATCCTTCTCATCATCGATTAATAAAATTTTTCGATTAGAATAGTCATCTCTTTCAAAGAAAATTGTTCTCACCCCTTTGATAATTTTATAAAAGAATTATAGATAACGTTGAATAGAAAATAATATCAGGATAAATTTGGATATAAACAATTATAATATGTATGCTTGGATGTATGAGTAAAAGGTATACGGGTAGATAATTACAATTTTTTAACCATTCACGAGAAAAAGAAGGATGACTCTCCCCTTAGATATAATAGTTTTTGACAAAAAAACTAACAAGGAGGAGTCCTCATGTTCAATGATACCATTAATTTACCGACATTAAAAGAAATAGAGCAAGGCTTATTTAAGGAATTACAAAGTATTTACCAAAATATTCTGGTCTCGATGTTGGAGAAAGTGGATATATGGGTACGGGATAACCGTGATTTTACGCGCTTTGAAAACAGGGAAATGCAAGCGTGTACGATAGGTACGATGTTTGGTTCTATTACGATTAAGAGAAGAAGATATTTGGATAGGGAAACAGGGAACCGTGTGGCTCTACTGGATCGTAATTAAAGTTTACCGGGAGCGATACTCAGTCCGTATTTAACTGAAATGGCTGTTCAGTGGGCATTGAAAGGCCCTTCTTACCGGGATGCTCGGGATCGCTTTTGTGACCTATTAGGCTACCAGGCGATGAGCCATGAAACGATACGGCAAGAGGTGTTGAAAATAGAAGCTAAAGATGTCGAAGTCCCTAAGGAGAATTAAAAGCATGTGGATGTCGTGTTTCTTTGCGGAATCCAACCGTAATAATTAGTACGCAATCCATAGACAAGCTTTTGGAAAGAGGTTCAAACAATAGCTGCAAACGAATATTCCCTTGAAGAGACTCAAATAGTATCGAATAGCGATGGTGGCCCCGGTTATTCCGTAGAAAGGTTTAAAGAAGCATTCTTCAGAATCGAATCATTCTGTTTTACATCAATTTAGACACCTATCATATACAGCAAGCTGTAAGTCGCACATTTGGCTACAAGCAAAGTGATTGGAAAGATAAAATAAAAGAGGCGTTAGAGGAACATAATTTAGATGAATTTACGTTAAATTTAGAGACATATGAAAGCACTTTGGAAACAGAAAAAGCAATTAAAAAAGTGA
>CAVYBX010000020.1:0-13312 GCA_963766835.1 uncultured Bacilli bacterium
TCAGCGTCAGTTACAGACCAGAGAGTCGCCTTCGCCACTGGTGTTCCTCCACATCTCTACGCATTTCACCGCTACACGTGGAATTCCGCTCTCCTCTTCTGCACTCAAGCTCTTCAGTTTCCAATGACCCTCCTGGTTAAGCCGGGGGATTTCACATCAGACTTAGAAGACCGCCTGCACACCCTTTACGCCCAATAATTCCGGACAACGCTCGCCCCCTACGTATTACCGCGGCTGCTGGCACGTAGTTAGCCGGGGCTTTCTGGTTAGGTACCGTCAAGGTAGAATCGTTATTCGTCATACTTGTTCTTCCCTAACAACAGAGTTTTACGATCCGAAGACCTTCATCACTCACGCGGCGTCGCTCCGTCAGACTTTCGTCCATTGCGGAAGATTCCCTACTGCTGCCTCCCGTAGGAGTCTGGGCCGTGTCTGAGTCCCAGTGTGGCCGATCACCCTCTCAGGTCGGCTACGCATCGTCGCCTTGGTAAGCCGTTACCTCACCAACTAGCTAATGCGCCGCGGGCCCATCTGTAAGTGATAGCTAAAAGCCATCTTTCAACTCCGTACCATGTGGTACTTAAGTATCATCCGGTATTAGCTCGCGTTTCCCCGAGTTATCCCAGGCTTACAGGCAGGTTGCCCACGTGTTACTCACCCATCCGCCGCTCGTTCCACAGACGTCACCCCGAAGGGATTCTGTTTGCTTCCCGCGCTCGACTTGCATGTATTAGGCACGCCGCCAGCGTTCGTCCTGAGCCAAGATCAAACTCTCCATAAAAGATAGGTTGTAAGTATTTATAATAGAAAGAAGTTTAATTTCTTAGCTAAATTTTGAGAGATTAAAAAAGCATGTTATAGCTTTTTTACCTCTTAAGCATTATATTGTTGCGATGTTCAGTTTTCAAGGAGCAAATTTCTCATCGACCTCTTTAAGGGCGACTCTTTAATATAACATAGAAGTTTATGTCAGGATATTGAGAAAATAACTTAGAGCTATTACGGAGTAAAATATTTCATAGGTTCAAAATTAATAGTGGGCCTGAGTGGACTCGAACCACCGACCTCACGCTTATCAGGCGTGCGCTCTAACCAGCTGAGCTACAGGCCCATTATAATTAATGGAGCGGGTGATGGGAATCGAACCCACGACATCAGCTTGGAAGGCTGGAGTTTTACCACTAAACTACACCCGCGAATATATTATAAACCACAAAGAAGTTCTTATTATATCAACACAGTAAAATTCAATAATTGACAATGAAAGTATTTAAGACAATTTAATAATGCGGTCGAGAGGACTTGAACCTCCACGAGTTAACCCCGACTAGGCCCTCAACCTAGCGCGTCTGCCATTCCGCCACGACCGCAAATAATTAATGTTTCGTAAAAAATTAGAAAGATGAGCCATACAGGATTCGAACCTGTGACCTTCTGATTAAAAGTCAGATGCTCTACCGCCTGAGCTAATGGCTCGTACAAAACAAGTATGATTACTTAAAGTAATGAATTTATAAAGATGCGTCTTAATGAATAAAGATAAATTGGCTGGGCCACTAGGATTCGAACCTAGGAATACGGAACCAAAATCCGTTGCCTTACCACTTGGCTATAGCCCAATCAAGATACCTATCAAATTGATATTATAAAGTGAAAAGAATGACCCGTACGGGATTCGAACCCGTGTTACCGCCGTGAAAGGGCGGTGTCTTAACCACTTGACCAACGGGCCATATAATATAGATGGCGGAGAAGGAGGGATTTGAACCCTCGCGCCGTATAAACGGCCTACGCCCTTAGCAGGGGCGCCTCTTCAGCCTCTTGAGTACTTCTCCATGGCTCCACAGGTAGGATTCGAACCTACGACCGATCGGTTAACAGCCGATTGCTCTACCACTGAGCTACTGTGGAATATCATTAAACAGATTATTAAATTAAATTTGCATAAACTCTTTTGGTTTGACGCCTACGGTCCAGTCGGTCCTCGGCGTTACTCGCTTCTCGTTCTCCTACCAACTGAGCTACTGTGGAATACACAGGTGAACATTGATTAAATATGTTTATTTACGTTTAACATCTCTGTAAATTTTATTTACCAATTGTTCTAATTAGGTTGGAGAACTAAACTTTGAAAAACTTTGCAATTCGTAACAGCATGAATTAATATACAATATTTTTTTTGACTTGTCAACAAGGAAATAAAAAGTTTAAATTGAAGTTTATTGGTACATTTTAATTTATCAAAACTATCTTATTACGTCAAACTTTGGATATAAAATCATTTTCTTATTTTAACGATGTGAAAATTTTTCTTAATTTATGCGAACTTTTTCATGAAATATATTTTAACTTTACTGACATAATAACATTAACGTTCTTTTTCATGATAAAATAATGAATATAAATAGCACTTTTAACGTACAAATGATAGAAAGGAGCACAAGTATGTCTAATCTAACACGGGATTTTTTTATCGGATTATCTAACAATGAATTTTTGAATAAAAATGCAAAAAAATGGGGTTTTCGTCTTGGGGCCGAACAATTTGTTGCGGGGACGAATATCGATCAAGTATTAAAAACTGTTAACAGACTAAATGCTAAAGGAATTAGTTGTACGGTCGATAATCTAGGTGAGTTCGTAACAGAAAAAGAAGAATCTTTAGCTGCAAAAGAGACGATCCTTGAAGTAATAAGACGGATTCACGAAGAAGAGTTAAACTGTCATATATCCGTGAAGTTAACGCAACTAGGTTTAGATTTAGACGATCAATTTTGTTTAGACAACATGAAAGAAATCGTTGGAGCTGCAAAATCTCATGGAATTTTTGTCAATATCGATACGGAAGATTACGCACATTATGAACAGACGTTATGGGTGTTAAATGAATTATTGAAAGAATACGATAATGTCGGAACAGTTATCCAGTCATATTTATATCGTGCGGAAGAAGATATGGACAAGCTTAAAAATGTCCGTCTCCGGATCGTTAAAGGGGCGTACAAAGAGAGCGCAGATGTAGCGTTTCAAACGAAGGAAGAGATCGATCAAAACTTCATCAAATTAATTAAAAAACGATTGAAAGGTAATACATTTACTTCGATCGCGACTCACGACCATCACATAATTAATGAAGTCAAAAGATTTGTCGAAGAAGAAGGCATCGAACGAAGTAACTTTGAATTTCAAATGTTGTACGGTTTTCGTACCGATATGCAAGAACAATTAGCACGAGAAGGTTATTTATTTTGTACGTATTTACCGTTCGGCGATGATTGGTTCGGATATTTTATGCGCCGCTTAGCCGAACGACCACAAAATATAAATTTAGTGTTGAAAGATAAATTATATACTTCAGATAATAAACTGAAGAAAAAGCCGTTCATTGTAGCTGGGGCCGTAGTAGCTGCACTATATCTACTTACACGTCGTAAAAAATAATCCTTCCATGATTACTTAAAAGAGCTTCAGAAAGTAAAAATTTCTTTCTCAAGCTCTTTTATCTTTTTTAAATAAAAATATGTATAAATATGTATTCATTCAAATAAACGTTTAAATAAATTCTTCTTCATACGACCTGAACATAGGGATTCAGCCACTTATTAATCATCTTCATATAAACTTTTAAACCCTAAGCCTAGACTGATTTCTAAAGCGTGATTCACTTTTTTCATCATTTCGTCGTCTAGCTTCGTAATTTTATCTGTCAATCGTTGTTTATCTAACGTTCTTATTTGTTCTAATAAGATGACTGAATCGCGTTCTAACCCATGTTTGTCTGCTTTGATTTCTACATGGGTCGGTAATTTCGCCTTTTGAATCTGAGCGGTAATTGCTGCGACGATCACTGTTGGGCTAAATCGGTTTCCGATATCGTTTTGGATGACCAACACGGGCCGCACGCCTCCCTGTTCAGAACCTACGACTGGCGATAGGTCAGCGAAATATATCTCGCCCCTTTGAACGATCAAAACACTACACCCCGATCACTAAGCGGTCTAAGGTGTTTTTAGCCTCCTCTTCAGCTAAAAATGCTTCTGAACAAAGATTTAAGTTAATACGAGCCATTTCTTGATAACCTTTTTGCATCGTCTCATGCAACTGGCGAATCTCTTTTTTGTATTGCACATAATTTTTTGTCGCTTGGTAAATGAGCTCGTTAACATCCTTATTCTCATGCTTTGCCATTACGTTCACCTCAAGAAATAGGTTTTTCGGTAATCTCACTAAGACTTCCTCTGTTCTTTCTGGCAACACCATACACCTCCGCCGATAGTCAAACGTCCACAAATTACTTCTTTTATATTACCATCTTCCCTTTCGATTTGCAAAAAGAATTAGGAAGATTTTATATATTTTCGTGGAACACGGTCTGTAATCATACATGGAATTTCATAATTAATTGTCCCAAGGAAGTCTGCCACATCATCCATTTCGATGACAGAATCGAGATCTGTTCCAATTAACGTCACTTTCTGACCAACTTCATATCGTTTGTCTAATTTCACCATCATGACATCCATACAAATCCGGCCGACGATCGGCATTTTTTTACCGTTAATTAACACGTGAAAACCTGTTAACGCTCTACTCCAACCATCGCCATAGCCGATCGGTATCGTGCCGATCCACTCATCTTCCTTCGCTACATATGTTGCTCCGTATCCGACGAATTCGCCAGCTTTCACTTTTTTCACTTGGATCAGTTCACTGTATAGTGAAAAAGCTTGTCGTAAATCGACGTTTTGCAATGCTCTAATCTCTTTCGATGGGTAAAGTCCGTAGATGGAAACGCCGAAACGTGTATATTGTAACATTTGTTCCGGATATTGAATGCCGGCTGCACTATTTCCAATATGGGTAATTAAAGATTTCGGATACAATTCGGTAAGTTCATGCAACATTTTTTCATAACGTTCTTTTTGCGTCTTAAAATGTTTCGAATCCTTTTCATCCGCTGTGGCGAAATGTGTATAACAGCCAGTTATTTCAATATGGTTTAAATTTTTTATTTCCTTGACGATCGCTTCTAACTCGTCAAATGTACAGATTCCCGTTCGATTCATACCAGTTTCAAACTCTAAATGGACTTTTAATTTTTTACGAAATTGTTTGTTCTTAATCGCGTGAATCCATTCGACTTGAAACACGGTTAAAGTAATATCTAAATCAGCTGCCACTTCGGCATGTTCCGGCGGTACTCGCCCGACGACTAAAATCGGAACGGTAATGCCGTGTTTCCTTAATTTAACGGCTTCTTCAAGGAGAGCGACCATTAAAAAATCTACTCCTTGCTCAAGGGCGACTTTTGCTACTTCTACACTTCCATGGCCATAGCCGTTCGATTTGACGACAGCCATCATTTTGCGATCGTTCGGGAGTAAATTTTTCAGTTGTTGTATATTATATCCAATTGCACTTAAATTTATTTCTGCCCAAGTATTACGATAATTCATCAATTAGTACTCCTTTAAAAACAAAATAGCTTACAATTATCATTTTAGCCGTTTTCTTGAATTTTACTCTACATTATCATAAAATTCAACCCTGTATAGATAGTGTTGCCAAGACCCATAGAAAAGAGCAGACTCAACCACAAAGAGACTGCTCTTACACCTATTTACTTCACTTCTTGCCCTTGAACAGAGGAGGCAACTTCAATTAATTCTTCGATCGTCATATCTTCACTTGCTAAGAAAAAGTTCGTTCCGTTATAGTTCCACTCGATGCCGTTGTTCGTAATCGCACCGATCGTGTATCCTAAATTTACGATGTCGCCATTTACTTCTTCCACTAATTCAGATGACGTAGGAACGACTGACATTTTCTCTTGAACGAGTGTGAAATTTTTCTCGCCTTTAAATGTCATGATGACTCGCTGTCCATCTTCAAGATCTACTTCTTCTTTTTCGACGAGTTCAGCACCTAACGTTTCCATCGGATACATGACAGCAATATCGTCGACTTGTTCCATATTTGTCACCGATTGCTCTGACATGGATCCTTGTAAAATTGCATCACGGTTAAAATCATCATCTTGAAATACTGGGTTAATGTCCATCGATTGAAATACGACTTCGACGAGTGGATTTTTATCTTTATCCATGACCGTTACAGCAGTTGGGATGTAACTCTTTTTGTCGAAGCGCACCTCTTGATAAGGTAAATTCGTATTGTTTTGGTAGTTCGTTTTCGTTAGGAATATATAATGGTCATCATCTGATGAAAATTCCGCATCACTATCATTTATTACGTCATGGACGAGCGATTGATACAAATAAGGTTGACTACTATTTTCTGGCCAATCCGTTTGAAATTTAAAACTTTTATTCAATGCAGGATTTAAGACGAATACCCCTTCTTCATTTTTCAAAATGACTTGGCCACTATCTTCCTCTTCATTTTGTAAACCGACGCGATAAAAGTCCGCTTCTCCTCTTTTATACCAAACGTTTATTTCGTAATTCCGTTCTTCTTGTCCTGTTTTCATCGTCATTTGTGCTTGAACTTTATATCCATCCACACCTTCTAATTTTTCGCCTATCTTTTTCACGACACTTTCTTGAGATTTCCCTCCACAACCGGCAACGACTAAAATCATCGCAAAGAAAGTCATCATCAAAAACATTTTTTTATTTTTCACCATACACTTATCCCCTTTGTCTCGTATTGTGATGAAAGCTTGCGCGGGCAAGCGTGATCGAAGTGTAGTGGCACGATGTAGAAAGTAATTTTTTAGCAACATAAAAAGACCGTACCCGCTTCATCTCACCTGCACTAAACTATATGAGACAAGTTTTCAATTTATGCGAAAACTTTTTGAGGGGATTCATATTCATTTATGTCGTAATGATTACTTGGGCGACAGCATATTGTTTACTATGAGATATCGATAAAAAAATTTTTTCTTTTCGAAAACCTTCTACTGTCATCTTCGGCGCTCCGAATTCATCGGTTAATATTTCTATCTGTTGAAAACTTAGTTTACCGATTCCTTTTCCTGTCGCCTTGGCAAATGCTTCTTTCGCTGCAAATCGTCCCGCTAAAAACTCTAACTTTCTTTTCGTTTTTTCATACGATTCATAAATTTCACGTTCTTGTTCCGTTAAAATTCTGTGCACGAAGCGACGATTTCGTCGTACGGCACGCTCTATCCGCTCTAATTCGATAATATCGATACCGATACCGCTAATCATCATCATTTCTCCTTATTTTCATACATAAAATCATTGATTACATCCATTATACATGACTTCATCTATGAGAAAGATTATATTATAAAGCAAACAAACCTTTTCGGGGAGGATTATATGTTTATTCGGACAGAACGAAGCCTGAAAGAATTTATATATTTTTATCCGGTTGTAGCGACGATCGTCATTATCAACTTATTGCTTTGGCTCATCATCGATATTCTTCAACTGTCAATCGGATATACAATCTTTAATTGGGGAGTTGGACATAACTTTTCCGTTTATCACGGTGAGTATTGGAGGATCGTGACACCGATTTTTTTGCACGCCGGCCTCGCTCACGTCTTATTTAATTCATTTGCGCTCATTTTATTTGGCCCTGCTTTAGAACAAATGTTAGGGAAAATAAAATTTATTCTCGTATACTTTTTAACAGGTATCGCCGGCAATTTAGGCACGTATATCATCGACCCAGTTTCCATGACACCGCATTTAGGTGCTTCAGGTGCTCTTTACGGTTTGTTCGGCATCTATTTATATATGGTTTTTTTCCGTAAAGATTTAATCGATCCCGGAAATGCCCAAATTGTGATCGTTATTTTCGTCATCGGTTTAGTGATGACTTTTATTCGACCGAACATTAACATTGCCGCTCATATTTTTGGCTTTTTAGGTGGATTTGCGTTGACGCCGATCGTGTTAAAAAATGCACTTCCTTTCTCGATAGCGCGCAATCGATTGCAGCGAAAATTTGACGGTGATGTTCAATTCGATCCGAACAGATGGAAAAGAAAACGACTATTGCCAAGAAGTGTACGGAAAAACATCATCTGGATTATTTTCGGCATTCTCGTCATCGTCGGCTTTATTAGTAGATATTTTTAACTTTTTACGTACTTCAAGATTGACAAATCTTTTGGTAAGATAGTGATAACACGTAACGACCTGTCGTTAAAATTTTAGCGGAAGTGGTGAATCATTTGTTAGATTACCTTTTTACGAACCATTCTTGGTATGCTTTGTTCAAACTGCACTGGGTCGTATTCGTCGTCGTCATTTCCTACTTATATATAAAGAATATTGTTCAATCCCCATTATATACCGTAACGAAGAACCAAAAGTCTTATTTTTTCACCGGAATGAGTCTTATTTTTCTATTAAAAGCGACACCCTTCGATGTGATCGGAACACATTATTTATTTAGTGCACACGTTTTTCAACTGTCCGTTATTTTTTTCATCGTCGTACCACTTATTATTTTAAGTTTTCCGGTGAATTTTTTAAGAAAATATATTTGGCATCACCGTACGAAATTCGCACTAAATATTTTGGCTCATCCGTGGCTAACGTTAATTACTTTTAACGGTTTTATTACGATTTATTTAATTCCAGCGGTGTTCAATTTCATTCATAGTAACATCGTATTATCTATTTTAGCCCAAGCTTTCCTATTATTTAATGCAATTTTCATGTGGTGGGTCATTATCCATCCTGTTCCAGAAATAAAAGGGTTCGACTATTTATTGCGAGCTCTATATATTTTTCTAGCTTCGTTAGCATTATTTCCGATCGGTTTCTTTTACGTCATCATTCAAGAAGCACATTTCCCAGTTTACATCGATGTTGCTGGCGCCATTGTTCCTGCACTCACCCCGATTTACGATCAACAATTAGCTGGTGGAATTTTAAAAGTAATTCAGCTTGCAACTTACTCTTTCGCATTACTATTTATTCTTTTTAAATGGGGGAAAATTGAACAAGAAAAAGAAGGACTAGTCGATGAAGAACATATTAAATATGTGCGAGGCGTCGTCATTCATTTAGATAAAGATAAAAAAAGATAATTTTAAATAGAAAAACGCTCAATTATTCCGAGCGTTTTTAATGTTTAGTCTGATAAAACGCATTGCTCATTTTGTTAGTTTACGGTATTCTTTCTATCACCGTCGCATTCGCCATTCCCATACCTTCGCAAATTGCGAGCAGTCCGTACTTTCCATCCATTCGTTCTAACTCATTCATCAGCGAAACGAGCAATTTCGTTCCTGTCGCCCCTAAAGGGTGTCCCAAAGCGATAGCCCCACCGTTCACATTAAGTTTATTCAAATCTGCTTGTAAATCGTGTAACCAAGCGAGTGGAATCGGGGCAAATGCTTCATTCACTTCATAGCGGTCCATGTCATCAAGTGTTAAACGAGCCTTTTGTAACACTTGACGTGTCGCCTCAATCGGACCGGTGAGCATGAGGGTCGGATCAGAACCTATCACTGTACGCGCGATGATTTTCGCCTTCGGTTTTAAACCTAATTCGAGCGCTTTATCTTTCGCCATTAACAATACTGCACTTGCACCGTCACTCATTTGACTAGAATTTCCGGCTGTAATTTTGCCATCTTCTTTAAAGACAGGTTTTAATTCGCTTAAAATTTCTAAAGATGTGTCTTTTCTCGGGCCTTCATCTACTTCAACTGTCACGACATTTCCATTATCATCGGTCACCGTTATCGGAACGATCTCATCTTCGTAATAACCGTTTTCAATTGCTTTTAGTGAAAGCTCATGACTTCTTAATGCATATTCATCCAACTGTTTACGAGTAAAACCCCACTCATCAGCAATTAATTCGGCAGAAATTCCTTGATTGACAATTTCGTATTTATCCGTCAACCTTTCACTCGGTTTCGTCGTTCCGACATTGGCAAACATTGGAGATCGTGTCATACTTTCTACTCCACCAGCAATGACGATGTCCATATCTCCTGAAGCGATCGCTTGATAAGCAAAGTGGACAGCTTGCTGGCTCGAACCACATTGACGGTCGATCGTCACCCCTGGAACGTGAACTGGAAATCCAGCAATTAAAAGTGCCGTTCTCGCAACGTTCATCGCTTGTTCATTCACTTGTGTTACACAACCAGCGATGACATCTTCTACGACACTTTTTTCAATTCCAGCTCGCTCTATCAACGCTTCTAACACATCTGCAAACAACTCATCTGCTCGATAATTGCTAAATGCACCATTTCTTCTTCCTACTGCTGTACGACAGCCTTCGACAATGACAACTTCTCGCAACTTATCACCTCTTTCTTTATTCATATTATAGCTTTTTTTATAAATAATAAGAAATAGTTTTCAATTAAAAATAAAAATGATGAGCTTGGTGAAAAATTCACCCTCATGAATATCATATTATGAAAGGAATTTAGTATAAGATTCATCATACGACGATTGTATGATCAAGCATGTCATTCGCTAGTAAATTTTTAATCTATTAAACTCGTTACATAACGAGTTAATTGTTCCATTTCACGATCTGATAATTCATCGTTATCATCATCTACTTTTACCTTAATTTCTACCCATTGTAGCTCATCATCTCCTCTTAGAATGTGGAAAATTGGAGACACGATTTGCAAGTTATGTTGCAATGCATAACTGAATAACTTTTCGTAAGTCCGTTCTGTATTTACTGCAAAATTTCCTTTCACTCTCGTCATCAACATCTGGTCAATAAAAAAGTAAGTTTGAAAATAAAGATTTTTATCTCTCGGCACATAAGATTGCTCTACAGGAACGTATAAATCAATATCCATTCTTTCATCTAGAGGTACATTTTTTAACGAATAAAACAACGGTCCATTCACGGTTAAATTTGCTGCGATTAGTTTTTCATTAAAATCATCGACTACATGTTCAAAATTTGAATAATGAAACTCATATGAATGCCAAACGACATTTCGATACATCATCGTTTCTTCTATCACCATGATTTTAAATCTGCTCCCTTCACGACTGCATATACATCCATGATGACATCATCGAATAAATCGAAAGCAACATGATAAAATGCAGATTCTGAATTCCCATCCACGTTCTTTTGCGTATTTCTCTAACAAATCATAAGCTTCGTCCAACTCATCGATTTCAGCACAACGAACCCAAATAGCCGGGCCAATTTCTAAAAAATCGAGCTGCTTAAAATCAGCATCTTCTTCTATCTCTACTAATGTATTAAGACCTATATAATAAGTATATTTACCAAAATTCGGCTCTCCTTCTAACTTCTCAATTTTGAACACTACCGGACTCGTATAATAAATATCTTCATTTACTAAATTGCGACGCAAGCCGAGCACTGGCTTAAACCACTCTTCATGCGGGATTATTTCTTCGATGCTGATGACATGTTGTAAAATTAACGACTCTTCTCTAACTTTCATCATTATACTCCTTTTTGAGCGTTATTTTTTCTTCTTTTTAGCACCTGTCTTTCTGAAAGCATAGTTTGATGGTGGATTGATTTGAAATGACGGAAAACGAACGAGACAATAAACGCCAATGACAAATTCAACCGCACCGATTAAAACGGCAACATAAACGACTGTTGCCACCAACAAGAAAAATAACGTTTCGAAATCACCAAATAAGTTATTGCGAATGGCATACCCTGTAATCGATACGAGGAAAAATAAACATCCTACAAAATAAATTGATACTTTTTTCTCTTTTTGTCTTACTTTTTGCTTTTCCTTCTTTTTATCAATAAACTCTTTGATCACTAAAAATATGTGTAAAAAGAAACCTAGTCCGATCAGAAAAAATGTAATCGGCGCATACTGTTCATACACACCGTCATTGATGTAAAACATACTTATCATGATAAAAGGGTCTAACACCATTTTGTAAGAAAAGAAAACCATCGCAATTGCTAAAAGCATTTGCGAAAAGTTATTTTTCATCATCGTTAAAAAGATGACGACGATATGTATTCCAAAAAGAACTGGCTGAATTTTAAATATACTTTGCCAAAAAGTAGGTAAATTGTCCCATCCGATTACTGTATTCTCTACAGTTACAACGAAATAGCCAATTCCTACCGTCATCAATGAAAGTGTGAGGGCTCCTACTAAAAAAAGATTGAATCCACCTGGCGCAAGTCGTCCTTCATTTAATACTTCCTTCATATATAGAAAATCTTTCTCAGATAATTTCGGCATTACTTCACTCCTAAGTTGACTTTTTATATATTTTCGCTACATCTTTCACTTGCGAAGGTGGTTAAACATGAAATTTATTTAAACCAGCTATTAATCTTCTTCCCAATGCTTTTCGCTACATTTTTTACACCATCAATCGCTTTATTCGCTAAATCTTTTACGTGGTCGGTGACACTTTTCGGTGGTTCGCCAAATTTTTTATGAAATCCTGCACTTACTAACATTCCTACACCGGCACCAACAACCGTTCCAATCGGCGGTAAAAATGCCGAACCAACTGCTGTACCTGTTGCGGTCGCAACACTTCCTGTAGCAATATCGACTGCTGAGCCAACGATTATTTTTTGTGTATCTCCTTTATTTTGAATGAAGTTTTCTTGTATATGTAGCCCTGCACTAAGTGGTCCTAAACTTCTACTAACTACTTTGGCACCTTTTCCAAGGACGTTCGTATTTTGCGTTTTTACTTGAAATTCATCAGCAACACTTTTCAGAAAAGTTTCCGGTTTATTCCAACTACTATTTTTAACGATGTTCTTCGTCGTTTTTATTTTATTTCCTACTATCTCGTCGTAAAATGTTTTTCCGATACTGGTTACTTTCGCAGGTTTCGTCTTTAAACTTTTAAACTTCTGGTATTTTTCCAGCCCGTATAATCGATCGAACTCTTTCATCATCGCTAGTTTCCCACTATTTTTCCCGTAAGGAATGACTAATCTTTTAAAAGTTTCAAGTCGGCCTTTCGGAAACCCTTTCGCTTTTTTATCCCGATAATATCTTAAAAATTCTTTCGTCGACATTTTATACGGGGAAAATCGTAACATATTGTTGAATCTTCGATATTGAGCTAATGTCAACGCATGTCGACCCGTTTTAATAAGCTCACGTCTTTGATGTTTGTTCATCTGGAACAAGACAGAACATTGATAAAAAGTTGTCAGCCATTTATCTGTCGTACTTAAACCTGCTAAAATATGCCTCAAAGAACCGATTCCATCATTGATTAAATCGGATAAAGAACTTTCTTCTCCTTTATTTATTCTTGAAATATTGATTTTTCTAGACATGCTTGCTAATCGTTCCAGTTGTTGACGACTCATTTTATTTATGAAAATACTT
>CAVYBX010000021.1:0-30455 GCA_963766835.1 uncultured Bacilli bacterium
TTATGTTACACTTAAATTTTTAGTTACGTATTGCTCTGGGATTTTAAGTAGTTTAAATTTACCGTATCCACAGAGTACGTAATAGTACTTTCAATCACATCTGGTAGCGTGATTTCGATTTTAACGTCACCTGTCATTATGTGCCTGTCATTACGTTAGAGTGCATCAAACGGATTAAGCTTGTTTACGAACGGGATTGATTTAATTGGAAATTTAGTATTTATTTTATATCGTTGTCCAAATATATGTACAGACGATGGTACAGTTTTCGCAATAAAAGTGAGATGAGGAAATTTGTAGTTTACAAGTTTCCATTTTTTATGAAATGCGTATTTTCATTTGAAAAGATGGCTTTGAACTAAAAGAAAATAAGCTGCAGCTTTTTTACAATAACAATAGTTAAAATCACTATTTCAAAAGAGTAACTCCGACGATTAAAACCGATGTTTCATTTTAAACAGTACTTTTCCTCAGTCCTGTTTATCGCGACCTTACACTCTACTTAAATCCTTCATATTTCGGTTTACCGTCTTTTTCACTAAGCGCATCCCTAACGTATATGTGAAAAAATCATAAATTTTTTCTGCGCTACTCGTAATTGCTGTAATATGGTGCACACCTTTTAACTCCATTTCTTCTCCTCCTATATTATCAAATCCTTTGATCTTGCGTGATATGTTGTTCATTAACTTATTCTCTTCGATTCAAACTATATTTTTATTATCCGTTCATTTTACGTATTTTAATAGTCATTTGTTTCAATTTAGAGAGAAAATTTTCTTTTCATCATCAAAGGGAGGAGCTTTTACGTAAAAATCTTCGAATTACATTTCTGTTTCGATCGTTTCCACATCGATCACATTGGCAAGCGGGATATGAATACCATGTTCATTTTTTAAAACGATGTAGCCACGCCATTGATCGATTTGTTCTAACTTCCCTTGTGTAGTGACATATTCACCATCATCATAATACGTGATTTCAATGGCAACTTCGTGTTCCATTGCATATTTTAATATCCGGTCAATTTCTACCATTTTTTGTTCATCAAGGAGCGGTTTTTCTTTTCTTTCTACAAATACGGTCTTTAACATTTCGACATGCTCAGGCAACATGAGCGATACCCATTTCATCGTTCCACGGTCATGTATTTTCATCACGCATATGCCTCCATCTTCTGTTCCACTAGTTCCATCGCTAAAATATTCATTCGTTTAAACGTTCTGATCTGATTGCGCATATAACAATAGGCAATTACTTTTTCTTCGTCATACGAAAGAACTCGAATCGTTCGTTTCGTCATGACACCGGAAGCTGACAAATAAATGATCTTCACTTTCCTTCCGGTTTGTGCAATTTTGTTCATATAGCCTATCATTTTTCCGCCTCCCCTGAACGTTTGTTCCCATTTTAACACAACTTCTTTCCATAAACAAGAACAAATATTCGTACTTTTATTTGTATTTTTTCTTTTTTTGCATATAATAAAACATACGTTCTATAAAACATATGTTCTTATGATGGGGATGATGACGATGGATTATTCATCTTTTCCGAGAAACGATGTCCTTTGTATCGACATGCGTTCTTTTTATGCAAGTGTCGAAGCGGTTAAATTAGGTCTTGACCCGATGAAGGCGATGCTCGCTGTCGTAGGAGATCTATCTCGACCTGGAAGTATCGTGCTCGCCGCTTCTCCGGCATTAAAAAAGAAACACGGAATTAGCAATGTAAGCCGTTTTTTTGAACTTCCGAAAGATCCGGAAATTCACATCGTCCAAGCAAATATGGCCGACTATTTGCACGTTTCCGTTCAAATTACGAAATTACTTCATCAATTTGCTCCGAAAGAAGCGATTCATCAATATTCGATCGATGAAGTTTGGGTGACAGTCAATGGATTGGAAAAATTGTTCGGAAACCGGTGGGAAATTGCAGAAAAAATAAAACATGCTATTTTTGAAAAGTTCGGCATTACGAGCGCAATCGGGATCGGTGATAATAAATTTTTAGCGAAAGTCGTGTTAGATTTACATGCAAAAAAAGCGGAAAGTGGTATTGCAGAATGCAAGTATGAAGATGTTCCGGAAAAATTGTGGCCTACTCCTGTAGAAAAAGTATGGGGAATTGGCTCACGAATGAAACGAAACTTATATCGGCTAGGAATTACAACACTCGAGGAAATCGCTAACTATCCGCTTGAAGTTTAAAAAAACATTTTGGAGTCATGGGTGAACAATTGTATTGGCATGCATGGGGTGTTGATTTAAGTCCAGTATCTCGGCGATTTTACGAAAACGACACAAAAAAGTTTCGGACACGGTATTTCTCTATTGCGGGATTATACGAAAGAAGAAGCGCTCACTTGTATTTTAGATCTTTGTGAAGAAGCGTGTCGCAGGGCACGACAAGCGAAAAAAGTCGGCCGGACGATACATTTAGGAGTCGGATATTCGAGTGAAACGGGTGGCGGATTTAGTCGCTCTACATCCATTTATACACCGACGAATATTACGATGGAAATGTATGAAGTTTGCGTGCAACTTTTCCATCGTTTTTATGACGGATATAGTAAAATTCGTCGAATATATGTGACATTAACGAATTTATCGGATGATGACGAAACACAACTCGATTTATTCAACGAACGAACGAAACGGAAAGATATAGGGTATGTAATGGATAAAATCCGTGAACGTTCGGCTCAGATGCTATTTTACGTGCTTCAAGCTAACGGATGCAGGAATTTTGCTCGAACGGAGTAAAAAAATCGGCGGACATTGGGCGTGAAAATCCGTTCTTAGCCGCCACGTCACATATCCGTGCACGTGTGCATGTTGTTCCATGAAACCACATTTCGATTGAACCACGCCGCATAAGGATGTCGTGACGCCGCGTATTACCTCTTGACGACGCATATATGCTCCGCAGGCAACGCATATTGACGCATGAATCCGCATTATCGGGAGCGGGACAACACATATTGTATAGCACGACCCCTCATGTTAAGAGCGCAACAACGCATATCGAAGCATGAGCCTGCATATAGAAGCGTGGAGCACGACAGGAGTGCAAATGCATTTAAGCATGCGCCCGCAGTACCAAGAGCACAGCTTGGATCTTCAAATCGAGCACAATTCGGAACTCTCGCAGCCATTCCCCCCACATCCAAACAATTCATTAAAACTATTCAAATCGTTATCCTTTTTCCGACACTTGCTCGCTGTTCTCTCTTCTTTGTGCGATGACGATCCCGAAAATGATCAGACTGATCCGACAATAATCCCTGTCGTCATTTCTTCCCCTAAAAGAATTGCACTAAAGATTAATCCGAAAATCGGAACGAGCATCGTCGCAATCGTAGCTGTCGCCATATCGATCAACTCAAAACGATGAACCAACCGGTGAAACATAGGGCGGAAGCGAACACACCAGCAAATAAAATATAATAAATGCTAAAAACGTTGAACTGTATCGGTTCTCCCCACTCCATCAACAATGTCGCAATAAAAATTCCGATCGTACCGAAAGTCATCTGAAACGCGGAAGATTGAATTTTCGGCATTTCATCAAGTGAAGACGAAAGTAAATATTCGATATCGCCCACACAATTGCCGCGATGATCGATTAACAGTTCTCCAAAAATCACTTCCAACGTTTGGCCACTCCAAATATCCCATCCTAAAATCATCAGTAAACCGATCACTCCCATGAACAAACCGACAAGCTTGTTTCAAATACATTTTTTCCTGTAAAAACTTCACTGCCAACAAACTACTCCAAATCGGCATCGAATACAAGAGTACGGATGATTTCCCTGCATCAACGAACATCAGACCATACATGACGAGCAAAAATACTGCAGCTGTTTGTAATAGACCGACTACTATTAAATGCTTCATATATTTTTTCGGTGGAAAACCTTGTTTAAACAACCAGACGATGAAAAGCAATGTAACTGAACCAATTCCGAATCGGAAAAAAGTAAAAGTGAACGGTCCCATATATTCGAGTGAAGCTTTCATGAGAACCCAAGCATATCCCCAAATAACGGTAATTACAAGAATAAGCAAACCGATGAACAACTTCTGTTTGTTAAAGACTTTCTCCACCTCGCTTTTTATTGATGAAAAAAGGAAAGTAGTCTATCAACGAATATAGACTAACTTTCCATTTCTGTAAAAATCCAAGCTGTTAATTGATATTTACTCAAAAATTTTTCTATTTATAACGAACGAGAAAATATCTTTTACGTCCGCGACGAATGACAGTAAATACATCTTCTAAGCGATCTACTGCTGTTACGACATACTGAACATCTTGATTCCGCTCACCATTAATATATATCGCTCCGTTATTAATATCTTCACGAGCTTGGCGTTTGATGGACAAATTTTTGCAGCAACGAGTAGCTCGACTAAAGGAATATCTTCTTTTTCCATTTCATATGTCGGTACATCTTTAAATCCTTGTTCAATTTCATTTACCGTTAATTGTTTTACATCTCCACTAAACAATGCTTCAGAAATTTTAATCGCTTGCTTTAATGCTTCTTCTCCGTGTACCATTTTTGTCATTTCTTCTGCAAGACGTTTTTGTGCTTCGCGAGCGCCTGGATTTTCTTCTACTTCTTTTTCCAATTCAGCAATTTCGTCATGATCTAAAAATGTAAAGTAATTGATAAATTTAATGACATCTCGGTCATCAGTATTATACCAGAACTGGTAAAACTCATACGGACTTGTTTTTTCAGGGTCTAACCAAACTGCACCACCGGCAGTTTTTCCAAATTTCGTTCCATCTGCTTTCGTAATGAGTGGTACAGTTAAACCATACGCTTCCGCTTCTTCCCCATCTTTACGAGTACGGCGAATAAATTCAAGTCCAGCCGTAATATTTCCCCACTGGTCGCTTCCTCCAATTTGCAGTGTACAATTTTCTTCTTCATACAATTTCATAAAATCGTACGACTGTAGGAGCATATAACTAAATTCCGTAAACGAAATCCCTTGTTCAATTCGAGAAGCGACAGAATCTTTAGCGAGCATATAATTCACAGTAAAATGTTTCCCGACATCTCTTAAAAATTCGATAATATTAATTTTAGAAAGCCACTCATAATTATTTCGAGCAACAAATGCGTTTTCTCCGTCATCAAATTTTAACAAGTCCGAGCCATTTGATCGCGAAGACTTTCGGCGTAACCGTGTACAACGTATCCATTTCATTTAACGATCTTTCTGTCGAACGACCACTAGGGTCTCCGATCATTCCTGTTCCACCGCCGATTAACGCGATCGGTCGATGTCCTGCATGTTGAAATCTCATTAACATCGTAATTGGAAGTAAATGACCGATATGCAAACTATCTGCCGTCGGATCAAATCCACAATATAACGTAATTTTATTTTCCGCTAAATGTTTTCTTAATCCTTCATCATCTGTCGTTTGTTGAATTAATCCTCTCTTTTGTAAATCTTCTAAAATATCCATCATGATCACCTTTCAGTAATTTATTATAATTTTCCCAAATTCAGTCGAATTGGAACATTGATTATCAAGCTAATGAATTGAGTTGCAAATGTCTCACACATAAAAAATTCTTCGTTTTGTAATCATTTTTCTGATACAAAATAAAAACTTCGCCCACTATATAAGGGACGAAGTTGACTTTCGCGGTACCACCCTTGTTGCAAAGAACCATTTGCCACTTTGGGATTGATAACGATGATTCCACCGTCTTATTTACGAGCTTGTAAATAAGAACGCTCCAGACTGTAATTCGTCTTCGCAAATATTACTAGCTTCCACCAACCGCTAGCTCTCTAAAAAGGGATTTGCGCGACTACTTCGGTCGTTCTTCGCGATATTTATAATCATTGTTATAATCATTTTAACCATATGTATGAAGAAAATGCAACTGTTTTATGATAAAAAATTTCCCACCACCTTAATTTGAAAAACGACCTTTTTCACCTATCGAAAAATTAACTTTTCCCTTATGAAAAATTAAATTTTTACTTGTCTAATTACTTAGAAACTATAGAAACTCTATTAATCTATGCTATAATTAACTTTGAATTTAGGAGGTTGCACGATGAATAAAAAACAATTTTTCATAGATTTTATAAATAAAATAAAAGATTTATGGATTCATGGTAAAATCCAAAGAACTTCACGAATTACATACGATATCGCTTGGAATATACTACTATTTTTCATCGTCATCGGCACGATGGTCGTCATTTTCGCTGGTGGTGTCGGAGCTGGTTATTTTGCCTCCCTCGTAAAAGATGAATCACTTCGAGACTACGAAGAGATGCGGAAACAGATTTACAACTATGAAGAAACATCGAAATTATATTTTGCAGACGAAAAATATATCGGGGATATTCGCGCAGACTTACACCGAGAAGAAGTCGAATTAGAAAATGTTTCCGAACATCTTGTTAACGCAGTGATTGCGACAGAAGACGAATTATTTTACGAACATAACGGAATCGTTCCGAAAGCGATCGTCAGGGCGCTCTTTCAAGAAGTGACGAACGCAGATGTGAAAACTGGTGGAAGTACGTTAACACAGCAACTCATTAAAAACCAAATTTTAACGAATGAAGTATCGTTCGAACGAAAAGCGAAAGAAATATTACTCGCCATGCGGTTAGAAAAATTTTTCGAAAAAGATGAAATTCTAGAAGCATACTTGAATGTTATTCCGTACGGTAGAGAAGCATCTGGCCGAAACATCGCCGGTATTCAAACAGCAGCACAAGGAATTTTTGGTGTCGATGCGAGTGAATTGAATTTACCGCAAGCTGCGTATTTAGCTGGATTGCCAAAAAACCCATACGTATATACACCTTTTGAAGCATCTGGAAAAGTAAAAGATGAAGAAGGATTAGAGCCTGGTTTAAACCGGATGAAAACAGTGTTAAAACGTATGCACGAAGAAAATTTCATCGATGAAAAAGAATATGAAGAAGCGCTAGCTTACGATATTACGAAAGACTTTACGGAAAAATCGGTCTCACCTATTGATGAATATCCTGCGATCGTCTTCGAATTAGAAAAACGAGCGAAAGCGAATTCTGATGGAAATACTCGCAGAAGAAGACGGTTATTCGCAAGATGAACTACTCGAAAACGAAGAATTACAAGAACAATACGAAATTTTGGCTGACCGGGCGTTACGGATGAACGGGTACCATATTCACTCGACGATCGATAAAGAAATGTACGACAAAATGCAAGAAGTCGTGAAAAATTATCAATATTTCGGACCAGATCGTACGTTCATTCCTGCCGGTCAATCCGAAGAAGTGACTGAACAAGTCGAAACAGGTGTTGTACTAATCGAAAATAGTACTGGAAGAATATTATCATTCGTTCCAGGACGAGATTATCAAGCAGGTGATAATGAATTCAACTTTGCGACACAAGCACGGCGGTCACCTGGAAGTACAATTAAGCCGTTAGTCGTTTACGCCCCTGGAATGGAATTAGGTATGATTCAGCCAGGTTCTGTCGTTGCAGATATTCCGATTAGTGGTGGATATACACCGAAAAACTACAGTGGGGCATATTACGGTCTCGTATCAGCTCGGGAAGCGTTAGCTTATTCATATAACGTATCTACAGTTGAATTTTACAAACAAATTTTAGGTCAAAATCCTGCTGGTCAATTTTTAACAAAAATGGGTATTCCGTTATCTGAAGAAGAACAACAAAACCCTTCCCTTGCTCTTGGTGGAATGGAGCATGGAGTGACGGTCGAACAAAATACTGCAGCATTTGCTACTTTTAGCAACGGTGGAGAATATGTCGAGCAATATATGATCGAAAAAATCGTCGACTCAAATGGCAATGTCATTTACGAACATGAACCTGAACCGGAAACTGTATTTTCACCGCAAACTGCATATTTAACGATCGATATGATGCGTGACGTTTTACGGTCAGGGACAGCGACATTCGTTCCATCACGATTAAAGTACGGAGGGGTTGACTGGGCAGGTAAAACTGGTACGTCAGATGATTATCACGATGCTTGGTTCGTCGGAACAATCCGAACGTTACGATGAGTGTATGGCTCGGATATAAAACACCTAGCTCGATTTATTGTGCTAGCTGTTCATTAAGCTACAGTCAACGAGCGCAAAATCTATGGGTGCAATTAATCAATGTTGCAACTGACGTAAACCCAGAATTACTAGCACCTAAAGAAAGACATCAACGTCCAGATGGAATCGTTTCTCGTACTTACTG
The DNA here is from genome assembly GCA_963766835.1 of uncultured Bacilli bacterium. GTDB lineage: Bacteria > Bacillota > Bacilli > Bacillales > Amphibacillaceae > Pseudogracilibacillus. The sequence continues at coordinate 8,266 of CAVYBX010000021.1, forward strand.
TGCTACGTCCGGTTTATTAGCGTCAAAAATTTGTTCAGAAGCAGGTCTGGCTCGTTCTGATATTTACAATGCGAAGTTTGTTCCGACTGAAACAGACGATAGTTCAGTCGGTGGAAATATGCCACTAGTTGAAGTAGACGGAGAAATGATTATTGCAGGACCGAACACTCCTCCAGAGTTTACGGTAGAACAAACGGGAGGATTTGCGTTTAATCCTGAATTTTTAGAACGAATGGGATACGATCGTTTAAGTGATTTATCTGTTCTCATCCCAAGAAGAAATGCAGAAGCATGGTCAAAAATCGCTTTACATGGCGGAACTTCTATTTCAGGTGCTGAGTTAGAAGATAATGGCCAAACTCCTCCTGCTCCAACTTCTTTATCGGTTTCAGGAAGCAACATTACTTGGAGTGGAGCGAAAGGACATTATATTGTTGGTTACCGCATTTACCATGCATCAGAAGAAGGTGGATCGTTTAAATTAATCGGACATACTATTCGGCCATCATATGCGATACCTTCTAGTGAAGGCGTTTATCACATTCGTGCCGTAAACTATTTCGGTCGTGAATCAGAGCCGTCTAAACAATTCGTCGTCGAATCAGAAAATAGGAATGATTCGAAAGAAGAAAACGATCAAGAAAAAGAACGACAAGAAAAAGATAAAAGTAATAACGATCAAAATGTAGAAAGAAAGAAAAAAGTGGAAGAAGAAAAACCACGTGAACGAGAAAACAGACAAGAAGATAAAGATGAAGAACCTGACGAAGACGAGGAAAAAGTTGACGAAGACGAGGAAAAAGTTGACGAAGACGATAATTAAATTTAACTGAAAACAAAAGGAAAAAGGATGCTAAATTGACGTTATGATTTAGCATCCTTTTTTTTGCTTCGTAATAAGCTTGGATCTATTTATTCATCTATAGGATAAGAGTTATTTTTTAACCATTCCTCCAATTGTTCTTCACTTAAATCGCCTTTTTTAAACTTTGATACAAGTATGAAATAGTTCTTCATTTGACACAATTAACTCATATCCATTTTTCATTAAAAAAGGTGTAAGTAGACATAGCCGCAGTACGTTTGTTTCCATCAAAAAAATAATGTCCTCTAGACAATGAATACATTAAAATCGTTGCTTTTTGAAAAAGGTCCGGATACTGTTCATGACCATATATTGTCAAAAAGGGATTTTGACACACATAATCAATCAATCCTGGATCTTTTTCCTCCTTGTAATCCACCATAAAGCTCTAACATTTTATGATGAATAAATCTTAATTCATTGGGTGTTAATTTTTCCATAGTTAATTCTTAGATAATTTCCTTAACGCTTTATCGTATCGTTTTATACCCTTATTTAAAATTTCATTTACCTTACGTATATCGACCTTGTTTCTAACGACATTTTTAATATCTTTTGCCATGTCTTCATCCCCCTTTTTAACGTTTTCATTTTTATTCTCAAAATTATTCCTGTTCACTGTTTATCATCCCCTAAGGTATGATAAACAGTATGCCCTTCTTATGAGAATTATAACAATATATCACACTTTTCTTTGCTATTTGTTAATTCACCATTAATATTAATTTTTCTCTAAAATTACGATTTTACTCGTTTCAATCTTAGATTCATTATACAAAATCATAGAAAAAACAACCTTTCTACGATAAGGTTCATCGTAAAAGGTTGTTTTTCTTGTTTTAATCATTCTCTTGTTCTGTATCTAAAATAACGATTTCAACCCGTCTATTTTTAGCCATATTTTCAGTCGTATCGTTCGGAGCGGCTGGTTTAATTTCACCATAACCTGCAACGAAAAACGATCGAATCGATGTCAAAGTTCTCAATAAAATAGCGAATAACGCTAGATGCTCGTGCACCTGATAATTCCCAGTTCGAAGGATAACGATACGTATTAATCGGTCGACTATCTGTATGACCTTCGACACGGATAGATTCGGAATATCTTCTAACAAACTACCAACTTCATTTAAAAATGGTTTACCAGAATCAAGTATTTCCGCTTCAGCAGCATCAAATAAAATGCTATCTTGTAAAACGAGATGGACACCTTCTTCGGTTCGCTTCGCTGTAATGAGATGCTCTAAATCTTCCTCTTCTAAAAATTCCTCGACATTTTCCATCAATCTAGCAAGTGCATCGGCTCTTCTTTCCCATTCTTCTAAATGATCCATAATTCGATCGACATCTACTTCTTCATCTTCTTCTCCGTTCCTTCGTCTTCTCCATCTCCTCGTTCATCAATCCCCATGTCGATTCCGTCTTCTCCTGGTAAGCCTTGTGACCCACTAATATCTTCGGATGGAACAATCGAATCAAGAAGTCTAAAATTGCTCGATCCTGAAAAGACCTTGTCACAGATTCAAATTTAATTTGGTCAATTTGCGACATGGAAAATAGTAAAATGAAGAAAACTAATATTAGAGTGACCATGTCTGAATAAGTGACCATCCATCCTGGTGCACCACCTGTTTTCTTTCTTTCTCTACGCTTCATGTGCTTTTTCCTCTTGAACTATTTTTTCTTCAGGTCGAAGCGGTTCTTCTCCATATAAAAATGCACTTAATTTTTCTTCTAATATACGAGGGTTTTGTCCAGATTGAACACCAATAATCCCTTCAATAATAATTTGTTTCACAAACACTTCTTCTTCTGTTTTATTTTGAAGTTTACTCGCCATCGGTAAAAATACTAAGTTTGCTAAAACAACCCCGTACAAAGTCGTAATTAACGCTATTGCCATATTTGGACCAAGGCTAGCTGGGTCTTCTAAATTACTTAACATTAAAACTAGTCCAATTAATGTTCCAATCATTCCCCAAGCAGGAGCATATTCGCCCGCTTTTTCAATAATAATTCGTACCTTTATGATGACGTTCTTCCATCGCAACAATTTCTGCATTCATAATTTCATTAATTACTTCTGGTTCAATACCATCAATCGCTAAGAAGAATACCTTTTTTAATAAACTCATCTTCAATTTCATCGAATTCTAATTCTAAAGAAAGTAATCCTTCTTTTCTCGCTCTTTCTGATAGGTGGATAAATAATTGAATTAACTCTGTTAAATTTTGATCATTTTTACGAAATGCTTCTCTTAATACGATCGGAATTAGTTTAATTTGTTCATACTTAAAATTAATAAAAAGCGATCCAATTAATCCACCTATCACGATAAAAATGGAGGCAACATCGACAAAATTACTAAAACCTTCTCGACCACCACTCAATAAAATGGCGATCATAATCATGACAAATCCAACAGTAATCCCAATTGGTGTAAGAATATCTCTTTTTTTCATGTGCTAACATCTCCCACATGCTAATAATTGTTACTATGTATTATATCGGTTTATTTTTTACTTTGTTGAATCTCTTTCAATAATTCGATGTGGGAGAATCACCGTATTTTCATCTACTTCTTCTTTATTCATATATTTCGTTAACAATCTCATCGCAACAGCACCAATATCGTACATTGGTTGAACGATTGTCGTTAATGTCGGACGAACCATTAACGATACTCTCGTATTATTAAAACCAAAGACTTCTATATCATTCGGAACTTTTAAGCCTTCATCTTGGATTCCATGAATGACACCTACTGCCATTTCATCTGTTGCGACAAACACAGATTTAGGACGTTGCTCTCTTCTTTTAATAATTTGCGTAATTCCAAAAATTCCACCATTGTACGTACATTCTTTTTTTACAATTAATTTTTCATCAATTTCGATATTCGCATCTTTTAAAGCTCTAATATATCCTTCATATTTCAACCCGTTCGATTGAATTTGGTCATCGCCAGTAACAAATGCCGGTTGAGCTTTCGTCGTTTCAATTAAATGATTTGTCGCTTCATATGCTGCTGTTTCATAATCGATATTCACCGATGGTAATTCATTATTTTCATCATGAGTAGCAGCTAAGACGACTGGCACATTTGCTGTTTTAAATTCTTCAATATGTTCTTTTGTCACTTCTCCACCCATAAACACGATACCATCTACTTGTTTTTCTAACATCGTATTAATTAGATGAATTTCTTTCTCTTTATTTTGATCTGAGTTACTTAAAATAATATTGTATTTATACATCGTCGCAATGTCTTCAATACCTCGTGTCAATTCTGCAAAAAAGGCACTCGAAATATCAGGAATAATCGCTCCAACAGTCGTCGTTTTTTTACTCGCTAATCCTCTTGCTACTGCATTTGGACGATATCCTAATCTTTCAATCGTTTCAAGAACTTTTTTTCTTGTAGAAGGTTTTACATTTGGGTTTCCGTTTACGACACGTGATACCGTTGCCATCGATACATTCGCTTCTCTTGCTACATCATAAATCGTAACACTCAAATCGATCCACCTCCGTGCCGAATTTCCTACTTTTACATTTAGTTCATAGTTATTTACTAGTTATCATATCGACAATCATTTTTATATCGCAATAAAACTGACTTTAAACGCCTACTTTTATCATATCTTAGCTTGAATAAAAATACAAAAAATATACAGCAGAATCATTGTCTGCTGTATATTTTTATTCATCATTATTTCACTTTTACTCCATAATTTAACGACTTCATTGTAAAATTCATCGAAATTGATCAAGGTCCATCTGTTGTTGTGAATCGGATAATGCAACTGCTGGATCCGGGTGAACTTCAGCCATAATACCATCTGCCCCAATTGCGATCGCAGCTTTAGCTTAGGAATTAATAAATCTCTTCTTCCAGTAGAATGTGTGACATCCACTAATACAGGTAAATGTGTTTCTTGTTTTAAAATCGGTACTGCTGAAATATCTAACGTATTTCGAGTTGCTCGTTCATACGTTCTAATACCACGTTCACAGAGGATAATATCGCCATTTCCGCGTGAGATGATATATTCAGCTGCGTTAATGAATTCAGAAATCGTCGCTGCTAAACCTCTTTTTAAAATAACTGGTTTTTCCGCTTCCCCAGCTGCTTTAAGAAGTTCGAAGTTTTGCATATTTCTTGCACCGATTTGAATGACGTCGATATACTCTTCCGCTTCTTCAATATGAGCTGGATTGACGATTTCACTTACAACTGCTAGATCGTACTCATCAGCAACTCGTTTTAAAATTTTTAACCCTTCTAAACCTAGACCTTGGAAATCGTACGGTGAAGTTCTCGGTTTAAACGCCCCACCGCGTAGAAGTTTTAACCCTTTCGCTTTGACAGATTCAGCAACTTTTGCCACTTGCTCATAACTTTCTACAGCACAAGGTCCGAAAATATATTGAGTTTCACCGTTACCGAACTTGACATCTTTAATATCGATGACTGTATCTTCGGATTTTCTTTTACGGGAAACTAGCAATTCTTTCTTATGATCATCTTCTTGAATTTCTAAACTCGCTTTAAAAATTTCTTTAAATATATGTTCAACTGTTGCATTTTTAAATGGTCCAGTGTTGTGACGAATGATGTGATTCAGCATGTCTCGTTCCCGTACAGGGTCGAAACGATACGTACTTTGTTTGCTTTTTATTTCTCCTATTTTTTGTACGATCTGCGCTCGCTTGTTAATTAATTCTAGTATTTCTAGATTTAATTCATCGAGTTGTTCACGTAATTCTTGCATAGTTCCGTTACTCATTTCCAAACGCCTCTCTTTTATAAATGTTTTTACAATTAGCACAATTATACCTAAAAAGATTTTCTTTGTCACATAAATCTTTATATAATAAAGTATATACGGTTCTACTTATAATTACTAATGAAAGGATATCAATCATGAATAATCACGTCTTTGCACTTGATATCGGAACACAATCTGTAACAGGAATACTACTTCAAAAAGTAAATGATAAATATAAAGTGATAGATTTTTGTACACGCCAACATAAAGAAAGATCGATGTTAGACGGTCAAATTCACGACGTCGTCCAAGTCGCGGAAGTGATTAAAGAAGTAAAGGATGAACTTGAACAAAAAAATGGTCCACTCCAAAAAGTTTGTGTCGCAGCTGCAGGTCGCGCATTAAAAACAGTTTATGCTGAAAAAACGATCGACATAACTGAGCGGCCGATTGAGACGGAAGAAGAAGTGAAACATTTGGAGTTAAGTGCCGTTCAGCAAGCGCAATTAAAACTTACCGACGAAAATAAACGACAATTCCAAAATTATCATTGTGTCGGTTATTCAGTATTACATTATAAACTAGATGGCGAAAAAATTGGATCTTTTATCGATCAAGTCGGTGATAGAGCGACAGTTGAAATTATCGCAACGTTTTTACCGAAAATTGTCGTTGAATCCCTACTCGCTGCGTTAGAAAGAGCTAAGTTATCGATGGAAGCTTTGACGCTCGAGCCGATCGCTGCGATCCACGTCCTCGTTCCCGAATTCGATGCGTAGATTAAATGTCACATTAATTGATATCGGTGCTGGAACGAGTGATATTGCGATTGCAAATGACGGAACCGTCGTCGCATACGGTATGGTGCCTGTAGCTGGCGATGAAATAACCGAAGCGATCAGCGATAAATACATACTCGATTTTAAAGTAGCAGAAGAGGCGAAACGAGAAATCATCCATAACAAATATGCAAAAGTTCAAGATATATTAGGGTTTGAAACAGAAATTACTTACGATGAATTGTTACCTGAAATAATCGACCGGATCGATCACTTAGCGAAATTATTAGCAGATGAAATTCGTAAATTAAATTCGAAATCACCACAAGCTGTCATGTTAATCGGTGGCGGTAGTTTAACTCCTAAAATTAATGAAAAACTCGCTGAATATTTACAACTGCCGATAAATCGAGTAGCAGTACGCGGTGTTGAAGCAATCCAACTTTTACAGCCGAATGAAAAATTGCCGAAAGGTCCTGATTTTGTCACACCGATCGGAATTGCAATTAGTGCAACACAAAAACCGCTTCATTACATTTCAGTAACGGTGAATGGAAAAACGACGTTAATGTTTGAAACGAAACAATTAACTGTCGGTGATGCGCTCGTACAAGCAGGAATCGACATTAATCGATATTACGGAAAAATTGGGCTAGCTATGATCGTCACAATTAACGGAAAAGAAACGACTCTTCCTGGCGATTATGGACAACCGCCTAACATTTATGTTAATGGAAAAGAGGCATCAGTGCAAACACCGATTTCGTCTGGAGACAACATCGTCATCGAAAAAGGGGAAGATGGAAAACAACCGTCTGTAACGATTGAAGATGTGGTTGGAAAAATGCCGACTATTCCTTTTTACTTTCATGAAAAATTAGTAGCATTGGAACCGATTTATAAAGTGAATGGTGAAGAAAAAGATTTACATTACATATTAAAAGATAAAGATGATATTTTCATAGAAATGCCGAAAACAATTGAGGAATTTTTAAAATCATTTAATGATGACAATTTATTAGAACATCATCATTTTCATGTTTTCGTGAATAAGCGCAAAGTCGAAGTAAATCAAGGAAATATGCAAGTTTTATTAAATGGAAAAATCGTCAATCCAAAAACGTTCATCTATGAAAACGATCGACTTACAATCCGCTATCCTGAAAAAATAACTGTCAAAAAATCTATTACAACAGTTAGAAAGAGACTATTGGTTGAAGATCGAGGTTACCTTTAACGGTGAGCCAATCACACTGAAACAACAACAATTAGTCATTAAACGAAACGAGGAAACGTTAGATGAAGACACAATATTACATCACGGAGATGAACTTACGATCGTTACGAATAAAGTGCGGCCGTTTATCTTTCAAGACGTATTCCGCTATACGGACATCGACTTAAACAATGTAAAAGGCTATGAAGTGTTACGAAACGGGCAACCGGCAAATTTTCACGAGCAAATTACGGACGGTGATAAATTAGAAATTATTTTGCAATAATAGAATAAGGTACTTTTTCTAAAAATCGATAAAGTCTAGCAAACAATTTTATAAGGAATGCATCTTACGAAAAAAGTAACTGTCCCATTAAAGGGATCAGTTACTTTTTTCTGTTTGATTATTTAATTCAGGTTGTTCTGTCGTTTCAGCTGTTTCTTCGCTTTGAGCATCGTCTTCAACTTTCTCTATATCTGGATCATCTTTTACTTTTTGTGTAAGTTCTTTCGTTTTTTCCTTTACTTCCTGAGCGAACTCTTTCGTTTTACCTGTTACTTCTTTTGTGAGATCTTTCGTTTTCGCTGTCACATCTTGCGCTAAATCTTTCGTTTTTACGGTAACATCACCTGCTAATTCCTTCACATCTCCAGCTAAGTCTTTCGTCATTTCTGCAGCTTTTTTAGACACTTCTTTCGTTTTTTCAGTAACGTCTTTCGTTAACTCTTTCGTAGAATCGACTGCTTTTTTCGTCAACTCTGTGCCTTTTTCTTTTAATTCTCCGCCTTTATGCTTGGCAATCTCAGTATATTCGCTGCCCCGTTCCTGTACCGTGTCAAGTGCTTCTTTCGCACGTTTATTTATATCTTGGCGTAATTCTCGACCAGACTTCGGCGCGAACGCTAAAGCGACGATTGCCCCAACTGCACTTCCGATAATCGCTCCTAAGAGAAAACTTTTATTATGATTGTTTTCTGACATCTATATTTTCCTCCTACTTATTTTTTCGGTTTCTTAAGATATTGAAAACCGCCGTACCCCATTTCACAGCTTCAGATGTTTTATCAATATCATCTGTTGCAGCTTTCGAAATATTAGATGATAAATTTTGCACAGAGTTACTTAACCTTGAAAATGATTCACCAATATTTTCAATACCTTCAAATAAGCTGTTTAACTTTTCCGTCTTGTAGTTAACATCTTCTGCTAAATCGTTCGTTTTTTGCAGTAAAAGCGTCGTTTCTGTCGTAATTCCTTCAAGTTGTTTTTCTACACCTTCTAATGTATCAGCGACATTGTTTAAAGTCCTTTGTGTCGCTTTTAACGTTTGTGCTAAGTAAAAAACTAATACAGCAAATGCCACTGCTACAATAATTGCTGCTATCGATAATGCGGCACTCATCGTCGTCCAACTCCTTTTTCTTTTTTTACAAAAAATTTAAAGGTATGCATTGGTCTCTATTCATCCATACCCTAAATACAGTTTCGTCAAACGTATTATGTATACTTATATACTAGCTTATGATAGTAATTTATTTCAATAAAAATAGAAAGAAAATTCAACAACTTTTAAAGCAAATTCAAAAACTGTTATTATTTTTACCAAAAATTATTCTTTCATCCATAAAATAAAAAACGTTGAAACGGCTCCTCGGGAAAGGTATTGCCTTTTCAACGTTTCAATATCCCTCATCTAAATGATTTTCGATTCTTTCGGGACAGCATTACGCAAAAAATTTTCATACGCAACTTGGAACTTTTGAATGTCGCCAGCTCCCATAAAAATTAGTACACTGTCCTCATATCGTTCCAACTGATCAATCGTTTCTAACGTCAATAACGTAGCTACCTTCCACTTTATTCAATAAATCTTCGATCGTCAAATCTCCGGAACTTTCACGTGCTGATGAAAAAATATCGCATAGATAAATATGATCCGCTTCTTGTAAACTTTCCGCAAATTCATTTAAAAATGTTTTCGTTCTTGTAAAAGTATGTGGTTGGAAAATTGCAACGACCGGCTTATTCGGATATTTCTTACGAGCAGACTCAATCGTTGCGGAAATTTCTATCGGATGATGTGCATAATCATCAATTAATATTTGATTTCCTACTTGTTTTTCGGAAAATCGCCTTTTGACACCTTTAAATGAACTTAAATGATGCATCACTTCTTGATCGATTTCTTCATAATGACAAAATGCAATAATAGCTAATGCATTTAATACGTGATGATTTCCGTGTAACGGGATTTTAAACGTATCAAAATAAGTATTGCGTACATATACATCAAATGTAGTACCGTCTTTTGATTGTTCGATGTTCGTCGCTTGGAAATCATTAGATGACGAAAATCCGTAATAGATGATCGGAACTTTCGTTTGTAATCGTTGTAAATATTCATCTTCTCCACAAGCGATAATTCCTTTTTTCACTTGATCTGCCATCTGATTGAAACGCTTCAAATACATCTTCAACATTTGCAAAATAGTCCGGATGATCAAAATCGATGTTCGTCATAATCGCAAAATCTGGTTTGTAATGGAGAAAGTGACGCTTATATTCACATGCTTCAAAGACAAAATATTCGCTATTGTTCATGTCCTTTTCCGGTTCCATCACCGATCAAATACGAGATTGGAGAACTTTTGTTCTAACACGTGTGATAAGAGACCTGTCGTCGACGTTTTTCCATGTGAACCCGTAACTGCGACACTCGTATATTTTTGTGCCCATTCTCCTAAAAACTCATGATATTTATAAAACGTTACATTTAACTCTTTTGCTTTTTTAATTTCAATATGATCATCTGAAAAAGCATTTCCTGCTATTACGATATCATCTTCATGAATATTATCTTCTGAAAAAGGCAAAATAGGAATTCCTTTCTTCTCTAAAGCAGCTTGGGTAAAAAAGTATTTTTCAACATCCGAACCTTGCACCTTTTTCCCTGAATCATGAAGAATTTGTGCTAAAGCACTCATGCCTGTTCCTTTGATACCAATAAAATGGTAATTTCCCATAATAAACCTCCAACACATATACAAAAATATCAAAACAGTTATTTTTTGTATTAGATTTCTAGTATGTTATAAATTTTATTCTTCGTTTGATATATATTTTACTTTTTCCAAACGAGGATTTGGACGATATTTCCGTCCTTCTTTTGCAGAATGTGTTCCATTTAATAATACATTATCCCCTGTAAAACCGATATTTATTTTAAGTAAACTACTTCCTACCCCATACATATCGACTGGTACATTTCTGCTTTCAAAATATCTAATTCGTTCTTCATCGAAACCACCACTTGCGACAATTTTCACATAAGAAAACCCTTCGTCATCTAGCGCTTTTCGCAGAGCAAAGATTAATTCTGGGTTGACACCTCGCGGATCAAACGTACCCATTAAATGGTGGTTTCTTAAAAAGTATTTATCCACTAATGTACGTGAAGTATCAAGGCGAACCGATTTTAACTTTCTACCAAATGCTCTTGCGACTTTCAAAGAATCAGTAATGACATCATTATTATAATCTACAAGCGCCATTAAGTCATCTTCAGGGAATATTTCGTGATACGCTTTCGTCGCAGCAACGACATCGCCACGGAACATTTGAATAAGTGCATGTGGCATCGTGCCCATTCCTTCTTTACCCCACCACTCATTCATCGCATGGGTCGCTTGGGCGGTTGAACCACCGATATACGCAGCATAACCATCTCCAGCTTGTTGCGTATAATGGTCATCACGATCCCCCATAAAAATGATCGGTTTTTGTTTTCCTGCAGAACTTGCAGCTTTCACCACATTATATACATTTGTCGCTACAGAAGTTCTTCTCGCTAAAATGCCGTCGATAATTCCTTCTAAATAACCAAAATCTTGATAAGGACCGGTTACTGTTAACACCGTTTCATACGGTTTAATTTTATCTCCATCTTTTAAGGAGTAAATTTCTAATTTTTCTGGGTTTCGCGCAAACGTATGTAATAAAGCAATTACTTCATCTGTTCCACATAAGGACAGCATCATGTGTTTTTTGAAAAAATTGCATCGTCACGATATTATCAGGAATTTTTTTTCGACAATTTCTCTCGTTTTTAAAAAATACACTGCGGAAAACCAGCCTTCTTTAATCCTTTCATCAAACTTAAATGTTTTATTCGTTAAACGTTCAATTTTACCTTGTAGTTTCTGTTCGATTTCTTTCATAATGAAGAAACCCCTTTTTCATTCGTAATTTATTACTTATTTCATTCTATTTGCGATTTTGTTACTAAAACTTCTCTGGTTTAGAGCCATTTTGCGCCGAAATAATCCCTTTATGTTCTAATGTATCAATTAGGCGTGCGGCTCGATTATACCCTATTCTAAACCTTCTTTGCAATAAGGAAGTGCTTACTTGATTTTGTTCAAGAACGAATGAAATGACATCGTTAATCAATTCATCTTCCTCTTCATGTATCGACTTCGATCAACAGTTGTTCTTGTTCAAACAAATAGTTTGGTTTTGCAATCGAGCGGAAATAATTCGCTACTCGGTCAATTTCTTCATCTGAAACTAATGGTCCTTGTAAACGGACACTTTTATTCGTACCATTTTCAACGAATAACATATCGCCTTTACCGAGAAGTTTTTCTGCTCCATTCGTATCGATAATTGTCCGTGAATCTACTTGAGAAGATACACTAAAAGCGATTCTTGTCGGTATATTTGCTTTGATAAATCCTGTAATGACATCAACCGATGGTCGCTGTGTCGCTAAAATAAGATGAATTCCACATGCTCGTGCTTTTTGGGCAATCCGACAGATCGCATCTTCTACATCTTGTGGTGAGACCATCATTAAATCAGCTAATTCATCAATAACAATGACGATATACGGCAATTTTTCACCTTTTTTTTCTCTTTTATTATTTTTTCATTATATCTTACAATATTTCTGACGCCTGCTTCAACAAATTTCTCATATCGTTGCTTCCATCTCTTTCACAGCCCATTTTAAAGCCATCGTCGCTGCTTTCACATCGGTGATGACTGGTGAAATGAGATGTGGAATACCGTTATACGGAGTAAGTTCGACCATTTTCGGATCGATCAGTAACAATTTTACGTTTTCATAATGTGCTTTATATAAAAGGCTTAAAATAATCGTATTAATACAAACACTTTTTCCCGATCCCGTCGCACCTGCAATTAATCCGTGTGGCATTTTGTCGATATTCGTAATTAACGGTTCCCCTTCAATAGTAAGGCCAAGTGCAATCGTAAATGGAGACGTGAATGTTGAAATGCATCCGTTTCAATAATTTCTTGTAAACTTACGATTTGCGGATAAAGATTCGGTATTTCAATTCCGACCGTATTTTTACCAGGAATTGGTGCTTCGATACGAATATCTTTTGCTGCCATATTTAATTTATATATCATCTGCTAAATTATTAATTTTACTTACCTTTACTCCGAGTGCCGGTTGAACTTCAAACCTTGTCACTGCTGGACCTTGTGTCACATTAACGATACTTGCATTAATTTTAAAATGTTTTAACGTCTTTTCTAACAATAGTTGTTGTTCACGTAACCATTGGGAATCATCTTCATTCGGGATAAACGGATCGTTCAATAGATAGCTCGGAACTGTTTGTGTCGTCTCATATCGAGCTATTCATACGTTCATCAAACGTATTTTCTATTATGTTTTCTTGGTGATTATTTTCGTTTTCTATTAGTTCATTTTCTGTTTCGTCTTTTAAAGGTTCTTTCGGTTTTTCACCATTGTTGATCGATACTTGACGTTCTTCCGATTTCTTATGTACATAATGACGCTCAGTAGCTTCCTTGACTTCCTCTTTTACATCTTCGTCTAGTTGATTTAAAGGAAGAGTAAGTGAACTTTCATTCGTCTCTTTTTCTTCGTTTAACAAACCGTCCCGCTTTTTAAATACTCGGTCTAACTCATCGGGACGGGTATGATTGAAAATCGGCTTCTCTTCCTTTTCGCTTTCTCGATGTTGAGTCCTTCTTTCACTGTTTCTTCTCATAAAAGCAGGAACTTCGTCTAACTCTTTTTCATGTACTTGTTTTTGATATCCGTAAATAAGCGGATATTTTTCTTTCGGAGAATTTATATTTTTAACAGCTGTCCGTTTTTTCCTTTTATTGATCCGCATTTCATTTTCATCAGGAATGACCGGAAAACGAAATGGAGCTTTTTGTTTTTTCGGATATTGATATGTGATTTTCGCATTTAACGCGCCATGATGCCCACTAACATTTCGATTCGTCGAATGGATAGCTTGTTCGTCATCTTCTTCGATGACTTCTTCGAAAAAAAAATCACTAACTTTCTTTTTCCAGTTTTTCCACATTACTTTCACCAACTTTTTAAATCGTAATGTACCTTCTATTTTAGCAGTTTTTACGGAGTTTTGCAGAACGATTATTTCTTATTTTTTATCTTTATCAATCGGTTTATTTCTAGCCATAATGAAAACCGGTTCCAGCTGTTTATTTTCGTAAATAAATGCGAGCGATGTAATTGGTATCCGACCTTCTGCAAAAAATTTCATCGTCATTTGACCGAACACATCATAACCGACATCGTTGCGAATATCGGCGATAATGAGGACATCTTGATGAGGAACGGCAACTGCTAAATCGCCTTCAGCTTTTTCTTTCATCGATTCTAAAAAAGCTTCATTCAAAATTCTACTCGCATCATAACCATCTTGTGTTGCGATAAAATAAAATTCATTATCTTGAACGGTGTCGACTTTATAATCCATTTTCAGTGATCTAAGATTAAAAAGTGCATTTTCATGAATTCGTTCTTCTGTCCAGCCTTCCTTTTCTAATATTTCTTCGTCAATTAACCGGTAAGACTTCCCTAAATCAAGCGCATAATAAATTCTCGTTTCTGCTGTATGTTCTTTCGTAATTAACTTTTTTCCACTTTTCGTTTCAGTTGGAAAAGATGTAGAACGAATAACAGGGAAAATATGTTTTTCCTTTCCGGTCAAATGCGGTTCTTCATTCATAATTGTTAATGCTTCTTGTAAATGATCGACAAGTTCATCGATCGCCACTTCACCGCGTTCATTATATTTCGCAATCACTGGTGGTAATTTGACAGTTAATCCCTTCATTTGAATGTTTCCACTCAATTCTAAAAACATCTTTTTCATGATTAAAAGAAGTCCGTAAATCCGGATGTTTCAATCTTATTTTCTAAAATTCTTTTTAGTTTCACACTCGTCATTTTCATTTCTTTTTCCTCCAAACCGAAAATATTTACGGTCATATTTCATAGTACCATATTATGCTTTAGATCGTCTTTTAAAATTTTTTTCTTTAGCGAAATGGCTGACTGATGTTCACTTATGTAAAATGTCATACGTTTACTTTGTCGTCATACACTGAAGTTCGTTACGAAACAACTCACCAGCCTTTTATAAAAACTGTCATTTTCACAAAAATTTTACTTTTCGCAATTATACGTATAATGAGGGATGGAGGGATATAGATGAAATTAACAGTTTATTTAGCAGGAGAAATTCATACTAATTGGCGAGAAGAATTAAACAAAAAGCAGAAGAAAAAAATCTTCCACTGACATTTGTTTCTCCACAAACAAATCATGACCGTTCTGACAATATTGGTGAAGAAATTTTAGGAGAACAACCTGGCAATTATTACAAAGATGATGCAGCTTCGGACATTAACAATTTCCGAACACAAGTTTTAATGCAAAAAGCAGATATTGTGATAGCTTTATTCGGTGAACAGTATAGACAATGGAATACAGCAATGGATGCGAGTGCGGCGATTACGATGAATAAACCAACAATTATCATTCGACCAGAATCATTAATTCATCCACTGAAAGAACTATCGAATAAAGCAAATGTCACTGTAGAAACAGTCGATCAAGCGATACAAGTATTAGAATATATTTATGAATAAAAGGAGAACAGGACTTTTCCCATTAATGATGGATTAGTCCTGTTTTGATTTTGTCCTGAATGCAAAGGTTACAAGTAAACATCATCGAAAGTGCGTAGTTAGTTTTGTCGTTTGTCAAATTCCATGTAAATGAACTTAGACAAATAGTTTGAAGAACATCCTTTTGCTACTAACTCCTATAGTCCTGTTATCTCTACAATTTCGATACAACGAGCACGATATTTTTCCTCATAAACACCGATCCAACCTAATGAAACTTTTTATAATTTAGTCTTTTTTCGACATTTCTCTTTCACTCGGGTGATCATTCATTTTTGTCTTTCATTCCTTGCCAATATTCCATTTGACCTCTTAGTAATTTCACGACATGGGAAAACATTTCATCGCGTAACACTAGATCATTCGTGAAAATACCAATCGCTCCTTCATGATAGCGAATATCATGTCTTTTTGTATACTCATTCATGATGTCACTTAATTCACAACCCACGATTAATTGTCATCTTGAAAAGATGGTGGAAGTTTGATCCTTGCTCCACTTGCAGTATAAATTGTTCCTTTCGTAGTCGACTAATGCACCCCAATTACATAAATAAAGTTCATCTTGAAGATATACATGACACCACCTTCAAGTCCAATGCCAATACTTTTATCTTTCAGATGCTTGTGCAGCTTTCGCACGATTCATTGCGCCTTGTAAAGTTTCTTCATCTCCGATCGGTTGTGGAGATACACCTGAAGGTACGGATTTTGCGATAACTGTACCAGTCTAGGAAAGATATCTTTCACCGCTTCTATTTTCGTTTTATTCATTGATCCAATGACAATTTTCATAAAAATCACCTTCATTTATTACTGCATAATATTACTTTTTCTCTGAATTTACTTCTACAGTTGCTTGATCGGTATTTTTTCACTAATTCCATTAACAGTTCTTTCGCAGCAGCATAATCATCGACATGGATGATCGATGCAGATGTATGGATGTAGCGAGCACAAATTCCAATCACCGCAGACGGTACACCATCATTTGCAATATGAACACGACCAGCGTCTGTTCCGCCTTGAGAAACAAAATATTGATAAGGGATATCGTTCGATTCTGCAATATCTAAGATGAATTCTCTCATCCCCCGATGTGTAATCATCGTTCGGTCAAAAATGCGAAGTAGCGCACCTTTTCCGAGTTGACCAAACTCTTTGTCATCACCAGTCATATCATTTGCTGGAGAAGCATCTAAGCGCATAAAAAATATCTGGTTGAATCATATTTGCTGCAGTTTGAGCACCACGTAAACCGACTTCTTCTTGTACTGTTGCACCAGAATACAATTCGTTCGGTAATTCTACATCTTTTAACTTCTTTTAATAATTCAATCGCAAGTCCACATCCGTAGCGATTATCCCATGCTTTCGCTAAAATTTTCTTTTCATTTGCCATCGGAGTAAACGGACAAATCGGTACAATCGTATCTCCAGGTCGTAACACCAATTTCTAACGCATCTTCTCGGTCATCTGCACCAATATCAATCAACATATTTTTTATTTCCATTGGTTTTTTCCGTTGTGCTTCTGTTAAATTATGTGGTGGAATCGAACCGATGACACCGATGACAGTGCCTTTTTTCGTCATAATTTGCACTCGTTGAGCGAGTAACACTTGACTCCACCAACCACCTAAAGGTTGAAAACGAATCATTCCATTTTCGGTAATTTGTGTCACCATAAAACCAACTTCATCCATATGGCCTGCAACCATCACTTTCGGTCCTTTCCACGTTTCACACCAAATATACTTCCTAAATTATCATAAATAATTTCATCCGCATATTTTTCTAATTCGCTTTTCATAAAATCGCGCACTCGTTTTTCATCACCTAGGAGCACCTTGTAATTCTGTTAATGTTTTAAACATAAGCTTTCGTCTCATCATTCATTATTCATCACTCTCTTTTTATATGTTATTATTTAGAAACCATCGTGTATACTTAATATTAGAAGATTCATTTAGTTAAATCACGTGAGGTGAATAAGATGAGCAAAACGAAGAAATATTTTCATTGCAGCTAGCGTCGGTTTTACGCTCGGATATGTATTTAGAGAACTGTTGGAAGAATATCAAACGATGACACCTGAAAAAGCATTACAAATTGCCAAAGAAACTTTCCGGAAAAATTGGCCGATAAATGGTTCGTGGATTTATGCGAAACCAGAAAGAATTGAAAAAAATGGCCTTACATATGAAACGTATCGCGGAGGAATCACTCGTAATATCGATGGTGAAAATGAGCAGTATGGATTTTACATCGATATTGAAACAGGTGCGATCATCGATTTATTCCAAATAGATGTGTAGCCACCCTTTTTAAGGATGGCTAATTTTTTTATTTCGTATATTCATACCGTTTTCTTTCCACTTCGTCGATCACATTACCTTCACGGTCAAATTTAATAGCACGATAATACGCGTCATGATAAAAAGTATACCATGCATTCCGTTCATAACCATATTCCATCCATTTTTCTTTTTGAAAAATCGATGTCATCGGATAATCGTCGTACGCCATCACCCAAAGGACGTTTTGATGAGCGTGTGTTGCCATTATATCGGCCATATGGATGAAGCAATCGTCACCATCTTCATAGATGATAATGCTATGTCCATCACTATGACCGCCTGTATGTATCATTCTTAAATGGTCGGTAATTTGTAATTCATCTTCAAAAGTTTCCACTTGATCTTGAATCGGTTCCCAATTCATTTTCCAGTACGTATTTCGTGAACGGATATTCGGATTTCTCATTTCGTTCCATTCAACTGCAGAAGTAATAATCGGAACATCTGGAAAAACCGATGTAAATGAATCACCATCAACTTTCGTCAAGCCACAAGCATGATCAAAATGCATATGTGTCATTAAAATACAATCGATATCTTTTAATGTTAAACCAAGTTCTGCTAACGATTTATCAATTGACGATTCTTCTAATACTCCGTAATTCCGTATTTGTTTCTCCGTTAATTTTCCATTTCCCATCCCAGCATCAATTAAGTAATTTTTTCCGTCTAATTGGAGCAAAATAGGATCGGTTCTTAATTCTATTTGGTTTTTTTCATTTGCAGGATATCTTCTATTCCATAACGGTTTAGGGACAACACCGAACATCGCACCACCGTCTAAAAAGTTCACACCACCATTTAGCCATGTTAACGTTGCTTTTCCGACTTTTAGTTGCTCCATACAGATTCCTCCTCAAATTTTTGTAAAAAATTTTTTATTTATTTTGTATATTATAACAAAGGAGGGCGATAATAACAGAGAGGTGATTTTTAAATGTATTTAACTGTGCATAATCAGTTAACACTATTACATGACTTACTCGATGAACAAGTAACATATAAAACTGTGTCATTGGAAGAATATAAACAAATTAAAAAACTTGTTCAAACGATTATATCGAATAAGGACATGGATAGTGAATTGTTAACCGTTCTCCCGGAAATTTATTGTTACGGGTTGAAAGGTGAAGTCGCCCACTCATTTATCGATCATATTGAGGAGTATGAGTCTAAAATAAAGCAATGGCTTGAGACGATTAATCGAACGAAATTAAATATTAGTTAATAGAATAAAAGCAAATTATTCATTTACTGAAAAATAGCCTTTTACCGTTAATGGAAAAGGCTGTTTTTTCATTGTACACGTTTTTGTTTTCCCTATTTCACCATCGATTTGAAAGAGAGCTTGAGCGTTTAATTCAATCGAAATATTCTGACCGTGAAAAACGTTTACTTCTTTAAAATGAATATGTTTTCCGAAAAATACCGTCATAAACAAAAAGAGTACTTTCCATTTCGAAATATGATCGACCACTAATAGAAAAATGATGACGATTGTTTTTGGCGAAGGGCATTACCAACGACCGGATTAACGATGAAAATATACATTTACAATTCCTCATCGATCATTGTTTGTAAATGATCATCGTCTCTTTCCCATTCAGGTCTGCGGACAGATGTCGTTTGACAATGCATTAGTAACGCTTCGACCGCTTTTAATTGTTCACTTTTCAGTGGCGAACTCAAATTCCGTTTCTGCTCGAACCAATCGTCAAATTCACGTTTTCCGATAAGAGAAGTTTTATACGGTTGTGTAGAATATAAAATTTGGGAAGTTTGAGATAGTACTGTTTTTTGGATATTAAAATGAACTTGATGGTGATTCAATATACTTTTTACAATTTGTTCGGTTCGTTTGAGCGATATAAGTGGACTTATCATTTTTCTTGAATCATCTTCAGTTTCGATTACCCATGTTCTATCATCACTCGCAACGATCGTCGCATTTGGATCGTCATCAATTAATACGATAATTTCGATATCGATCGGACTAATTAAAATGATTTCACCTTCGATTGGAGCTTTTTTAATGTTGAAGATCGGATAGTACATTAATAAATAAATATCTGGAAAACGTTGCAAGAAAAATTTTAATGTTGGATCATGATTAAATTTCGGATCTGTATAAGATACGTGGGAAATCGTCGAACTAGCCCATTTTAATTGAAAGGGGTATAATTCGTCTAAAAAATATTTGATTAATTGTTCGCGAGTTTGCGGTAAAGGTTTTTGAGGCTCAACATCTACCGGCTCTTCTTTTACTTCTTTTTTCTGAAATGGAATCCAGGAAAAATGATGCTTTTTTTCTTCTTCTTCTGCGATTTTACGTTCTATTTCCATTTCTTTTTCCCATGCAGTAACAAATTTTTTCCAATTTTCTTGCTTTAAACGAATATATTGTGTCGGGTAATGAAATGGATTTGTTTCATAGCGGGAAATATAGTCAAGCAACTTAATTAATTGTGCTATTTTAATCACCTCTTCTTTGTTTAAGAGAATATATGTACGCCATTTCCTCCTCGTTCAATAAACGCGAATCACCGAGCTTTAACGTCTCATCAAGAGTTAAATCACCGATGCTAATTCTTTTTAGATAAATCACTTTCATCCCGACCGCTTGAAACATTCGTTTTACTTGATGAAATTTTCCTTCACAAATCGATATCAATACTTCAGAAATTTCCCCGCTTTTTTTAATGTCTAAATGTGCAGGTCTTGTAATATATTTATCGTCTAATTCGATCCCTTTTTTAAATAGTTCACGATGTTTTTCTGTAACTTCCCCGGCAATTTTCGCAAGGTATGTTTTATATATATTATTTTTCGGTGAAGTAATGATATGATTTAACACGCCATCGTTCGTTAATAGACATGAAACCTTCCGTATTTTTATCGAGTCGACCGACAGGAGCGAGTGGATAGTGCCTGTATTTATCCGGCACTAAATCGATTACTGTACTTGCATGATGATCAAACGTCGCAGATAAATAGCCTTGAGGTTTATTTAACATTAAATAAATATATTTTTCGTAAACGACTCTTTCGCCGTTGACACAAATCGTTTGCAGATCGGGGTCGACATGAATATTCAGTTTTTCGTACAATTAGGTCATCGACAGTGACAACTTTATTTTTAAGTAGTCGTTTTACATCTTTGCGAGATCCGTAACCAGCATTGGCTAACAATTTATCTATTCGCACGTTTTTTCCTCCTGAATGTTCAAAATATTCGTACTACCTAATACAAATTCCATTAAAGTCGATTTATATGTCAACCATAAATATACGATAGCGCCTAATGCTACACCGATGATCAACATAACCATTGCGGCAAATCTACTTTCTTCAAAAGGCAAGAAATAGCCGAAAAGAAGTTTAGTTACATATATAACGTCGAACATGATAAACTAAAAATGACCATAAATAATGTACGTTTTAACGTTTGTTTATAAGAAAAATTGCTCGCTGTTAATTCTCCATAAA
Source organism: uncultured Bacilli bacterium (assembly GCA_963766835.1). Classification (GTDB taxonomy): domain Bacteria; phylum Bacillota; class Bacilli; order Bacillales; family Amphibacillaceae; genus Pseudogracilibacillus. The sequence goes on from CAVYBX010000021.1 coordinate 29,753, forward strand.
TTAAGATGACAGCAACTCCGACAGCAAGTCCAGTCGCAAATAATAGAACCTTTACCAGCAAACATATGGATGAACACTGAGTTCAAAAATACTTTTGTTAAAAAACCTGCTGTAAGACTGATAAGTGCAAATCGTTGTTCATTAATTCCTTGTAGAATGGCGGACTGTAACAGTATATAAGGCAAATAATAATGCAACCGGTGAATACCAGTCTAAAAAGGTCACCAGTTAACTCCAAGTTTTTCATTCCAAATAGACGAACCGTACGCTTCATAGATAGAGCCATTAAACCAACACAGCAGGAATAACAAAAACAAGACAATTTGCAAAGATTGATTCACTTTCTTTTATTAACTTTGGTCGATTTTGCTTTGTGAACGATTCTGTTAGTGCTGGAACAATCGTCAGGGAAAGTCCTGTCGCCAATGTAACTGGAATAATAATTAATTTATGACCGTAAAATGTAATCGCTGAGAGCGATAATTCTGCAATTTCTTGCGTTTCCACTGACGATCATCGCACGGTTAAATGTAAACGAGTCTACTAACTGGTATAAAGGGATCGTAATACCGACTAACACGAAAGGTGCAAGCAACGCAAGACAACTCGATCATTAATGCTTTCGTCGTTACGTAAGGTGGTGTTTTTTTTCGTGCTTTCTTTTCTTTTTTTATTAATGTATGTCTTTTTTTCCATGCAGTAG
>CAVYBX010000022.1:0-10983 GCA_963766835.1 uncultured Bacilli bacterium
TTGACAGATGAAGATATTGAAAATGGCGAAGATTATATTTCTATCATGGAACGAAATTTACAAACGCTCGATGAAGCGCTGAAATGAGGTGATGTTTTGTCTGATACAGTCATTCGGCTAGAGAATGTCTCTTTTTCTTACGGCGATAAACAAGTTTTAAAAAACATCAATTTTTCCATCGAACGTGGTATGTTTATGGGACTTGTTGGACCGAACGGAGGAGGGAAAACGACGTTAATAAAAATTATTTTAGGGCTTATTAAACCTGATGAAGGATCGGTCTACTTATTAGACAAACCGATCGATACGTTTAAAGATTGGAATCGAATCGGTTTCGTTTCTCAAAAAGCAAATACATTTAACAGAGGATTTCCTGCTACCGTATTTGAAGTTGTAGCGATGGGATTAACAGCGAAAATCGGCTATTTCCGGTTTATGAAAAAAAATCATAAAGAGAAAGTGCTCGCGGCGATTGAACAAGTAGGGATGAGTGATTACGCTTATCATAATATCGGCAATTTATCTGGCGGACAACAACAGCGAGTGTTTATCGCTCGTGCATTAGTTAGTGAACCGGAACTACTTATTTTAGACGAACCTACCGTCGGCATCGATTATAAAAACGTCGAACGGTTTTACGACTTGCTTCACGAGCTGAACGTGAAAAAAAATCTTACGTTACTACTAGTGACCCATGACACTGGAGCAATGACGAAACATGCTACAAACGTCGCTTGTTTGAATCAAACGTTACACTTTCATGGGAAATCTGAAGAATATACAGCTCTATCTCAAGAATATCTATCGGAAATTTACGGTTATCCAGTCCAAGTCATCGTCCATGACCATGATTAAAAGGAGGTCACTATGTTATCTGACTTTTTGCAGTTCGATTTTTTACGATATACTTTTATTACCGGAATATTAATCGGCATCATCGCTCCTATACTAGGTTCTTTTTTAGTCGTAAGAAGACTTTCGTTATTAGCCGATTCCTTATCCCATGTCACACTAGCCGGCATCGCTTTTGGATTGATGCTCGAAAAATTGCTCTTATTTCCTATTAATCCGTTATATAAGCGGAATGGGTTTTTCAGTGATCGGAGCCATTTTAATTGAAAAGTTACGATCGGTTTATACTGCTTACCAAGAAATTGGGATTCCGATTATTTTAAGTGGTGGCGTCGGATTAAGCGTCATTTTCATTGCAATCGCGAACGGATTTAACACCGATCTGTTTAATTATTTGTTCGGTTCTGTTTCTGCTGTCAGCCGTAATGATTTGGTAACAATTTTCGGAATAACAGTGATCGTCATCGTACTAATCGCTTTCTTTTACAAAGAACTATTAACTTTATCATTCGATGAAGAACATGCGATAGTTTCAGGTATTCATGCAAATCGAATACATTTTTTGTTTATTATTTTAACTGCTTTAGTCATCGCAGCTTCGATTCGAATTGTCGGTGTATTGCTCGTTTCCGCATTAATGACGTTACCAGTTGCCAGTGCGATGCGAATTGCTGTCAGTTTTAAACAATTACTATTTTTATCGATTATTATTTGCAGAAGTTTCTGTCATTACCGGCTTAATTAGTGGGTATTTTTTAAGCATCCCTCCTGGTGGTACGATTGTGATGATTGCAATTATTATTTTAGTCTTTTCTATTTTAGCAAAACGACTTTCATTACGTTTACAAAGAGGAGTGGTTAAATAAATGAATATGAATGAAGCAATTTCTTTATTGCAAGAAAATGGGTTTAAAATGACGAAACGACGAGAAGATATATTAACTTTTTTTGCGAAAGAGGATAAATACCATTCCGCAAAAGCTTTATATGAACATATGGAATCAATCTATCCAGGAATTAGCTTTGATACGGTTTATCGTAATTTACATCTATATCATGATTTAGGTATTTTAGAATCTACAGATTTACATGCAGAAAAACATTTTCGAATGAATTGCGGGGCGACCACCACCATCACCATTTCATTTGTAATCAATGCAGTAAAACGAAAAAAATTAATCTTTGTCCAATGGAGGATGTAGTATCGTTTTTAACACAATATAAAATTGAAGGACATAAATTTGAAGTGTACGGACTTTGTCCAACTTGTCAAATCGCATAGGGGAAGTTTCTATGAAGGTATATCTCGCAGTTGTGATAGGTGGATTTTTCGGTTCGATGTTAAGGTATGGCATTGGTCTAATACTACCAAATATAGATTATAGTAGTTTTCCGTGGGCTAATTTTTTTGTAAATATTAGCGGTGCATTTTTATTAACATATATCTTATTTCACCCTATGATTCAATCTAAATTAGACCAAGTTGTCATAACAGGGATAACGACTGGCTTAATTGGACATATACGACATTTTCTGCGATTACATTAGAATTTATCATGTTATCGAAGGAAAATTTCGTTTTAGCAATTATTTATATCTTCAGCACTCTCCTCTTTGGATTATTCAGTAGTTTTCTAGGTTATAAGTTTGCAAGTAGGAGAGTGATCGAATGATGTTACTCCATTTCTTCATCGTAGGTATCGGTAGTGGATTCGGAAGCTTATTACGATATTATATCTCCGTTAAATGTAATAAACATTTCATCGGGACATGGATTGCAAATTTCTCTGGCTCGATCCTACTTGGAATCATTGTTAAATTTTATGTAGAAGGAACATTACCAGAACTTACTTGGTTATTAATCGGCATTGGTTTTTGTGGAGGTTATACAACTTTTTCAACCTTTGGAAATGAAACTATTCAATTAATATTAGCTAGAAAGATTCGTACTGCAAGTTTGTATATCATCGCTTCCTTTATCATTTCTATTATAAGCGTGTATCTCATATTACTTATTTAATCTATGAAATAAAAGTTAACAAACCATGTAATATCGATTACTCTTATATCCGTTAATTTTCAGCTCCGGCAGCAACTTTTTATCGATCACGTCATAAACTTCTGTAGCTCCTCAATTTTCGAGGAGCTACAGTCTTCTTCAGATCGTGTTTTTCTTCGACACACAGGACGTTAGTGTTAGGCGTAAACGCATTTTTCCGTCCTGTAGTCGACTGTCTTGTTTCAAACAACCGAATGTAATTACTTCACAAAATCCAATATATATTGTCCATAGTTTAATTAATACATAATTTATCACTGGACTAACACTCACTATGAGTTTTAATCGATATTATTCTTTAAAACTTCCTTCAAATACAAATTCTTTGATTGGACGGCGATCTGATGGAACTTCTCGTTTTCGATTGTCTTCTGAGAGTTCAGCATTCGGATCAAAATATCCAATTGCGATAACTGCTTGTACATCATATTCATCAGGAATATTCAAGATTTCTTTGTTTTATTACGATCAAAACCACCCATACCATGAGTAATTAACCCTTTTCTTACCGCTTCAAGCGCTAAAAATCCCCATGCTGCACCTGTATCAAATGCATGCGTAGCATTTGGAGCACCTTTATCGTTTCGAGTTTTTTTCGATATAATCGCAACGAGTACTGGTGCTCTTTTACACCATTCTACATTCGCATCAGCAATAAATTGATAAAATTTTTCTCTATCTTCTTTCGTTTTAGCGACAATAAAGCGCCATGGTTGTAAATTGCCAGCAGAAGGTGCCCAACGTGCTGCTTCAAATAAGGAATTTAATGTTTCCTCATCTACTTCTTTTGCTGAAAACCCTCGCGGTGACCAACGTTCTAAATAGATCGAATCAATGTCGTAATCTGCTTTTCTTTGGTTAACTGTCGTTTTCATATGATGTCACCCTTTGCCATTTAATCTAATACATATGATAGGTAAGTTAACCTCTAATATCAACTTTTTAATTTAGTAATCCGTATTTTCGTTTAAATCTTTCTAAAATCTTCATCCAACTTGCACTAAATAAACCGAGGAAAATTGCATTTGATAATCCGTGGGCTAAATCGAAATAGATACTAGCCGCATAAATACTAATAAAAAATTCGACCGTCATATTTTCGATATAACTGAAAACGATCCATAAATTCATGATCCAACCAAATATATATCCCCAAACGAAACCGAATATCATTTTCCCCCATACTTTTTGCATCCACCAAGTGTTACGTAAGAAACCTGCGCTCATCCCCATCATTCCCCAAGTGAACATTTGCCAAGGGGTCCACGGTCCCTGTCCTAAAAAAATATTCGATACGATCGCTGCTACAGCTCCAACGATAAAACCAGATTCCGCTCCAAATACGAGTCCTGCGGTAATAATGACAAAAGATGTCGGTTGCACACTTGGAATTGGCGCAAAAGGTACACGACTAATGGCAGCAATGGCGGCTAACATTGCGATTATAACTACTTCTCTACCAGACAATTGCTTCACTTCAAACCGTGCGAAAAACGGAAACATCATACTTGCAATAATGATAAGGCTAACAATTAAATATGCTTCATATTGAAAGAAAACGATCGAGGTCACTAATAAAATGAAAATACATATCGTTACAATGATCAAATACTTGTGCGACCTCACCATTCTATTAGTGCCTCCTCTAACGTTAACACTTCCGGTACAGGACTCATTCGCGTTGCTCGATTCATCGTCGTCGTATAAAAATAATTTCCTTTAAATAATTCATTAGGAGTTCCAGCAATAGAAATGTTTCCATCGAACATCATCGCACAGCGATCGGCATATTTTGCAGCAAATTCAATATCGTGTGTTACCATAACGATCGTTATACCTTTTTCATGTAAACGACGCAGTATTTTCGCTAAATTTTCTTTTGCGATAGGGTCAAGTCCTTTCGTCGGTTCATCGATAAATAAAATGTTAGGTTCTGAAAGTAACATACACGCTAGAGCCGCTCGTTGTAACTCTCCACCAGAACAATCGTACGGATGTCGATTTCGCAAATGTCTGATATGAAACAAATCGAGAATTTCGGAAATTTTCTCGGAACGAACTTTTGAAGGATACTTTTCTACCGTTTGAATCATTTCTTTTTCTATCGTATCTTCCATAAAAAAAGTTTCTGGATTTTGCGGTAAATAAGCTACTCGTTCCAACAAGTTTGTACGCTTTAACTTGCTTAACTTTTGGCCAGCAAGTTTGATCGAACCTCGTTGTGCTTTTTCAATACCGAGACATAATTTAATAAAGGTTGATTTGCCTGAGCCATTGCCACCGACTAAGACGAAAAATTCTCCTTCTGCTATGTCGATTGATAAATTTTTAATGACCATTGGCGAATGGCGATCATATTGAAAATATACGTTACGTAAAGATAAATAAGGTATTTTAAAATGCGTACTTTTTTCTAAAGGCTGCTTTCTTTTTTTCATCCGTATACTTAAATTAGACAACCATTCTTTACTCTCTTTGACGGATAAAGGAATCTTTTCTTTATGCGGAATCTTCTCCTTTTTTAAATAAAGATGTGCCAGAGACGGAATGTACGGTAAAAATAAACGATCTTGATTTCGATAAACCTGATCGATTACTTCACGACTATCTCCTTCATACGCTACTTTCCCTTCTTTTAAAAAAATAACTTTATCCGCAATCGAAAATAATTCTTCTAATCTATGTTCTGCGATGACGATCGTCATGCCCATTTCAACATTCAATCTTTTCAACATCGTGATAAATTCTTTCGCTGCAACCGGGTCGAGTTGCGCTGTCGGTTCATCTAAAAGAAGCACTTTCGGTTTTAATAGTAACACGGATAACAAATTTAACATCTGTTTCTGTCCTCCAGATAGCTCTGAAGTTTTCTTCTTTAATAAACTTTCCATTCCAAAAAAGTGAACAAGTTCAGCAACGCGCTTTCTCATTTCAACGTGTGAATATCCGAAATTTTCCATCCCGAAAACGATTTCTTGTAATACTTCTTCCATGACGATTTGATTTTCCGGATCTTGAAAAACGAATCCAATTTCTTCTGCTAACGTTTTTTCATCCCATTCGGAAAATTGTTTCTTTAAGTAAAAAATTTCTCCGTTTCGTTCACCTATTGGAGCAAGTTCCTTTTTCAGTAATCGGAGAAATGTCGTTTTCCCACATCCACTAGGTCCGCAAATGACTAGAAATTGCCCTTCTAATATTTGTAATGAAATATTTTCTAGTACTCGTTCATCTGTTTCAGGGTATTGAAAAGATAAATTTTTTATTTCGAAAATTTCCATCTCACAAGTTCTCTCCCCTCGACTAGCAGTGGAAATGAAATGATGGTGACCATACATACGTAGGCAACCCAATCTAACGGATAAAGATGGAGCGTCCCTAACTGTGGATAAATGACAATTTTTCCATAACCAAGTAATCCGCAGAAAATACAAACTACTAAACTACAAAAGAGTATTTTCATCCATATCCAATCACGTTTCTCCATTTGATATGGTACGTATGAACTTTTTTTACCGAGACCGTATCCACGGGCTTTCATCGAATCGGCAGTTTGTATCGCTTCTTCTAACGACCAAGTTAATAATATTTGTAACATTACTAGTGCGTTTCGAATTCGTTCTTTTAAACTTCCGGAAACAATTGTCTTACCACGAACATATTGTACAGCCGAAATTTCATCTAATCTTCGTTTTAACAATGGTACGAAACGGATCGCTAACATGATTAAAAATGCCGTCCGCGGTAAAAATTTCGAAAAAACGAATAAAAATTTATTCCCATTTAATTTGAGATTAAAAGAGACGAACATCATCAGAATCGCGATCAATGATAAGGCCATGACAAAACCGTACATCGTCGCTTCGAGCGTTACTTGTTTGCCACGAAAATAAAACAAAATATTCGTACCACGTGAAACTAAAAATGGATTCAAAAAGACGATAAAAACTCCCATCATGACGAAAGGTACCGTCCATTTTTTTAATGCTTTTCCATAGTCGTGTGTCATGTTCACGAATATTAATAAAAGAAGTACTGTCATTAAAAATAAAGGATGATTGAAATACATAATTAGAAAACTAGTACATAGATAGTAGAATAAAATAACATAAGGATGATATCCGCTAAAACCACTTTCCATTTAAAGCAACGCCTTTCCATTGTAACGTCATATCGAGAAAAACCGACCTAGATTAAATGATCACTAGGTCGGTTTTAGTGATTTTCATAAAAACTTTTCTTATCTTAAATTTAACGACGAAACGGCTTTAAATCTGCCCCTAAATCTTGTCCAAGGTTTAACGTATAAAGCCATTCTACTCTGTCACCCGATTCTAAAGGCACGACACCGGCACTGCGATCAGGGAAAATACCATTTACACGGTACATCCAACCACTACCTTGACCACGGTCGAACTCATATACATTCGCTAATCCTTCGACATACGCTGAACTTCCCCGTCCACCACGATAATCTAATTGAATTCCATGTTTTTTCGTTACCGCAATTAATGCATCAAGTACGGTATCCCCATCTTTTATTTCTATCTCTGTCGGAGGTAACGGTACTTCATTTGCCGAAATAACGATCGAAATAACGACAGTATCTTTTTGTTTCGTTTCAGATGATTGCTTTGACGATTTACTACTAGTTTGTTTCGTATTTGCTGAAGACGAGGATGTAGACTCCGATTTATTCGTACTCTTTGTTGCCGATGTTGACTTATTACTACTTCCTTGTTTGCTTTCAGATTTTTTACTTTGAGACGACGTTTCATTTTGTTTTCCACTTTGTTCATTTTTCGTCACAGATGTTGATTCGCTAGCATCTTTTGAAGACTTTGTCTCGGTATTAAATTCATTATGATTTTTTTCTTTTTTCTCATCATTTGATTCCGCATCGTTTTCATCACTTTCATCTTCTAAATCGTCTTTTTCTTCTTCCTCTTCACTAACCTCTTCACTAACCTCTTCAACGTCTTCATTCAATTCTACAGATTGTTTAGATTCCGTCGTTTCTAATCCCGTCGGTTTCTCTAAAGAAGAACCACAGGCAGATAAAATGACTAACATCACGACGGAAATGGCTGTCAACAACCATTTTTTTGTTAGACGCATCATAAGAGCCTCCTTTAATAACTATTTGCTTACACTTATTCTCCGTTGAATGATGTAAACAATCATTCCTACCACTAGCAATACGATTCCGAATAACATGAAATTAAATATGTTCGTCGCTGTCGTTGGTAGTTTTTTATCGCTTGATTCTTCATCTTGCGACTGTTCGTCATTTGATAAGAATTGTTCTTCTTCTATATTCGATTGACCTTCTACTTTACCGATTAATGATTTATCTTCATCTCGTTCTAAATTATTTCTTCCTTGATTTTCTTCTTCTTGATTTCCATTGCTATCCTCTTTATCTGAATCATCACGATCTTCCTCTATTGGATCTTGATCTCTTTCATCTTCTTCTACTGGCTCTTGATCTTCTTCATCATCTAACGTTCCAAAATGATACAGTCTATCTTCACCATTTAAAAACAATTGATATGCAACTAATGCTTGTAACGCTTGTTCTGTTGCCATCGCATCAGAAGCTGGATATGCGTCTGTATGCCTAAATCCACCGTCTTCATTTTGGTAGCTTAATAGATGTTCGATTAAATTGTTACCGTTTTTCGTAAACTGTTCACTCGTCGGGTCGATACCGTACGCAGTAAGTCCGATAATCACTTGTGAGGTCGCTTCACTCGTAATACCACCTACAAAAGCACCTCCGTCAAATCCTCCTGTTTCAGTTTGGATAGTAGATAAATATTGTACTGTTTTCTCCAATGCGCTTCTTACTTTCAGTTGATCTTTATACGGACTTAAAGCAGTTAATGCCATCGCAGTAATATCGATACTAGGCGATTCATAAAGATTACTTAAATGCCAGCTACCATCAATATTTTGATTTGCTAACAATTCGTCAATCAATTTTTCCCGTGTCCATCTCGCATTTTCCGGAACGGGATAGTTTTTCGTATCAAGTGCGATAAGTGCAAAAATAGGACCATTATTCCCTTGATAGGTCATTGTATCTTCAAAAGATCCATCCCACAATTTACGATCTGGACTATTATAAATTAACTCGATTAAATTATGGCCGCCTACATCCCTTGGGTCTTGACCGATTGCAACTGCAGCAATTGCTAAACGTTCGGCATCAGTAATGATAAACCTACCATTTTCTAATCCATTAGTTATTTCTCTTTCAATATGTTGAAGTAAAATATTCGTATAACTTGCCGGTACTTTATAGCCTGCTCGAGCAAGTCCGATCGCTTCCCATTCGCTCGTTACTCCTTTAGATAAAATATATTGAGCAGCTTTTTCTATACTTTCTTCGATATCATATTTCGTTTCTTTTTGTTCTGTTTCAGGTTGATAAATTACAATTAATTTCTCGATCGTTTCATTCCCAGCTACATCTTGTGCTTTGATGACAAATATATTTTCTCCTTTTTCTAAATCAACTACATATGTACCGTTTTCACTTTCAGCTAATTCTCCATTCACTTCTACAGTTGCTGGAACTTCACCATCTACATCGTCTATTGCCTCGACTGTAAAGGAAACTTTGCTTTCCATCACAATATCCCCATCATCGATACCATCTACTGTTATAACTGGAGGTTTCGTATCAATGATTAGCTTTTCGGTAACTTCTACAATTGCATACGGACGGACGATGTCACGTTCCCCAGCACTATTTTCACGATTTGCTGATAAATGGTACGTTCCAGGTTCGTTGAATACGAGTTCAATTTCTCCGTTTTCATCTGTTAAAATGACTTTACCACTTTCTTTATATTCTTCTTCATTTATTAATATCGAAGCCCCTTTCACTGGACTCACATGTTCGAAATGATTTCCGACTAATTGAACTTCCAATTTTTCTCCGACTTCTACTGAATATGAATCTCGTTCAAACCAAGTAAACGTTTCATTAAAATTGACCGTATAATATAAAACGATCGAATCGCCGTCTTTAATCTCTCGGTCTAATACTCCAACCGGAACAAATTGATTGTCAATAAAATATTTCCAACCACTGAAAGGACCATTACTGAACTCAGCCAATTCACCAATTGAAACGATATAATTGCCGCCGAAACCTAATTGAAAGTCATTACGATCAGTTAAATCTAAATCATCGACAGTTTCTAACGCTCGAATAATCGCATGAATCGCTCGCGGCGAATCGACAGTTTCTGGACCTCCATACGGACTTAAGTCAAAGTTATCTACTGTTACTTCAGTAGGAGGTACGAGCGTTTTTTCATGTGTTTCTACCCGAAATTTACGGTAACGGGTGGTGCTCTTTCACTTACAGATGTCACTTTTTGTTTTTCATGTATAGTTTCTTTTTCTTGAGGATTGTTCTCATCTTTCTTTTCTTCACTTTGAACACGTTCTGTCTTTACAATTTTTTCATCTTTTTTGTTTTCTTCTAGTTCCTTTTCTTTACTAACGGATGTTTCGCTATGATCTTCACTTAACACTTTCTCGCTTACTTCTCTTTCATTTTCATCTACCATTTCTGTCGTTTCAGCATAGGTTGTCAGTGGCGTAAAAATGGTAGACAGTACTAGCAATAGAGTAAAAACAATACTTAATTTACGTTGTAGTCGTTTCACATGAATGCCCCCATCTACGTTAATTTTAGTAGAGTGTTCATGCGTTTCCTTCCATAATCCAAAAACATAAAACATAAAAAAGCTCTTACCTCCAGAAAGAGATAAGAGCATAATGAACTTGATCACATTTATGTATACAATAAAATAACTAAACATAACTTAAGTTACGTTATGTTACATAAAATCCGCGCTTATGCTACACCTTAGATCCTGGAAGGTATAACGCATAAGTGTTTTGGCAAGTCTCCTGACTTATGGATCATCGCTAATCTCGCCTTCCCAGTGATGATCACCAGTGGCATATTGAGAGTCGCTCCCCAATCACAGTGGCCGGTCCGTTCAGGATTTTCACCTGATTCCTTTTTAATTTTTTGCTGAAAATTCAGC
>CAVYBX010000023.1:0-100945 GCA_963766835.1 uncultured Bacilli bacterium
GCAAGTAAGCCATAGCTTGTTCATTGAAATGAATGGGCTATGGTTTTTTATTTTGTTTTGAATGAGTCGAATTTTTTTTGATGAAATTGTCAAAGATAGTAAGGAAATATCTTTTCAATCCTCATTAATATCGTATAATATAAGTATAGTCAAATATGGTCAAGGTCAAAGTTTGCGAGAAAATTTGACTTATCAAAAGCGAATAGATGAAAAATGCAAAAAGAGGAAGGAGGTAAATACCTGATGAGTAGCATGTCTGATATTATTGAACAATATTTAAAGCAAATCTTACATTCTAATGATAAAAAAATGATTGAAATAAAAAGAAGCGAATTAGCTGATTAATTCCAATGTGTTCCGTCACAAATAAATTATGTGATAAATACGCGTTTTACTGCTGAAAAAGGGTATATGATTGAGAGTAAGCGTGGCGGCGGTGGCTATATTCGAATTTTTAGCGTAGAACATAAAGATGAATTTGAACTGATCGATGAACTAATTAAAATGATTAATCCAAAAATATCACAGCAAAGAGCGATGGATGTATTAGAAAGACTTGCGGAAAAAAAGGTTATTACAGCTCGAGAAAAGAAATTAATAATGAGTGCAATCGATAGAGAAACATTAAGCGTTTCTCTTCCTCATCGGGATGAATTAAGAGCACGTATTTTAACATCGATTTTAAATACATTAAAATTGACGAATTAGGTTATTGAATTGTAAAATGCCACTTGCTAGTTATAGGTGGATTATACTAAATAAAGTAGAGGGGGAAAATGTGATGGAATGCAGTGAGTGCCATAAGCGCCCCGCAACCCTTTACTTTACTCAAGTAATAAATGGTCAAAAAACAGAAATTAACGTATGTGAAGAATGTGCGAAAAAGAAAGGTTATATCAGTTATACAGATGACACGTATACGATCCATGATTTGTTAACAGGATTATTTAATTTTGGTCCATCGAAAATCGATTTGACAAAATAGAGCATTTTTCCAAGAAGTAAAAGAATTACAATGCTCTCAATGTAGTATTACATTCGATGATTTCCAGCGAATCGGCAAATTCGGTTGTGCTAGTTGTTACAATACATTTAAAACAAAATTAGATTCGATTTTTAAAAAAGTGCATAGCGGTAATACGAAACATCATGGTAAAATACCGAAACGAAAAGGTGGAAAATTCCATACGAAAAAAGAGATCGAATTTTATCGAGCAAAATTAAAAGAATTAATTGAACGGGAAGAATTCGAACAGGCTGCAGTAGTTCGCGATCATATAAAGAAACTGGAAGAGAAAGCAGGTGATCATTCGTGAGTTTAGAGCAATTTATGAATGATGCCATCAGTCCCTGGATGAGAGAAGCAGGTCCAGAAAATGATATTGTGTTAAGTACACGGATTCGATTAGCTCGAAATTTTGAAAATGAAATATTCCCTGTCATTGCTGATGAAAAAGATTTGCAAAGGATCACGACTTATTTTAAACAAAAATATCACCAAACATCTTTCGGTCAATACAAAAATTTAGAGTTAATTGAAATGAGTAACTTAACGCACATTGAAAAAAGAGTATTAGTCGAAAAACATCTCATTAGTCCATATTTAGCAAATGCTCGTGCTGCAGCAGTGCTCGTTTCAGAAAATGAACAAGTATCGATCATGATTAATGAAGAAGACCATATCCGTATGCAATTATATTTTCCTGGTTTTCAATTATCGACAGCTCTAGAAGAAGCATTCAAATTAGATGACTGGCTAGAGGAAGATATCGATTTTGCCTTCGATGAAGAAAAAGGTTATTTAACGAGTTGTCCGACAAATGTTGGGACAGGAATGCGGGCGTCTGTAATGATTCATTTACCAGCTTTAGTGATTACGAAACGAATTAGCCAAATGATTCCTGCGATCAATCAATTAGGCTTCGTCGTCAGAGGCATATATGGTGAGGGTAGTGAAGCGTTAGGTAATATATTTCAAATATCGAATCAAATTACATTAGGAAAAACAGAAGAAGATATCGTCTCAGATTTACAAAGTATTATCGTCAAACTTGTTGAACAAGAAAGATTAGCTCGAGATGAATTAATAAAACGATCAAGCGATCGGCTAGAAGATCAAATTTATCGTTCATATGGCGTGTTGAAATATAGTCGAATTATGGAATCATCTGAGGCTGCAACGAGAATTTCTAATGTTCGTTTAGGCATAGATTTAGGTATTATTAAAGATATTTCTCATAGTATCTTAAATGAATTGATGGTTTTAACACAACCAGGGTTTTTACAACATTATGCAAATCAAGCATTAACAGCAAGTGAGCGTGATATATTACGTGCGACATTAATACGAGAAAGGTTAACATTGAAACAGTAGGAGGGAATTAAAATGATGTTTGGGCGATTTACAGAAAGAGCTCAAAAAGTATTAGCTTTATCCCAAGAAGAAGCCATTCGATTAGGGCATCATAATATTGGGACGGAACATATTTTGTTAGGTTTAATTCGCGAAGGCGAAGGAATTGCAGCAAAAGCATTAAAAGAATTAGGGTTGGAAGCGAAAAAAATTCAAAATGAAGTAGAGAAATTAATCGGTAAAGGTACGCAACCGATGAAATCGATCCATTATACGCCACGAGCGAAAAAAGTTGTGGAATTATCACAAGATGAAGCACGAAAACTCGGTCACCCATATGTCGGGACAGAGCATATTTTATTAGGATTAATCCGTGAAGGTGAAGGAGTTGCCGCAAGAGTACTGCACAATTTAGATGTAAGTTTGAATAAAGCAAGGCAACAAGTTTTACAATTGTTAGGGAGTAATGAAGCGCAATCTAGTCAGCAAGGTAGACAAACATCAAACGTCAGCACTCCTACACTTGATTCACTAGCACGTGATTTAACTGCAAGTGCACGGGAAGGAAAAGTCGATCCGGTCATCGGACGCGATAAAGAAATTGAACGTATCATTCAAATTTTAAGTCGAAGAACGAAAAACAACCCTGTCCTTATAGGAGAACCAGGAGTTGGAAAAACGGCAGTAGTAGAAGGTCTCGCTCATAAAATTGTGAACAATGAAGTGCCTGAGACGTTACGTGATAAACGAGTGATGACGTTAGATATGGGAACAGTAGTAGCTGGTACGAAATATCGTGGTGAATTTGAAGATCGTTTAAAGAAAGTGATGGATGAAATCCGCAATGCTGGAAATGTTATCTTATTTATCGATGAATTGCATACGTTGATCGGTGCAGGAGGTGCAGAAGGAGCGATCGATGCTTCGAACATTTTAAAACCTTCTCTTTCACGAGGAGAATTACAATGTGTCGGAGCAACGACGTTAGATGAATATAGAAAATATATCGAAAAAGATGCTGCTTTAGAAAGAAGGTTCCAGCCGATCCATGTCGATGAACCGACAATTGAAGAAACTGTGCAAATTTTAAAAGGATTACGAGACCGTTATGAAGCTCATCACCGCGTTACGATTACCGATGATGCGATTCAAGCAGCAGCGGAATTATCGAGCCGCTACATTACCGACCGCTTTTTACCAGATAAAGCGATCGATTTAATCGATGAAGCAGGCTCACGAGTCCGTTTAAAATCTTATACGATTCCACCGAATTTAAAAGAATTGGAAGCTGAGTTAGAAGAAATCCGTAAAGAGAAAGATTCAGCTGTATTAAGTCAAGAGTTCGAAAAAGCAGCAGCGTTACGTGATAAAGAACAAAAGCTTCGCGAAGAAGTAGAAAAGACGAAAAATGAGTGGAAAGAAAAACAAGGACAGGAAAACTTAGCAGTCACCGAAGAAGATATTGCAGTCGTCGTATCTTCATGGACAGGAGTTCCTGTCGTAAAATTAACGAAAGATGAAACAGATCGCTTACTGAACATGGAAGAAATTCTTCATAAACGTGTCATCGGTCAAGAGGAAGCAGTCAATGCAATTTCTAAAGCGATTCGTCGTGCACGTGCCGGTTTGAAAGATCCGAAACGTCCGATCGGTTCATTTATCTTTTTAGGGCCGACGGGTGTCGGAAAAACGGAATTAGCGAGAGCTTTAGCAGAAGTCATGTTCGAAGATGAAGATGCGATGATTCGAATTGACATGTCAGAATATATGGAAAAACATTCTACTTCAAGACTTGTCGGTTCACCTCCAGGCTATGTCGGCTATGAGGAAGGCGGGCAACTGACAGAACAAGTACGTCGTAAACCTTATTCCGTCGTTTTATTAGATGAAATTGAAAAGGCACATCCAGAAGTGTTCAACATTTTACTTCAAGTTTTAGAGGATGGTAGATTGACGGATTCTAAAGGTCGTACCGTCGATTTTAGAAATACCATTTTAATTATGACTTCGAATGTCGGAGCGAGTGAACTGAAGCGAAATCGTTACGTCGGCTTTAATTTAGGGGATGAAACGCAAGAACATCAAGATATGAAATCAAAAGTGATGGATGAGTTGAAGAAGACGTTTCGCCCAGAGTTCTTAAACCGTATCGATGAAACGATCGTTTTCCATTCACTCGAGAAGAAACATATAAAAGAGATTGTGAAATTAATGATTGAACAAGTTCAAAAACGTGTGAAAGAACAAGAAATTACATTTACGATAACGGATCGAGCTGTTGAAAAAATTGCTGAAGAAGGTTTCGATCCAGAATATGGCGCTAGACCTTTACGTCGTTCTATCCAAAAAAATATTGAAGATTTAATTTCACAAGAGTTGTTAAAAGGTACGATTAAAAAAGGGGAAGAATTTAAAATCGGCTTAAATAGTAAAGGAGATTTTATCGTATTACCGTAATGTTTCAACGCTGATTGACAGTAGAAAAAAGCTAGTGTATTTCCGCTAGCTTTTTCCTACTATATTTATGGAAAGAAGAAAGGAAGGGAACTTTTGGCGAAACGTAAAACAGTATACATCTGTCAACAATGTGGGTATCAAGCACCGAAATGGATGGGAAAATGTACGAATTGCAACAATTGGAATACGTTCGTAGAAGAATTAAAGCAACCTTCCCAAAAAAGAGGAACGGGAGCTGCAATTTCCTCTGAAATTAGTAAGCCGACGAAAATCCACCAAATCCAAACAGAAAAAGAAGAAAGAATCTTGACGAAAATGAAAGAATTAAATCGAGTGTTAGGCGGTGGAATCGTCCCTGGTTCGCTCGTGTTAATCGGTGGAGATCCTGGAATCGGTAAATCGACACTTTTATTACAAACATCTTCTCAAATTGCGGAAGCGAATTACACCGTCCTTTATGTTTCAGGGGAAGAGTCATTACAACAGACGAAACTACGTGCGGATCGTTTGAAAATTAACGATGATTCATTATACGTGATGGCAGAAACAGACCTTTATCAAATTATTCGGCAAATCGAAGCTGTAAACCCTCAATTTGTCGTCATCGATTCGATCCAAACGATTTACAAAGAAGAAATTACGAGCGCTCCGGGAAGTGTTTCACAAGTAAGAGAATGTACGATGGAATTAATGAAAATCGCAAAGACGTTAGCAATTCCGATTTTCATCGTCGGTCATGTGACGAAAGAAGGTGCGATTGCAGGACCTAGAATGTTGGAACATATGGTCGATGTTGTTCTTTACTTTGAAGGAGAACGGCATCATACATATCGGATTTTAAGAAGTGTCAAAAACCGCTTCGGCAGTACGAACGAGATGGGCATTTTTGAAATGAAAGAAATAGGCTTACAAGAAGTAATGAATCCTTCTGAAATATTTTTGGAAGAAAGGACGAGCGGTGCTTCGGGATCGACCGTTGTCGCTTCGATGGAAGGGACAAGACCAGTTTTAGTAGAAATTCAAGCGCTAATCTCCCCTTCTAGTTTCGGACATCCACGTAGAATGGCAACGGGAGTAGATTCGAATCGTGTACCTCTATTAATGGCTGTGTTAGAAAAGCGGGTCGGTCTTATGTTACAAAATCAAGATGCTTATATTAAAGTAGCAGGGGGAGTGAAACTAGACGAACCTGCTATCGATTTAGCTATAGCCGTAAGTATCGCTTCCAGTTTCAGAGATCAACCGACTAATCCAGAAGATATATTTATTGGTGAAGTAGGTTTAACAGGAGAAATAAGACGGGTATCGAGAATTGAACAACGTGTACTAGAAGCGGCTAAGCTTGGGTTTAAACGTGTCATCTGTTCTTACAATAACCTTGACGGGTGGACTCCTCCACAAAATATTGAAGTAATCGGGGTAAAAACGATACACGAAGCATTAAAAATCGGTTTAACAACGAACTAATGACAAGAAAAGATACAAATATACATTATTTCGCACATTTCGTCAAATTATTGACAAACAAAAATCAGTGTGATAAAATTTATATTTTTGTTCAATTGACTAATGAAATTGTGCTATGCTATCATCTATATTAGGTAATTATATTAATTTATACGAAATGATTATATTTTTATTTGTGGGTAATAATATAGGGAAGGAGGTGCTTAGTGTATGTTAAAAAAAATCATACACGTATTCTTTTTGATTACAGGTGGGACATTAGGCTATCTCTATATACCGAGCATGTTACAGTTTTTCAATTTGACAGATATTAATTGGGTAATGTCTCCTTATTTTGGTCTCGTAATAGGTGCCATTATTTTTTTCATTTTATCATATTTATTAGCCGATTATATCGTGGGTTTCTTAAAATGGATTGAAGAAGGTTTAGTAAAAATACCTGTAGTTGATTTATTCTTCGGTACGATCGGTTTAATTATCGGACTGCTTGTTGCATATTTAATAAATATTCCGTTACAAGATATTAGTTTAAAGATCGTGTCAGAAATTTTACCATTATTTTTAACGATTATAATCGGTTATTTAGGTTTCCAAGTCGGATTTAGACGTCGTGAGGAATTTATGAATATTTTAAACTTACCTCGTAAAGATAAAACGAAAAAACAAGCGCTAGATGAAGAAACTTGAAGATAAGCAGCTCGTCAAACCAAAAATTTTAGATACGAGTGTCATTATCGATGGAAGAATTGCTGATATTTGCCAGACGAACTTTTTAGAAGGGAAAATTGTTATTCCGCAGTTTATTTTAGAAGAGTTGCAACATATCGCCGATTCTTCGGATGTGTTAAAACGAAATCGTGGTCGTAGAGGATTAGACATTTTAAATCGGATTCAAAAAGAACTTAAATAAAAGTCGAAATATATGAAGGAGATTTTGAAGATATTCAAGAAGTTGATAGTAAACTAGTTAAATTAGCTAAATTAATTAATGGAATTGTCGTGACGAATGATTTTAATTTAAACAAAGTTTGTGACTTTCAAGGTGTTCAAGTGTTAAATATTAATGATTTAGCAAATGCAGTAAAACCTGTCGTACTTCCTGGTGAAGAATTAGTCGTTCAAGTGATTAAAGATGGAAAAGAACAAAGACAAGGAATTGCTTATTTAGACGATGGTACAATGATCGTCGTTGAAGACGGAAAAGATTACATCGGAAAGACGATCGAAGTGTTAATTACGAGTGTCTTGCAAACTTCTGCTGGTAGAATGATTTTTGCAAAACCAAAATTACTTGAAAAAGCATTGTAAAAAAGGTATAACTGAAGAAGGACAATAGAGGGGTGTCTGATAATAGTACATGTGGATCGCAACTTTTCACTGTCTTCACTGTTTAAAGATGTTAGACAACCTCTTTTTATGTGTATAATAAATGAAAATAGTTTTCCGAACCGAGAAAGAGGGAAGCATTCATGCGAAAGAGAGTTCGCGTCCGGTATGCACCAAGCCCGACTGGTGATTTACATATCGGAAATGCACGAACAGCTTTATTTAATTATTTATATGCAAAACATTTTGACGGAAAATTTATTATTCGAATAGAAGATACAGATATAAAGCGGAATGTCGAAGGTGGTGAAGAAAGCCAATTAAAATTTTTAAAATGGCTTGGCATCGAATGGGATGAAGGCCCGGATATCGGTGGAGAATACGGTCCATATCGTCAAACAGAACGATTAGATATATATCAAAAATATATAGATGAACTTATTGGAACGAGATTTAGCATATGAATGTTATATGACGGAAGAAGAGCTTGAACAAGAACGGGAAGAGCAACGAGCAAAAGGACAAATTCCGAAGTATTCCGGCGCGCATAGTAATTTAACCGAAGAAGAAATTGAAGCCTTTCGAAAAGAAGGTAGAAAGCCGAGCATTCGTTTACGAGTACCAAAAAATAAAACGTATACGTTTCAACGATATCGTTCGCGGCAAAATTTCCATTGAATCTAGCGATTACGGCGATTGGGTCATCGTGAAAAAAGATGGAATCCCTACTTATAACTTTGCTGTAGCAATCGACGATCATTTAATGGGGATTACTCATGTCTTAAGAGGAGAAGAACATATTTCGAATACACCTCGACAAATGATGATTTACGAAGCGTTCGGATGGGAACCGCCAAAGTTTGGTCATATGACGTTAATTTTAAACGAAGACCGTAAAAAATTAAGTAAACGAGATCAACATATTATTCAGTTTATCGAACAATATAAAGATCTCGGGTATTTACCTGAAGCGATGTTTAATTTTATCACATTGTTAGGCTGGTCTCCTGGTGGAGAGGAAGAGATTTTCACGAAAGAAGAACTAATTAAAATATTTGATCCAAGTCGATTATCAACTTCGCAGCGATATTCGATGTGAAAAAATTACAATGGATGAACGGTGAATATATTAAAAAAGCTGATTAGAAACGGTAATTGAAATTGCTTTACCTCATTTAATCAAAGCAGGAAAAATTGCGGAAGATGCCGATGAAGCAAAACGTTAGCATGGGCGAAAGAAATTATAGCACTTTATCAAGAGCAATTACGTTACGGTGCAGAAATTGTCGAGTTAACGGAATTGTTCTTTAAAGATGAAACCACTTATGATGAAGCAGCTCAGGAAGTATTAAACGAAGAACAAGTGTTGAAGTGTTACAAGTATTTACTGATAAATTGATTCATCTTAGATGATTTTGTGGAAGACAAAATTAAAGAACAAATCAAAGCGACCCAAAAAGAAACGAAACAACGTGGTAAAAAATTATTTATGCCAATTCGGGTTGCAACAACTGGTCAAACACATGGACCGGAATTGCCGAAAGCACTTGAACTACTTGGAAAAGAATTGTCATTAACCGTCTGATCAAGTTTTAAAACATTAGATCTTAAACAGTTCACAAATGAATGAAATTATAATATAGTATAATTAAATACAAGTAAAAATGATGAAGAGGAAAAGTAAAAAGTCGGTAACTTATACAGAGAGAATCACCATCGGCTGAAAGTGATTCTAAGGGACGTTTTGAAATGCACCTCGGAGTTCCGTTATAGAAGTGTTAGTATATAACGGCGGCAAATCTACCGTTATTAGGATTTGAGTTGGGGGAATTGTGTGTCATTCTCCAAACAGAGTGGAACCGCGCGAAAATGAAGCGTCTCTGTGTAATGTATTTACATAGAGACGCTTATTTACTTTTATTTTATAAAAGAAGGGGGATTCCTAATGAAAATTTTTAAACGGATGAAAGAAGATATGGACGTTGTTTTTGAACAGGACCCAGCTGCGCGTACGTATTTAGAAGTGTTCTTGACGTATTCAGGCTTACATGCAATTTGGGCACATCGAATTGCACACGCTTTATATAAACGGAGATTATTTTTTATCGCCCGTGCGATTTCACAAATTAGCAGGTTCTTCACCGGGATCGAAATCCATCCTGGTGCAGTGATCGGCAGAAGGTTTTTTATCGACCACGGCATGGGTGTCGTCATCGGAGAAACTTGTGAAATCGGTGATGACGTAACGATATATCAAGGTGTCACATTAGGTGGTACCGGTCACGAAAAAGGAAAACGTCACCCGACGATTAAAGATAACGTACTTATCGCCACTGGAGCGAAAGTGTTAGGTTCGATTACGATCGGTGAAAATTCAAAAATTGGTGGTGGCTCTGTCGTCTTAAAGGATGTCCCGCCTAACTCGACCGTCGTTGGGATCCCTGGTAGAATTGTCAAGCAAGACGGTAAGAAAGTTGTACAAAAATTAGACCACCATAAATTACCAGACCCTGTGGCAGAAAAAATTCAACAATTAGAAAAACAAATTGAAGAATTGAACGAGGAAGTCAAAAAACTAAAGGAAGGAACGGAACATGTCAATCACCATTTATAACACGTTAACAAACAAGAAAGAAGTTTTTAAACCAATTAAAGAAAATGAAGTGAAAATGTACGTATGTGGACCGACCGTTTATAACTATATTCATATTGGAAATGCACGGCCGGCGATCGTGTTTGATACGGTAAGAAGATACTTCGAATATAAAGGTTATGACGTGAAATACGTCCTAAATTTTACTGATGTCGATGATAAAATTATCGATGCGGCGAACAAAACTGGTGAAAATGTTACCGATTTAGCAAATCGTTTCATCGATGCGTATAAGGAAGATGTGAAAGCTTTAGGTGTAAAAGAAGCGACATATCATCCACGTGTAACAGAAACGATCGACGAAATTATCGAATTTATTTCTAGTTTAATTGAAAAAGGCTACGCCTATGAAGTCGATGGAGATGTATATTTTAAACCACGTGCCTTTAAAGATTATGGGAAACTGTCGGATCAATCGCTCGATGAATTGCGTGCAGGTGCAAGAATTAAAGTTGGCGAGAAAAAAGAAGATCCTCTCGACTTTGCTTTATGGAAGAAGGCGAAGGAAGGGGAAATCTCTTGGGATTCACCTTGGGGGAAAGGCCGCCCTGGTTGGCATATTGAATGTTCCGCAATGGCAAGAAGATATTTAGGAGAAACGATCGATATTCATGCAGGTGGGCAAGACTTGACATTCCCACATCATGAAAATGAAATTGCTCAATCAGAGGCGTTAAACGATAAGCCGTTTGCAAACTATTGGATGCATAACGGATATATGAATATTAATAATGAGAAGATGTCGAAATCATTAGGGAATTTTATTTTAACACGTGACTTAATTAAAGAACACGATCCAATGGTCATTCGTTTCTTTATGCTCACCGTTCATTATCGTAATCCGATCAATTTTACAGACGAATTGTTAGAAAGTGCGAAAAACAGTTTAGAGCGAATTAAGACTGCTTATCATAATTTAGAACATCGAAAAAAGGCGAGTACGAACTTAGGAACAGACCGTGAAAAATGGTTAAATATCATTGAGCAGAGTAGAAAAGATTTTGAAGCGGCGATGGATGATGATTTTAATACAGCAAATGCAATTACAGTCATATTCGATTTAGCGAAAGAAGCGAATTTATATTTAAATGAAAACAATACCGATGTCGATGTTATTGAAAAATTTCAGGAACAATTAAAAACATTACTCGACGTATTAGGAATTACGATAGAAGAAGAACAGGAATTATTAGATGAAGAAATTGAAGCGTTAATTGCTGAAAGAAATGAAGCACGAAAAGCGCGAAATTTCGAACGTGCAGATGAAATTCGTGATTTATTGAAAGAAAAGAACATTATTTTAGAGGATACTCCTCAAGGTGTCCGTTGGAGAAGAGCGTAACGATGAACGTTGATGCGAAACAGTTAAACAGCCTTGCCCTTGCCTATATTGGAGATGCTGTCTTTGAGTTGAAAGTTCGTGATTATTTACTTCATAAAGGAGGAGTAAAACCGAACGAATTACATCGTGAAGCAATTACGTTCGTAGCTGCGAAAGCTCAGGCGAATATTATCCATCATTGGTTAGAGGCGGACATTTTAACGGATGAAGAAATAGGAGTCGTGAGACGGGGTCGAAATGCAAAGTCGCTTTCGATCCCGAAAAATATCTCTGTACAAACATATCGGTATGCGACTGCTTTTGAAGCATTGATCGGTTTTCTTTATTTAACAAAAAATAAAAGTAGATTGGACGAGCTTTTGCACAAAGCGATACAATTTATTGAAGAAAATGAACAAATATAAAAAACAGGAAGGAAAATAAATGATGGACGAAGAAATAATAATAGGAAGGAACCCAGTAATCGAAGCGTTACGTGCTGGCCGTTCCATCAATAAAATTTTCATTTCAGAACAAATTAATCGTCAAACAGAACGTGAAATAAGAGCGTATGCAAAAAATGCTGATGCAGTCGTTCAAAAAGTTCCAAAATCACGCCTAGACAAACTATCGAAAGGAAAACATCAAGGGATTATCGCCTACGTAACGCCATATCGATATTCTTCTATCAAGCAAATATTAAATAATGCGAAAAAGAAATCCGAACTTCCATTTCTCCTTATATTAGATGAACTAGAAGATCCACATAATTTAGGTGCTATTTTACGTACTGCCGATGCTACCGGAGTACATGGCATCATTATCCCAAAACGAAGAGCAGTAGGACTTACTGAAACGGTTGCAAAAGCTTCTGCTGGTGCGATCGAACACGTTCCGGTTGCAAGAGTAACAAATATGGCAAGCACGATCGATGAGCTAAAAGCAAACAACATATGGATCGTTGGGACAGATGAAAAAGGCAGTAAAGATTACCGAACATTAGACGGTGATACTCCGATAGCGTTAGTGATCGGTAATGAAGGTAAAGGAATTAGTCGGTTAGTGAAAGATAAATGCGACTGGACGATCCATTTGCCGATGAAAGGTTCCATCTCGTCATTAAATGCCTCCGTAGCTGCCGGGATTTTAATGTACGAAATATATCGAAACCGCCATCCTCTACTAGGTGAAGATGGATGAATATATTAGTAGTTGATGGTTACAATGTCATCGGTGCTTGGGAGGAATTGAAAAAATTAAAGATGAAAGATTTGGAACTTGCTCGCGATCGGTTAATCGAACTACTTGCAGAATATAAAGCTTATACGGGAGATCGAGTCATCGTCGTTTTCGATGCATTGTACGTGAAAGGAACGGAAAGTAGACAAGTGGTAAATGGTGTCGAAGTAATTTATACGAAAGAGAATGAAACAGCAGATGAATGTATCGAAAGATTAGTGAAATCGTTGAAAAATGTCAAAACGCAAGTTTATGTTGCAACATCAGACTATATGGAGCAAAAAACAATTTTTAGTCGAGGAGCACTTAGAATTTCCGCTCGTGAACTTTGGCTAGAAATTAGTAGCATGGAAAAAAGGATCCGAGAAGATTTAGATAAAACGACGAATGAACAGCCGAAATTCAAAGTGTTTATGGAAGATAACGTACTAGAAAAATTTGAAAAATGGCGTCGAGGAGAATAAGGGCAAGGAAATCCTCGTTACAGAATTAACCGAATATTGTAAAAAAATACAAAATTATATTGACACTTTTTAATCTCTTACTGTATACTCGCATTAAATGGATTGTATGTAAATATATACTAGGGGGAGAACCGATCATGAGCACTGTTGATCAGCTAGAAAAAGAGACGGCGTTTGGTTCATTGGTAGATGAGGAAGTTGTTACACATGTGCAAAAGGGGAATAAAACGGCGGTTGAATATTTAATAAATAAGTATGAACGGATCGTTCGCAAAAAAGCCAATACATATTTTTTGATTGGCAGTGATCGTGATGATGTAGTTCAAGAAGGGTTAATCGGTCTTTATAAAGCTATTTGTGATTATGACGAAAACAAACGCTCATCGTTCAAGTCGTTCGCCGAATTATGCATAACGCGACAAATTATTACTTCTATCAAATCAGCTACACGTTTAAAACATTCACCTCTAAATTCCTACGTTTCGATTTACAAACCGATCAACGAAGATGAATCGGAAAGGATTTTATTAGATACGATCGTATGTGGCAAATCGGTCGATCCACAAGAACTATTAGTGAATAGAGAAAAACATAAATTCTTGCAAACGAAACTTTTGAAAACGCTAACGAAACTAGAATGGGATGTATTGCGTTTATACATACAAGGTTGTTCGTACGAAGAAATTGCGAAACAATTAAACCGACAAGAAAAGTCGATCGACAATGCGTTGCAGAGAGTAAAAAGAAAAGTAGAACAATTGTTAGAAGATAAAGAAGAGTTATATTATGAGTAATTGGTGCAATCATATTTTTTTATCGATCATCCGTCCATCGATTAACCAATAGGAAAAATTTACGTAATTTTCATTGACACGTTTAAAGAACCGTGCTAAATTTAAATGGGAAATAGGTCGTTTTTATGGTGAGAATATGAATAAAAAAGTAGTGTTAGCATGTACAGTTTGTTCAAATCGAAACTATACTACGAGTAAAAATCAAGCGACTAGCCCTGAAAGGCTTACTGTTAAGAAGTTTTGTAAACATTGTAATAAACATGTATTGCATAAAGAAACGAAATAGGTATTAGTTGGAGGATGAAAGTGAAAATCTTTAAGTTTTTACAAGATGTCGGTCGCGAAATGAGAAAAGTGACATGGCCAAAAGGTAAGGAACTCGTCAGTTATACGATTACAGTCGTTGTCACGGTCGCTTTTGTAGCTCTCTTTTTTGCGATTGTCGATTTAGGAATTACGCAAATTTTGAACGCTGTATTTGAATAACTGTACAGAGTTTATGATATAATAGATTTAATACGTAGTTTATTGGACGAAAACCCGTAACCACGGGTTTTTTAAATTGCCTTTTTTCTTGTCGTAAGTAGTAGTTTTGAGCGTTCACTTTACGTTTATAGATAGGTAGAAGGAGGTTAAGTATGGAAAAGAATTGGTATGTCATTCACACGTATTCAGGTTATGAAAATAAAGTGAAAATGAACCTCGAAAAACGTGTGGAAACGATGGGGATGCAAGATAAAATTTTCCGAGTGATCGTTCCGGAAGAAGAACAGACAGAAATAAAAGATGGTAAAAAGAAAGTATCTATGAAAAAGTTTTTTCCAGGGTACGTACTTGCGGAAATGATTATGACGGATGATTCGTGGTACGTCGTTAGAAATACTCCTGGCGTTACAGGTTTTGTCGGATCGAGTGGTCAAGGTACGAAGCCGACACCGTTATTGCCAGAAGAAGTAGATGAATTGCTAAAAAGAATCGGTATTTCTGAATCGACTGTAAATGTCGATTTCGAATTGAAAGAAAATGTAAAAGTCATCGATGGTCCATTCGCAAACTTTATGGGGACGATTGAACATATCGACGTCGATAAACAGAAATTAAAAGTCCACGTCAACATGTTCGGACGAGAGACGCCGGTAGAATTAGATTTTTCCCAAGTAGAAAAAATTTAAAAACGACTCGCTTAGTTCTTGCGTTTTCTTATTAACTATGCTAAGATTTTTTGGGTAAATAAAATTGAGCAGCTTTTATTTACGTTCGGCAATAAAATTACTTCTTTATAAGAAGTATTGTTTTTTATGAGTGGGAGGGTAATTGTGATAAGATTACCCAATTTACCACATCACGGACGATAAGGAGGTGGGTCTCGTGGCTAAAAAAGTTATTGACGTAGTGAAATTGCAAATCCCTGCTGGAAAAGCAAACCCAGCACCGCCAGTTGGTCCGGCACTTGGACAAGCGGGAATTAACATTATGGGCTTTTGTAAAGAATTTAACGCACAAACACAAGACCAAGCTGGATTGATCATTCCAGTTGAAATAACGGTGTTTGAAGATCGTTCATTTACTTTTATTACTAAAACACCACCGGCTGCAGTATTGTTGAAAAAAGCTGCTGGTATTGATAAAGCATCAGGTGAGCCGAACAAAACGAAAGTTGCAACTGTAAAACGTGATAAAGTAAAAGAAATTGCGGAATTAAAAATGCAAGATTTAAATGCTGCTGATGTAGAGGCGGCGATGCGTATGGTTGAAGGTACAGCACGTAGTATGGGAATTACTATCGAAGACTAAGTAAGAACTGTACCTACTAGTGGGAGGTATTACCGCTAATACCACAAATAAGGAGGAAGTAAATTGAAATTAAAAAATCGAGGTAAAAAGTATCAAGAGGCTGCCAAGCTCGTTGATCGTTCGAAATTTTATGATATCGAAGAAGCAGTACCGTTATTAAAAAAGGCAGCGACTGCTAAATTTGATGAAACCGTTGAAGTTGCATTTCGTCTTGGTGTCGATCCGAAAAAAGCTGATGAAAACATTCGTGGCGCAGTTGTTTTACCTCATGGAACAGGTAAAACTCAACGTGTGCTCGTGTTCGCTAAAGGTGAAAAAGTAAAAGAAGCGGAAGCGGCAGGAGCAGATTATATCGGCGACCAAGATATTATCAATAAAATTAATGACGGATGGTTTGATTTTGACGTAATCGTTGCGACTCCTGACATGATGGCTGAAGTAGGAAAACTCGGTCGTGTTTTAGGACCTAAAGGTTTAATGCCAAACCCAAAAACGGGAACAGTTACGTTTGAAATTGAAAAAGCTGTCAAAGAAATCAAAGCAGGAAAAGTCGAATATCGCGTAGATAAAGCGGGCAACGTACACGTTCCGATTGGCAAAGTTTCATTCGATGATGAAAAAATTATCGAAAACTTTGAAACGATCGTCGATACGATTATTAAAGCAAAACCACAATCTTCGAAAGGAACTTATTTAAAGACGATCGCAATTACTTCTACGATGGGTCCAGGAATTAAAATCAATACGTCAAACTACCTTTAATCGTTGACACTTAATTTAATTTGTAATATAATTAATAGCGTTAAAAATCGAATAGTTATACCGTAGACAGTAGGTGCAGCGACTGCTTAATTTCCTACCGAGGTGTTTATTTTATATTTATGAGTGTCATATTCATAAATAATAATGCCTCCATGTCTAAATACGTGGAGGCTTTTTTGATAAACACGCTAATCTCGTATAACGATTGATCTCATACTTATAGGAGGTGGAACGATGGCGAATCTTGAAGCGAAAAAACAACTCGTTGAAGAAATTGCAGAAAAGTTTAAAGAGAGCCAATCAACAATTTTAGTCGATTACCGTGGTTTAAACGTTGCAGAAATTACTGAGCTTCGTAAACAACTACGTGAAAACAATGTGGAATACAAAGTATATAAAAACACGATGACTAGACGTGCGGTAGAAAAAGCTGATTTAACTGAGCTGTCTGACAGTTTAGTCGGCCCTACTGCAATTGCGTTTAGTAAGGAGGATGTCGTAGCACCTGCGAAAATTCTCCATGAATTCTCAAAAGAACATGAAGAATTGGAGATTAAAGGCGGAGTCATCGAAGGAAAAGTTGCGACACTCGATGAAATCGAAGAGTTATCGAAATTGCCAGATTACAACGGACTCGTGTCTATGTTGTTAAGCGTGTTACAAGCGCCAATTCGCAACTTAGCGTATGTAACGAAAGCAGTTGCTGACCAAAAGGAAGAAGCTGCTGAATAAAAGTAAGCAAATTAGATGAACGAAAATAAAATTTAAAAATTAGGAGGAAGAACAGATGACGAAAGAACAAATTATTGAAGCGGTAAAAGAAATGTCTGTTTTAGAATTAAATGAATTAGTAAAAGCTATTGAAGAAGAATTTGGAGTAACTGCAGCAGCTCCAGTTGCAGTAGCTGGTGCAGCAGCAGGAGGCGGAGAAGCGGCAGCTGAGAAAACTGAGTTTAACGTAATCTTAAAAGAAGCTGGTGCTTCTAAAATTAAAGTTGTTAAAGCAGTTCGTGAAATTACAGGTCTCGGCTTAAAAGACGCGAAAGGCCTTGTAGACGAAGCTCCAAAACCAATTAAAGAAGGCGTAGCGAAAGAAGAAGCTGAAGAAATTAAAGCTAAACTTGAAGAGGCTGGAGCTACAGTAGAATTAGAATAATTATTGAGCGTAAAGATAAATGTAAAACTAAAAAGGCTCGTCAAAAATTGACGAGCTCTTTTTCACACATATCATTACCCCCAAAAAGTCTTCAACTCGATGAACAAAGAAGGTGCCATCCATGCTTGACCATTATTACTCACAAAAACCACAATCTGAATTCACTAAAGAAACGAAGCAATTTACGATTAGAGATCGTTCCTATACTTTCACGATGAGTAGTGGTGTTTTTTCTAAACACGGAATTGATTTTGGTACGAAACTATTAATCGAACAATTTCATCCCCCAGAAGTGCAAGGCGATTTTTTAGATTTAGGTTGTGGATACGGTCCGATCGGAATTGTGCTAGCTGATCAATTTAAAGATAGAAATGTTTGGATGGTAGATATTAATGAACGAGCAGTGTTACTTGCGAAACAAAATGCTGAAAAAAATAATGTCGAAGTAACGGTAAGAGAAAGCGACGGGTTTGAAAATATCGCCGATCATCAATTTGCTGCGATCATAACGAATCCGCCGATACGAGCGGGGAAAAAGGTTATATTTCATTTGTTTTCCCAAAGCGAAGCACATCTAGTTCAAGGTGGGGAATTATGGGTCGTCGTACAGAAGAAACAAGGTGCTCCATCTGTAATAAAATATTTAAATTCCATTTTTTCCGAAGTGAAAGTCATAGCGAGAAAAAAAGGTTACTATATGATCCGGGCGACCAAATAGTTATTCATTGACCTGTATTTTTCACTGTGATATAATGTATAGATGCTACAACGCTTGCCTTTTGTCAAGTCTTTTCGCGAAAAAAATATGACGTATATCTTACATTTATTTGGAAATAATGGGATGAATAGAGAAGTATAAACTTTACACTTTTCTTGAGGATGGGAGAGAAAGGTCGTCGGTATATATTGAATAGAAAGGTTTTTACATTAGAAAACCTTTTTTCTATTTCTATGTAAGTTAAACCGACATCGTTCTTTTATGGTTTTTAAGTTATTATACATATTCGGTTGAAGAAATAATAACTTAAAAATGATAAAAAAACAAGTGTTTGATGTTTTATAAAACATCTTTTTAAATAAAATGTTTGATTTTAGGGGTGAAGCAGTTGACAGGTCAACTAGTTCAATATGGACGTTATCGCCAACGTCGA
This sequence comes from uncultured Bacilli bacterium, assembly GCA_963766835.1. Taxonomy (GTDB): domain Bacteria; phylum Bacillota; class Bacilli; order Bacillales; family Amphibacillaceae; genus Pseudogracilibacillus. The sequence goes on from CAVYBX010000023.1 coordinate 18,938, forward strand.
AGTTATGCACGTATAAGTGAAGTGTTAGATTTACCAAACTTAATCGAGATTCAAACGAAGTCTTATCAATGGTTCCTCGAGGAAGGATTGAAAGAAATGTTTGAAGACATTTCTCCGATTGAAGATTTTGCGGGGAATCTATCGCTTGAATTCATCGATTATAGTTTAGGGGAATCTAAATACCCGATTGAAGAAGCAAAAGAAAGAGATGTTACTTATAGTGCCCCTCTTCGTGTAAAGGTTCGCTTAATTAACAATCAGACAGGAGAAGTGAAAGAACAAGAAGTCTTTATGGGAGATTTCCCATTAATGACTGAAACAGGGACGTTTATCATTAACGGTGCAGAACGCGTCATCGTTTCTCAACTCGTACGTTCACCAAGCGTTTATTACAATGACAAAATTGATAAAAACGGTAAACGTGGTTTAACAGCTACTGTCATACCGAATCGTGGTGCTTGGTTAGAGTTTGAAACAGACGCACGAGATGTCGTCTACGTTCGAATTGATAGAACACGTAAACTACCGATTACAGTATTACTTAGAGCATTAGGATTTAGCTCTGATCAAGAGATTATCGATTTGTTCGGAGAAAATGAGTATTTAAGAAACACGTTGGAAAAAGATAACGTCGAAACGACTGAAAAGGCTCTGCTCGAAATCTACGAAAGATTGCGCCCGGGTGAGCCACCAACTGTCGAAAATGCTAAAAATCTATTAGTATCTCGCTTTTTCGATCCGAAACGTTACGATTTAGCGCACGTCGGACGTTATAAAATAAATAAGAAACTAAGTATTAAAAATCGCCTTTTCAATCAGACGTTAGCTGAAACGTTAGTCGATAAAGAAACAGGTGAAGTGCTCGGTGAAAAAGGTGATAAAATTGACCGAAAACTCTTAAATAAATTAATTCCTTATTTAGAAAGTGAAGAAAACAAGCTAAATTTAAAGACGATCCAATTGTATAACGGAATACTCGATGAAGAAGTCCAAGTACAAGTAATCAAAATTTACGATCCGACTGACATGGAAGGAGAACGAGTATTACACGTTGTTGGAAATGCGGATGTAGATGAGAATATTAAACATATTACACAAGCTGATATTTTAGCGTCAATTAGTTATTTCTTTAACTTATTGTACGATGTCGGTCATACAGATGATATTGACCATCTCGGAAATCGTAGACTTCGTTCTGTCGGTGAGTTGTTACAAAATCAATTTAGAATCGGTTTATCACGTATGGAAAGAGTCGTACGTGAAAGAATGTCGATTCAAGATACATCTAGTATTACGCCACAACAGCTAATTAACATTCGTCCTGTAATTGCTTCGATTAAAGAGTTTTTCGGAAGCTCACAACTGTCGCAGTTTATGGACCAGACGAATCCGTTAGCAGAACTGACGCATAAACGTCGTTTGTCTGCTTTAGGACCTGGTGGTTTAACGAGAGAACGTGCTGGTATGGAAGTACGAGATGTTCACTATTCGCATTACGGTAGAATGTGTCCGATTGAAACGCCAGAAGGACCGAACATCGGACTTATAAACTCGCTTTCTACTTACGCACGAGTGAATAAGTTCGGTTTTATCGAAACTCCTTATCGAAGAGTTGACCCTGAAACTGGAAATGTCACAGATGAAATTGACTTTTTAACGGCGGATGAAGAAGATAATTACGTCGTGGCACAGGCGAATGCTCGTTTAGATGAAAATGGACATTTTATCGATGAAGAAGTCGTTGCGAGATTCCGCGGAGAAAACATCGTCGTCCCACGTGAACAAGTCGACTATATGGACGTTTCACCGAAGCAAGTCGTTTCTGCAGCTACAGCATGTATCCCATTTTTAGAAAATGACGACTCGAACCGGGCGTTAATGGGGGCGAACATGCAACGTCAAGCTGTTCCATTGTTAGAGCCGGAAGCTCCAATTGTCGGAACAGGAATGGAGTATGTTGCAGGAAGAGATTCCGGAGCGGCGATCATTTGTCGTCACGATGGAATCGTTGAAAATGTGGAAGCGAAAGAGATCGTTGTAAGACGCGTCTCGAATGTTGACGGTAAAGAAGTGATGGGCGATGTCGATCGTTATCGCCTAAGCAAATTTGTCCGTTCGAATCAAGGTACTTGTTATAACCAACAGCCGATCGTCGAAAAAGGTGATCGTGTTTATAAAGGTGATGTCCTTGCTGATGGTCCTTCGATGGAAAAAGGTGAACTTGCTTTAGGTCGTAACGTGCTCGTTGCGTTTATGACGTGGGAAGGTTACAACTACGAAGACGCGATCATCATGAGCGAAAGACTTGTAAAAGATGATACATTTACGTCGATTCATATTGAAGAGTATGAAGCAGAAGCGCGTGATACGAAACTCGGACCAGAGGAAATTACTCGTGATATTCCGAATGTCGGCGAAGATGCCTTGAAAAATTTAGATGAAAATGGCATCGTCCGCATTGGTGCGGAAGTAAAAGACGGCGACATTTTAGTTGGAAAAGTAACACCTAAAGGAGTAACAGAATTATCGGCTGAAGAAAGACTACTCCATGCGATTTTCGGTGAAAAAGCACGAGAAGTCCGCGATACTTCATTAAGAGTGCCACACGGTGCAGGCGGAATTATTCTCGACGTGAAAGTTTTCAACCGTGAAGATGGCGATGAGCTGAAACCTGGTGTGAACAAATTAATCCGCGTATACATCGCCCAAAAACGGAAAATCTCAGAAGGGGATAAAATGGCGGGACGTCACGGTAACAAAGGTGTTATTTCGAAATTGTTGCCAGAAGAGGATATGCCATTTTTACCGGATGGTACACCGATCGACATTATGCTAAACCCATTAGGTGTTCCGTCACGAATGAATATCGGACAAGTGTTTGAACTGCATTTAGGAATGGCTGCGAAAAAGCTAGGCATTCATGTCGCATCTCCAGTATTTGATGGAGCGACAGAAGAAGATGTATTGGCGACATTAGAAGAAGCAGGAATGCCACTCGATGCGAAAACGATCCTTTATGACGGCCGTACAGGCGAGCCATTTGATAACCGTGTCTCTGTCGGTATTATGTATATGCTCAAACTGTCTCATATGGTTGACGATAAGCTTCACGCACGTTCAACAGGACCTTATTCACTCGTTACACAACAACCGCTCGGTGGAAAAGCGCAATTTGGTGGACAGCGGTTTGGAGAGATGGAAGTTTGGGCGCTTGAAGCGTATGGAGCAGCTTATACGTTGCAAGAGTTGTTGACGGTCAAATCTGACGATATCGTCGGTCGTGTGAAAACATATGAGGCAATCGTAAAAGGTAAAAACGTACCTGAGCCTGGAGTGCCTGAATCGTTTAAAGTGCTCATCAAAGAATTGCAAAGTCTCGGTATGGATGTAAAAATGCTTTCTAGTGATGAGTCGGAAATTGATCTACGAGTTTTAGAAGAAGACGATTCAGAGGCAGAAGATACACTGAATTTAGAAGTGAAGCAAGATTAATATGAATAGGACTCTTTCGAATGAAAGAGTCCGACTTCACGGATAAAGTTGCTTAAAAGGTAGTAGATAGAAGAACGGATAAAAAATGGGAGGTAAGCCCCTTGCTAGATTTAAATAACTTTGAATTTATGAAAATTGGTTTAGCATCACCAGAGAAAATTCGCTCTTGGTCGTATGGTGAAGTGAAAAAACCAGAAACAATCAACTACCGTACTTTAAAACCAGAAAAAGATGGTTTGTTCTGTGAACGTATTTTCGGTCCTACGAAGGATTGGGAATGTCATTGTGGCAAATATAAACGTGTTCGATATAAAGGTGTCGTTTGTGATCGTTGTGGTGTTGAAGTAACGAAGTCGAAAGTTCGTCGCGAAAGAATGGCGCATATTGAACTAGCTGCACCTGTATCTCATATATGGTATTTCAAAGGGATCCCTAGTCGCATGGGTCTCGTATTAGATATGTCACCGCGAGCTTTGGAAGAAATATTATATTTTGCGGCTTACGTCGTAACGGATCCTGGAAATACTCCGCTTGAGAAGAAGCAACTGTTATCTGAAAAAGAGTACCGTACGTTCCAGGAAAAATACGGTAACTCCTTTAAAGCAGGAATGGGCGCGGAAGCTGTCAAGAAACTTTTACAAGATATCGATTTAGATAAAGAAGTAAAAGAACTGAAAGAAGAACTAAAAACAGTTCAAGGACAAAGAAGAACGCGCGCGATTAGACGACTTGAAGTGATGGAAGCATTTAGAAATTCAGGAAACGATCCTGCATGGATGATATTAGACGTGCTTCCAGTTATCCCTCCGGAAATTAGACCGATGGTTCAACTCGACGGAGGAAGATTTGCAACATCTGACTTGAACGATTTATACCGTCGTGTCATTAACCGGAACAACCGTTTAAAACGTCTCCTTGAATTAGGAGCACCGAGCATTATCGTTCAAAACGAAAAAAGAATGCTTCAAGAAGCAGTCGATGCATTAATTGATAACGGTAGAAGAGGACGTCCAGTTACAGGACCAGGAAATCGACCTCTAAAATCACTATCTCATATGTTGAAAGGGAAACAAGGTCGTTTCCGTCAAAACTTATTAGGTAAACGTGTTGATTATTCAGGACGTTCTGTTATTATCGTCGGTCCAAAATTGAAAATGTACCAATGTGGTTTACCGAAAGAAATGGCACTTGAATTATTTAAGCCATTTATTATGAAAGAACTAGTTAGCAGAAAGATCGCTCATAATATTAAGTCGGCGAAACGGAAAATCGAAAGACTCCATCCTGAAGTATGGGACGTACTAGAAGATGTCATTAAAGAGCATCCGGTATTGTTAAACCGTGCACCGACGTTACACCGTTTAGGAATTCAAGCATTTGAGCCGACTTTAGTGGAAGGTCGAGCGATACGACTTCACCCGCTCGTATGTACAGCTTATAACGCTGACTTTGACGGTGACCAAATGGCAGTACACGTACCGCTTTCAGCTGAAGCACAAGCTGAAGCAAGAATACTCATGCTTGCTGCTCAAAACATTTTGAATCCGAAAGACGGTAAGCCAGTCGTTACTCCATCGCAAGATATGGTATTAGGAAACTACTATTTAACGATGGAAGTAGCTGGTGCAATTGGAGAGGGTAAAGTATTTAATGATCCTAATGAAGCGTTGATTGCTTATCAAAACGGTCACGTACATCTGCACTCTCGGATTGCAGTACATGCTGGTAGCTTAAATAACGAAACATTTACAGAAGAACAAAATAAAAAGTTGTTAGTGACGACGATTGGAAAATTAATTTTTAATGAAATCATTCCAGAGTCGTTCCCGTACATTAACGAACCGACGAAAGAAAATTTAGAAGTAAGAACTCCTGATAAATATTTCCTAGATAAAGGGGTTAACGTAAAAGAAGAAATCGCAAAACGCGAAGTTGTCCCTCCATTTAAGAAAGGTATGTTAGGTGACATTATCGCGGAAGTATTTAAGCAATATAAAATTAGTGAAACATCGAAAATGTTAGACCGGATGAAAGATTTAGGTTTCCATTATTCTACGAAAGCGGGAATGACGGTCGGAATTTCTGACATTGTCGTATTAGAAGAGAAACAAAAACTTTTAGAAGAAGCTGATCAAAAAGTTGAAAATGTTTTGCGTCAATTTAAACGCGGATTAATTACAGAAGAAGAGCGCTACAATCGAGTGATCACGATCTGGTCAGACGTAAAAGATGAGATCCAAGACAAATTGATGAAGTCTTTAGATAAGATGAACCCGATATTTATGATGAGTGACTCCGGGGCGAGAGGGAACCCGTCGAACTTCACTCAATTAGCTGGTATGCGCGGTCTGATGGCTAACCCTGCTGGTAGAATTATCGAATTACCGATCAAATCTAGCTTCCGTGAAGGACTAACTGTTTTAGAATACTTCATTTCAACTCACGGTGCACGGAAAGGACTTGCCGACACAGCGTTAAAAACTGCTGACTCGGGTTACTTAACGAGACGACTCGTCGACGTTGCTCAAGATGTCATCGTTCGTGAAGAAGATTGTGAAACGGACCGCGGTTTGAAAGTGACTGAATTAGCAGTCGGAACAGAAATTATCGAACCGTTATTCGATCGATTAGTGGGCAGAACAGCTTTCGAAACAGTTGTACATCCTGAAACAAATGAAGTAATTGTTGAAAAAGAACAATTAATTTCGGAAGATCAGGCTAAGAAAATTGTAGAAGCGGGTATAGAAGAAGTGATGATCCGTTCTGTGTTCACTTGTAACACGAAACACGGAGTTTGTAAGAAATGTTACGGTCGCAATTTAGCAACTGGTGAAGAAGTCGAAGTAGGAGAAGCGGTAGGTATTATCGCTGCACAATCGATCGGTGAACCAGGAACACAGCTTACGATGCGGACATTTCACACAGGTGGAGTTGCAGGTGACGATATTACACAAGGTCTTCCAAGAATTCAAGAACTTTTTGAAGCTAGAAACCCTAAAGGGCAAGCAGTTATTAGTGAAATCGACGGCGTGATAAAAGATATTAAGGAAGGTAAAGATAAACGGGAGATTATCGTTGAAAGTGACGTAGAAAATGTCACATATCAAGTGCCTTTCAACGCCCGCTTAAAAGTCGCTGTCGGTGATGAAGTAATCGCTGGTCAAGAGTTAACAGAAGGGCCGATCGACCCGAAAGAACTGTTACGCGTTCAAGGTGTCGAAGGCGTACAAAATTACTTGCTTCGAGAAGTACAAAGAGTTTACCGGATGCAAGGTGTAGAAATCGGCGATAAACATATTGAAGTAATGGTTAGACAAATGTTACGCAAAGTTCGCATCCTTGAATCAGGGGATACAGATGTATTACCAGGGTCGTTACTCGAATTACATCAATTTAAAGAAGTGAACAACAAAGTACTGAAAGAAGGAAAACAGCCAGCAGTAGGTGAACCAGTATTGCTCGGAATTACGAAGGCGTCACTTGAGACGGATTCGTTCTTATCCGCAGCGTCTTTCCAAGAAACGACCAGGGTGTTAACTGATGCAGCAATTAAAGGAAAAACAGACCGCTTATTAGGATTGAAAGAAAACGTCATAATCGGAAAATTAATTCCGGCTGGAACGGGTATGCAACGTTATCGTAAAATTCAATCCGAACTTGCAGAATCTGAAACTACTTCTGAAGAAATTGAAGTGCCAAATTAATATGATCTGTCCTATGGCAAAAAGCCATAGGACGGTATCATTCTTCTATAAAAATGATTGACAATGATTTGATTTGATGTTACTATATTCAAGGCGTTTCCGGATATACATGAATGTTACGGAGGAAAAACTGATGTCGTATGAAAAAGTGACTCAGCTTCAATCACGTATCATTATCGGAACGAAGCAAACTTTGAAAGCCATGAAAAATGGTGAAGTGGAAGAAGTCATTATTGCAGAAGATGCAGACGAACATATTACAGGCGAAGTAATTGAAGAAGCAAAAAGGCTTCAAATACCATATGTGATGGTCGATTCAAAAAAGAAGTTAGGCAAAGCTTGTAATATAAAAGTAGATGCATCAACTGTTGCAATAAGACGCGAAAAATAAAGTTTGCACACCTATTTTTTTACTAGAAATGAACCACCTGGATATGTGGGCTAAGATATCGAATATGCCCGGAATGAAATATTAGGTAGGTTGATCACTCGATTTTCAAACAGGAAGGAGGAAAACATATGCCTACAATTAACCAATTAATCCGTAAAGGACGTAAAAGCAAACCGAAAAAATCAGACTCTCCAGCTTTAAATAGAGGGTATAACAGCTTTAAAAAGCGATTTACGAATGTGGACTCACCACAAAAGCGTGGCGTTTGTACTCGTGTCGGAACATTGACACCGAAAAAACCTAACTCTGCTTTACGTAAATATGCTCGTGTTCGCTTGTCTAACAATATGGAAGTAACTGCATATATTCCAGGAATTGGACACAACTTACAAGAACACAGTGTCGTACTATTACGTGGTGGACGAGTGAAAGACTTGCCAGGTGTACGTTACCACATCGTTCGTGGTGCACTTGATACAGCTGGTGTTGAAGGTCGCAAACAAGGTCGTTCTAAATACGGTGCGAAAAAACCTAAAGAATAAAGAGAAATAAAGACAGCTGAAAGGAGGAAGAAATATGCCTCGTAAAGGGCCAGTTGCAAAACGAGATGTCTTACCTGATCCGGTCTATAATTCAAAACTCGTTACTCGGATGATCAATCAAATTATGATCGATGGAAAAAGAGGAAAAGCACAGAAAATTTTATATAAAGCTTTTGATATCATCGAAGAAAAAAGTGGCCAAAATGCAATGGACGTATTTGAACAAGCGATGAAAAATGTCATGCCAGTTCTCGAAGTAAGAGCTCGTCGTGTCGGTGGTTCCAACTACCAAGTTCCGATGGAAGTCCGTCCAGAACGACGCCAAACATTAGGACTACGATTTCTCGTAAACTACGCACGACAACGTGGAGAAAACACGATGGAAGAAAGATTAGCGAATGAAATTCTCGATGCTTCCAACAATACAGGTGGAGCAGTGAAGAAAAAAGAAGATTTACACAAAATGGCAGAAGCGAACAAAGCATTTGCACATTATCGTTGGTAATATAAAAAAGATCAGTTTTGAAAGGAAGGAGAAGAATACATGGCTAGAGAGTTCTCCTTGGAAAAGACGCGTAATATTGGAATTATGGCACATATCGATGCCGGAAAGACGACAACAACTGAGCGTATTCTTTTCTATACAGGGCGTATTCATAAAGTAGGAGAAACACACGAAGGTGCATCTCAGATGGACTGGATGGAGCAGGAACAAGAACGTGGAATTACGATCACTTCCGCGGCAACGACTGCACAATGGGAAGGCCATCGAATTAATATTATCGATACACCTGGTCACGTAGACTTCACAGTAGAAGTAGAACGTTCACTACGTGTACTTGACGGTGCGATCACTGTATTAGATGCACAATCAGGTGTTGAACCGCAAACAGAGACGGTTTGGCGCCAAGCTACTACTTATGGTGTTCCAAGAATAGTTTTCATTAACAAGATGGATAAAGTAGGCGCTGACTTCTTATATGCGACAAGCACACTAGAAGAACGTTTGGGGGCAAACGCACATCCAGTACAGTACCCGATCGGTGCTGAAGACAATTTTGAAGGGATCATCGACCTAATAGAAATGAAAGCTTACTACTATATAGATGAAATTGGAACGATGGATGAACCGCGTGACATCCCAGAAGAATATGCGGATAAAGCAGAAGAATTACGAACAAATTTAATTGAAGCTGTCGCTGATTTCGATGAAGATATTATGTTGAAATATCTTGAAGGGGAAGAAATCAGTACAGAAGAACTAAAAAAAGCAATTCGCCAAGCGACGATTTCAGTTGAATTTTTCCCAGTCTTCTGTGGTTCTGCATTTAAAAACAAAGGTGTTCAACTACTTCTCGATGGAGTGATCAATTACTTACCAGCTCCAACAGATATACCTGCTATTAAAGGGGTAGTACCTGGGACTGAAGAAGAAGTTGAACGTCGCGCAGATGATAATGAACCGTTCGCGGCATTAGCGTTTAAAGTAATGACAGACCCATTCGTCGGTAAGCTGACGTTCTTCAGAGTGTATTCAGGAACACTATCTGCAGGTTCATATGTACTGAACACTGTTAAAAATAAGAAAGAACGTATCGGACGTATTCTGCAAATGCACGCAAATCACCGTGAAGAGATCTCTGAAATTCATTGCGGTGAAATTGCAGCTGCGGTTGGCTTGAAAGATACAGGTACTGGTGATACACTTTGTGATGAAAAACATCCAGTCATTTTAGAATCGATGGAATTCCCAGAGCCAGTAATTTCTGTTGCGATTGAGCCGAAAACGAAAGCTGACCAAGATAAGATGGGTGTTGCCCTAAATAAATTAGCTGAAGAAGACCCAACATTCACGGCGGAATCTGATCCGGAAACAGGACAGACGATTATCTCAGGTATGGGAGAACTTCACCTCGATGTCATCGTCGACAGATTAAAACGTGAATTCAAGGTTGAAGCTAACGTAGGTGCGCCACAAGTTGCTTATCGTGAAACATTCCGTAAAGCAGCTGAAGTCGAAGGTAAATTCATCCGTCAATCTGGTGGACGTGGACAGTACGGACACGTATGGATCAAATTTGAACCGAACGAAGAAGGAAAAGGTTTCGAATTTGTCGACAAAATTGTCGGAGGAGTTGTTCCACGCGAATATATCCCATCCGTTGAACAAGGGATTAAAGAAGCAATGGAAACAGGTGTCTTAGCGGGATATCCGTTGATCGATATTAAAGCAACATTATATGATGGAAGTTACCACGAAGTAGACTCGAGCGAAATGGCATTTAAGATCGCTGCATCGATGGCATTAAAAGCAGCGAAAAATAAATGTGAACCTGTGTTATTAGAACCGATGATGAAAGTGGAAATTACTGTCCCTGAAGAATACATGGGAGACATCATGGGTGATGTAACATCACGTCGTGGCCGTGTAGACGGAATGGAAGCTCGCGGCAATGCACAAGTTGTAAGAGCATATGTACCGCTTGCAGAAATGTTCGGTTACGCGACTGCATTACGTTCTAATACACAAGGACGCGGAACATATACGATGGTATTTGACCATTACGCAGAAGTTCCAAAGAACATTGCTGAAGAAATTATTCAGAAAAATGCTGGAGAATAATTGCTTTTTCAATTGTTCTACAGTATAAAGTAGTTAACAAACTAAGATAATTAATCTCTTAGTTAATATAAAACTTATATTTATTTAAGGAGGAAATAAAAAATGGCAAAAGAAAAATTTGACCGCTCTAAACCACACCTTAACATTGGAACTTTAGGACACGTTGACCATGGTAAAACTACTTTAACTGCAGCGATCACTCACGTAATGAACAAAGTTCATGGTACCGGTGAAGCAAAAGCATATGATGAAATCGACGGTGCACCAGAAGAGAAAGAACGTGGAATTACGATCGCGACTTCTCACGTAGAATACGAAACAGCAAACCGTCACTATGCACACGTTGACTGCCCAGGACACGCTGACTACGTGAAGAACATGATCACTGGTGCAGCACAAATGGACGGAGCTATCCTTGTAGTATCTGCAGCTGACGGCCCAATGCCACAAACTCGTGAGCACATTCTTTTATCACGTAACGTTGGCGTGCCTGCGTTCGTTGTATTTTTAAACAAAGTAGACATGGTCGATGACGACGAGTTATTAGAATTAGTTGAAATGGAAGTTCGTGAACTTCTTTCTGAGTACGACTTTCCAGGAGATGATATTCCTGTAATCGCTGGTTCTGCTCTTAAAGCATTAGAAGGTGACGAAGAGTACGAACAGAAAATCGTTGAATTAATGGAAGCTGTTGACGAGTACATTCCACTTCCAGAGCGTGAAACAGACAAACCGTTCATGATGCCTGTTGAGGACGTATTCTCAATTACTGGTCGTGGAACAGTTGCAACTGGACGTGTTGAGCGCGGTAGAATCGAAGTTGGTGACGAAGTTGAAATTATCGGTTTAGCTGACGCTCCAACTAAGACGACAGTAACTGGAGTAGAAATGTTCCGTAAGCTTCTTGACTATGCTGAAGCTGGTGACAACATCGGTGCATTATTACGTGGTATCGGTCGTGACGAAGTAAGCCGTGGTCAAGTACTTGCACAACCAGGTTCAATCACACCGCATACTAAATTTAAAGCGGAAGTATACGTATTATCAAAAGAAGAAGGTGGACGTCATACTCCATTTTTCTCAAACTATCGTCCGCAATTCTACTTCCGTACTACTGACGTAACAGGAGTAGTTCAACTTCCAGATAGCGTCGAAATGGTAATGCCTGGAGACAACGTTGAAATGACAGTTGAACTTATTTCGCCAATCGCGATTGAAGAAGGAACTCGTTTCTCTATTCGTGAGGGTGGACGTACAGTAGGTTCAGGTGTTGTTACTTCAATCATTGAGTAAGCTTATGTCATCAAAAAAGCTAGGCGATCATGAGCCTAGCTTTTTTTATCAATGAAGTTGTACAAAAACTTCTAATATCAAGAAGGATAAATGTTTACTGGATGTTATAACAGGCAATAAATTTGATTGAAGTAAAAGGGATATTTTAAAACGTTCATATCACAAAAAGAGTATTAAGGTATTACTTGCATTCATAAACGAATGTTTGTATAATATATAATCGTGCAATCATATAAGCTGATTGATTTTATCATTGAAATTAACCGAACTTGATTAAAAAAGTTTGTTAATTTCATGTCTAGCGATGAAGTGAGAGGTTGTTGGTACGTCCCAATTTGCCATGGTTCGTATCAAGAAATTTTCACGGAGTATGTCTATTTTAAAATGGGCGAAAAGGGAGGGGAAAGAATGGCAAATGAGAAAATAAGAATTCGTTTAAAAGCATATGATCACCGTGTGTTAGATCAATCTGCTGAAAAAATTGTGAACACTGCGAAGCGAGCTGGTGCTGAAGTATCAGGGCCGATCCCATTACCGACAGAAAGAAATGTCATTACTATTTTACGAGCAGTTCACAAATATAAAGATTCTAGAGAGCAGTTCGAAATGAGAACACATAAACGTTTAATCGATATTCTTAACCCGACACCACAAACAGTCGATTCATTAATGAGGCTGGATTTGCCATCAGGTGTTGATATCGAAATAAAATTATAAAATTCAAAATTAGGAGGTGTCACGGATGACGAAAGGAATCTTAGGTCGCAAAATCGGCATGACACAAATTTTCTTAGAAAATGGGGAATTAGTTCCTGTTACAGTCGTGCAAGCTGAACCTAACGTAGTGTTACAAAAGAAAACTGTTGAAACAGACGGTTATGAAGCGATCCAACTCGGCTTTTTAAATAAAAAGGAATCACAAGCGAATAAGCCAGAGAAAGGGCATGCTGAAAAAGCGAATACGAAGCCTAAGCGCTACGTTCGTGAAATCCGTAACGCTAATGTTGACGAATATGAAGTTGGTCAAGAAATAAGCGTGGATATTTTTGAAGAAGGAGAACTAGTTGACGTAACAGGAACGGCGAAAGGAAAAGGATTCCAAGGTTCCATTAAACGTCATAACTATGCACGCGGGCCGATGAGTCACGGATCACGTTTCCATAGATCTGGAGGGTCGATGGGATCTGTCGATGCAGCTCGTGTATTTAAAGGTAAAGCATTACCAGGAAGAATGGGTGGACAGCAAGTTACGATTCAAAATTTAGAAATTGTAAAAGTAGACCCTGAACGTAACGTTCTATTAATAAAAGGGAATATTCCTGGTGCGAAAAAATCAGTTGTAAAAATAACTACCTCAGTAAAAGCGAAGTAATTTTGTGAGTGAAAGGAGGAAACATCGTGCCTAAAGTAGTTTTATATAAACAAGACGGAACAGAGGCGGGAGACGTGGAATTAAACGACTCTGTATTTGGCATTGAACCAAATGAGCACGTCATTCACGAAGCCGTTGTCATGCAACGTGCGGCAAAACGTCAAGGAACTCATGCAGTGAAAAATAGATCAAAAGTACGCGGTGGCGGAGCGAAGCCTTGGAGACAAAAAGGAACAGGTAGAGCACGTCATGGTTCGATTAGAGCACCACAATGGGTAGGTGGAGGCGTAGTTTTCGGTCCTACACTAGAGAAAAATTACAAATATAAATTACCTAAAAAGGTTCGTAAGTTAGCTTTAAAATCTGCATTATCTTCAAAAGTGAAAAATGAAGATATCATCGTTTTAGATAACTTACAACTTGAAGCGCCAAAAACGAAAGATATGGTAGCTATTTTAGATGCACTGAAAGTTAACGATAAAGCGCTGATCGTTACGAATGAAAAAGATGAAAATGTCATTCGTTCAGCGAACAATTTACAAAAAGTAAAAGTAATTACTGTCGGAGAAGTGAATGTATTAGACTTAGTCGCTCACGACAAATTGATTTTAACGAAAGCTGCAGCTGAAAGAGCAGGGGAGGTGTTTGCATAATGAAAGATTTACGAGACATTATTAAACGCCCTGTGATTACAGAACGTTCTGCAGATTTAATGGCTGATAAGAAATATACTTTCGAAGTTGATCCGAAAGCAAATAAAACAGAAATTAAACAAGCAGTTGAACAAGCTTTCGGTGTAAAAGTTGAAAAAGTAAATACGATGAACGTAAAAGGAAAGTTTAAAAGATTAGGACGATACGGAGGATACCGTCCAGATCGAAAGAAAGCGATTGTACAACTATCTGAGGATAGTAAAGACTTGGACTTTTTCGAAGCATAATTGATAAATAAATAAAGGAGGGAAAAAACGTGTCCATTAGAAAGGTAAAAGGTACAACGAACGGCACAAGAAATATGTCAGTACTCGATTTTTCTGAAATCACGACAGATAAGCCAGAAAAATCTTTATTAAGACCGCTTAACAAACGTGCCGGAAGAAATAACCAAGGAAGAATTACGACACGCCATCAAGGTGGTGGGCATAAACGTCAATATCGATTAATCGATTTCAAACGTGACAAAGATGGAATACCAGGACGCGTTGCCACGATTGAATATGATCCGAACCGTTCTGCAAACATTGCGTTAATCAATTATGCAGACGGAGAGAAACGTTATATTTTAGCACCGAAAGGACTTGAAGTTGGTCAAACGGTAGAATCAGGTGAAAACGCAGATATTAAAGTAGGAAACGCATTACCATTAGGAAAGATTCCTGTTGGTACAGTGATCCATAATATCGAATTAAAACCAGGCCGCGGAGGACAGCTTGTAAGGTCAGCGGGTGCAGAAGCACAAATTTTAGGCCATGAAGGAAAATATACATTAGTACGTCTCGCTTCAGGTGAAGTACGTCTTATTTTAGCGACTTGCCGTGCGACCATTGGCCAAGTTGGCAACGTTGAACACGAGTTAGTACGTATCGGTAAAGCTGGTCGTTCTCGTTGGTTAGGCAGAAGACCTTCAGTAAGAGGTTCTGCGATGAACCCAGTAGATCACCCACACGGTGGAGGGGAAGGTCGTACGCCTATCGGAATGCCATCACCAGTTTCACCATGGGGTAAACCAACGTTAGGTAAGAAGACACGTAAAGTAAATAAACCGTCAAACCAGTATATCGTACGCGAACGTAAAAAATAATGATTTTCCATATGCGAGAGGAGGTTTACAATGGGTCGTAGTTTAAAGAAAGGACCTTTTGCAGACGAACATTTAATTAAAAAAGTAGAGAAACTCAACAAAGAAAACAAAAAACAAGTCATTAAAACTTGGTCGAGAAGATCCACTATTTTTCCATCATTTGTCGGTCATACTTTTGCAGTACATGATGGACGTAAACATGTACCAGTTTATGTGACCGAAGATATGGTTGGTCATAAATTAGGCGAATTTGCACCTACTAGAACGTTTAAAGGTCATGCAGGTGAAGATAAAAAAACAAAACGTTAATGAGGGGAGGCGCACATAATGGCAGAAGAAGTAAAAACAGCTAAAGCAGTAGCAAGGCAAGTTCGTATCGCTCCTCGCAAAGCGCGATTAGTCGTCGATCTCATTCGGGGAAAAGATGTAGGAGAAGCAACGGCAATTTTACGTCATACTCAGCGTGGAGCTTCGCCTATCGTAGAAAAAGTGTTGAACTCTGCAATTGCTAACGCGGAACATAATTATGAAATGGACCCTGACAATTTATATATTTCAGAAGCGTACGTTGATGAAGGAATTACTTTAAAAAGATATAGACCACGTGCTCAAGGACGTGCTAGCAGAATTAATAAACGTACGAGTCATATTACAATTGTAGTTTCAGAAAAGAAGGAGGGATAGTCTGTGGGTCAAAAAATAAATCCAATTGGTCTTCGCGTAGGAGTCATTAAAGATTGGGAATCAAGATGGTACGCTGAAAAAAATTATGCTGATCTACTTCATGAAGATATTAAAATAAGAGAATATTTAGAAGAACGTTTAAAACAAGCGGCAATTTCAACGATCGAAATTGAAAGAGCTGCTAATAGAGTAAACATTACGATCCATACAGGTAAACCAGGAATGGTCATCGGAAAAGGTGGATCGGAAGTTGAAAAATTACGTAAAGATTTAATGAAGTTAACAGGGAAAAGAATTCATATTAACATCGTAGAAATTAAAAAAGTTGATCTAGATGCTAAATTAGTAGCAGAAAACATTGCTCGTCAATTAGAAAACCGTATTTCATTCCGTCGTGCACAGAAACAAGCTATTCAAAGAACGATGCGCGCAGGCGCGAAAGGAATTAAAACACAAGTATCTGGTCGACTTGGTGGAGCAGATATCGCTCGTGCAGAACATTACAGTGAAGGAACAGTACCACTACACACATTGCGTGCTGACATCGATTATGCACACGCAGAAGCGGACACTACTTACGGAAAATTAGGTGTCAAAGTGTGGATTTATCGTGGAGAAGTCCTTCCAGAAAAACCGAAAAAATAAGGAAGGGGGAACTGGTTATGTTAATGCCAAAACGTGTGAAATATCGTAGACAACACCGTGGCCGTATGAAAGGTCAAGCTAAAGGTGGAACAGAAGTAACATTCGGAGATTACGGATTGCAAGCTACAGAAGCTTCTTGGATTACTAGTCGTCAAATTGAAGCTGCACGTATTGCAATGACTCGTTATATGAAACGTGGAGGGAAAGTATGGATTAAAATTTTCCCTGATAAACCATATACTGCAAAACCTTTAGAAGTGAGAATGGGTTCAGGTAAAGGAGCTCTTGAAGGTTGGGTAGCAGTTGTAAAGCCAGGAAAAGTATTGTTCGAAGTAGCGGGTGTAGAAGAGGAAGTTGCTCGTGAAGCGTTAAGGCTTGCCTCT
Source organism: uncultured Bacilli bacterium (assembly GCA_963766835.1). Taxonomy (GTDB): domain Bacteria; phylum Bacillota; class Bacilli; order Bacillales; family Amphibacillaceae; genus Pseudogracilibacillus. The sequence continues at coordinate 35,867 of CAVYBX010000023.1, forward strand.
CATAAGCTACCGATTAAGACAAAGTTCGTGAAACGTGAAGAAATTGGTGGTGAAATCAATGAAGGCTAAAGAAATTAGAGAACTTACCACTGCCGAAATTGAAGAAAAACTTAAAACGATGAAAGAGGAATTGTTTAACTTACGATTCCAATTAGCGACTGGTCAATTAGAAAATACAGCTCGCATTAAAGAAGTGAAAAAGACGATTGCTCGTTTAAAAACAGTTGCACGTGAACGTGAATTAAGCGTGAACAATTAACCCTGAGAGGAGGATATACGAGCTATGAGCGAACGTAACAACCGCAAAGTATATACTGGCCGTGTTATTTCCGACAAAATGGATAAAACGATCACCGTATTAGTTGAAGGTTATAAAGTACACAGACTTTATAAAAAACGTGTAAAGTATTCTAAGAAATTGAAAGCACATGATGAAAACAATGTAGCTAAAGTTGGCGATATCGTACGGATTATGGAAACTCGCCCATTATCAAAAACGAAACGCTATCGTTTAGTAGAAGTAGTAGAAGAAGCAGTCATTATTTAACGCTTGAGGAAGTTCTCGAGAGGAGGTAAACGTAATGATTCAACAAGAAACCCGTTTAAAAGTAGCTGATAACTCAGGAGCTCGTGAAGTGTTAACGATTAAAGTTTTAGGTGGGACTGGTAAGAAAACTGCTAATATCGGTGATGTCGTCGTTTGTACAGTGAAACAAGCAACACCAGGAGGCGTTGTCAAAAAAGGTGACATCGTCAAAGCAGTCATCGTTCGTTCTAAAACAGGAGCACGTCGTAAAGACGGATCTTATATACGTTTTGATGAAAATGCAGCAGTAATTATTCGTGATGATAAAAGTCCAAGAGGAACGCGTATTTTTGGACCTGTAGCACGAGAGTTACGTGATGCACAATTTATGAAAATCGTATCTCTAGCTCCAGAAGTGTTGTAATTGTAAACGAAACGATTACAAATTAAGTTAGTGCATTACAGGAGGTGCGTTGAGAATGCATGTGAAAAAAGGAGATAAAGTAAAAGTTCTATCTGGTAAAGACCGCGGAAAAGAAGGCGTCATTTTAGAAGTTTTCCCAAAGAAAGAACGAGTCCTTGTTGAAGGTGTCAACATGGTGAAAATTCATGCGAAACCTTCTCAAGACAACCCGCAAGGCGGAATTTTAAATCAAGAAGCGCCGATTCACGTGTCAAACGTTCTGCCGATCGATCCTAAAACTGGTGAACCGACAAGAGTTGGATATGAAATTCGTGACGGCAAAAAGGTAAGAATCGCGAAAAAATCTGGTGAACCGTTAGATAAATAAAGCGGAAGGAGGTTGCTGAAACAATGAATGAATTAAGACGAATTTACGAAGAGAAAGTCGTTCCACATATGATGGAGAAATTTAATTATAAATCAGTGATGCAAGTACCAAAAATCGAAAAAATTGTCATCAATATGGGAGTTGGTGACGCAGTTCAAAATGCGAAAATGTTAGATAATGCAGTAGAAGAATTAACATTAATCGCTGGACAAAAACCGGTCATTACTCGTGCGAAAAAGTCGATTGCAGGATTCCGTCTAAGAGAAGGAATGCCGATCGGTGCGAAAGTAACGTTACGTGGTGAAAGAATGTATGAGTTTTTACAAAAATTAATTCGAGTAGCACTTCCGCGAGTTCGTGACTTTAGAGGTGTTTCAAATAAAGCGTTCGACGGAAGAGGTAACTATACATTAGGTGTGAAAGAACAATTGATTTTCCCGGAAATCAATTATGATAAAGTGAACAAAGTACGAGGTATGGATATCGTCATCGTTACGACATCTGAAACAGATGAGGAAGCTCGTGAACTATTAGCACAATTAGGAATGCCATTCCAAAAATAAGAACGTAATGAAATGCAAGGAGGAAATTTTGTGGCTAAAAAATCGATGATAGCGAAACAAAAACGTCCACAAAAATTTAAAGTGCGTGAGTACACACGTTGTGAACGTTGTGGTCGTCCACATTCAGTCATTCGCAAATTTAAGTTATGCCGAATTTGTTTTCGTGAACTTGCCCACAAGGGTCAAATCCCTGGTGTGAAAAAAGCTAGTTGGTAATTGTAAATTAGGGAAGGAGGTTATTAAGTATGGTTATGACAGACCCTATTGCGGATATGTTAACACGTATTCGTAATGCAAATACCGTACGACATGAAAAGTTAGATGTACCAGCTTCAAAAATGAAGATTGAAATAGCTGATATTTTAAAACGAGAAGGTTATATACGTGACTATGAAGTAATTGAAGATAATAAACAAGGTGTTTTACGTATCTTTTTAAAGTATGGTCCTAACGATGAACGCGTCATTACAGGTTTAAAGAGAATTAGTAAGCCTGGTTTAAGAGTTTACGCAAAAGCAGACGAAGTGCCGAAAGTGTTGAACGGACTAGGTACAGCGATCGTTTCGACTTCTAAAGGTGTTTTATCCGATAAGGAAGCACGTGCTCAATCAGTAGGTGGAGAAGTAATAGCTTATATTTGGTAATATTAACAGTTTTAGGAGGTGTAGTAAATGTCGCGAATTGGATTGAAACCAATTGAAATCCCTGAAGGTGTTGAAGTGAAAGTCGATAACAACACTGTTTATGTAAAGGGTCCAAAAGGTGAATTAAGCAGTACTTTTAGTGAGAAAATGAAGATTAATGTCGACGATAAAGTAGTGACAGTAGAGCGTGAAGATGAAGATAAAGAAAGTCGGGCATTACACGGTACGACACGAAGCTTGATTAGCAACATGGTCGAAGGTGTCTCGAAAGGTTTTCAGAAAGAACTTGAAATTATTGGAGTCGGTTACCGAGCACAAAAACAAGGAAATAAACTAGTCGTAAACGCTGGTTATTCTCATCCAGTAGAAATCGAACAAGAAGAAAACATCGAGTTTGAAGTGCCGAAAAACACAGAAATTATCGTGAAAGGGATCGATAAAGAACGAGTTGGTGCTGTCGCTGCTAAGATTCGTGCAATTCGTAAACCAGAACCTTATAAAGGGAAAGGTATTCGCTACAAAGGTGAATACGTACGTCGTAAAGAAGGTAAGACAGCTAAGTAAATGTAGCTGAAGTTAAGTTTTAAGGTTGAAAGGAGTGGCAACGAAGTGATCACAAAACCTAGTAAAAATTACGTTCGTAAAAGAATTCATAAACGAGTACGTAAAAAAGTGAGTGGAACGGAAAGCCGCCCACGTTTAAACGTATATCGCTCCAATAAAAATATTTACGCACAGTTAATTGATGACGAAAAAGGTGTTACATTAGTCAGTGCGAATACGAATGAGAAAGGCTTAAATTTAGAATCAACTGGTAATATTGAAGCTGCAAAAGCAGTAGGTAAACTAATTGCAGAGCGTGCACTAGAGAAAGGTTATAAAACTGTCGTATTTGACCGTGGAGGTTATTTATACCATGGTCGTGTAAAGGCTCTTGCTGAAGCAGCACGTGAAACAGGTTTAGAATTTTAATTAAAGAAGGAGGGACAATTGTTTTGAAAAAACAAATAGACGTGAATAAATTAGATTTGGAAGAGCGTGTCGTTACAGTTAACCGTGTAGCAAAAGTAGTGAAAGGTGGACGTCGTTTTAGATTCGCTGCCGTCGTCGTAGTAGGTGACAAAAATGGTCACGTTGGATTCGGTACTGGTAAAGCACTCGAAGTACCAGAAGCGATCAAAAAAGCTATCGATAACGCGAAAAAGAACATTATTAAAGTTCCTATCGTCGGAACAACGATCCCACATGAAATTATCGGACGTTACGGAGCAGGCGAAGTGTTATTGAAACCAGCTGCTGAAGGTACAGGAGTTATTTCTGGAGGACCGGTTCGTGCGGTATTAGAGTTAGCTGGTGTCGGTGACATTTTAACGAAGTCGTTAGGTTCAAATAATCCGATTAATATGATTCGCGCAACGATTAATGGATTGGAGAACTTAAAGACTGTCGAAGAAGTAGCAAGACTACGTGGTAAATCAGTAGAAGAGATTTTACGATAAAAAGGAGGGAATAGACCGTGTCTAAACAATTAGAAATCACCCTCAAACGCAGTGTTATCGGAAGAAAAGAGAATCAAGTGAAAACAGTACGAACATTAGGACTAAAAAAAATTAATGATAAAGTGATCCATAACGATACACCACAAATTAGAGGAATGATCAACACCGTATCACATTTAGTGGAAGTAAAAGAACTGTAAGAAGTACAGGTAAAAGGAGGCGCGCTTAAATGAAGCTTCATGAGTTGAAAGCAAACGAAGGAACTCGTATGAGCCGTAAACGTGTAGGACGCGGAATGGCGTCTGGTCATGGAAAGACTTCAGGGAGAGGTCATAAAGGACAAAAAGCACGTTCAGGCGGTGGCGTCCGTCCTGGATTTGAAGGAGGACAAACACCATTATTCCAACGTTTGCCGAAAAGAGGATTTACGAATATAAATCGAAAAGAATATGCTATTGTAAGTTTAGATGAATTAAATCGTTTTGATGAAAATACAGAAATTACACCTGAATTGTTATTAAAAGAAGGCGTTATTAGTAAAATGAAATCAGGTGTGAAAGTACTTGCGAACGGTACAGTTGATAAAAAGCTGAACGTGAAGGCTCATAAATTTTCAACTGCAGCGAAGGAAGCGATCGAGGCAGCCGGCGGAAAAGCCGAGGTGATCTAATGTTTCGTACAATCTCTAACTTCATGCGCATCGCCGATATTAGAAAAAAGATTGTCTTTACATTATTAATGCTCGTCATCTTCCGTATCGGTACTTTTATTCCAGTCCCTTACACGAATAAAGAAGCGATCGACTTCATGAATCAACAAAACGTATTTGGATTTTTAAATACGTTCGGTGGAGGGGCATTAGAAAACTTTTCGATCCTAGCACTAGGAATTATGCCATATATTACTGCATCAATTATTATGCAGTTGTTGCAAATGGATGTTGTTCCGAAGTTTGCTGAATGGAGAAAACAAGGTGAAATGGGTCGGAAAAAATTAGCACAAGTCACCCGATATGGAACGATCGTACTTGCGTTTATTCAAGCGATTGCTGTGTCGATCGGATTTAACGCTATGGCGGGTGGACAATTAATCGAAGAAACAGGCTTTCTAAACATGTTAGTCATTGCAATTGTTTTAACTAGTGGAACTGCCTTTTTAATGTGGTTAGGTGAACAAATTACGGCACATGGGGTTGGAAATGGGATTTCGATCATCATTTTTGCCGGAATTGTCGCGGCAGTACCAAACGGGATAAAACAGTTGTATAGCCAATACTTTATGAATCCAGGAGACGATCTATTTATTAATATTGTGATTGTTGCGCTGATTGTTTTAGTTGCATTAGCAGTAACAGTAGGCGTCATTTACGTTCAACAAGCGGAACGTAAAATTCCGATACAATATGCAAAAAGATTAGTAAATCGTTCTCCAGTTGGTGGTCAATCAACCCATTTACCTTTAAAAGTAAACGCAGCGGGAGTAATACCAGTAATATTTGCAATAGCTTTTATTGTTGCACCAAGGACGATTGCAAGTTTTATGGAAGGAAGTAAAGTTGCTTCTTACATCGAAATGATCTTTGACTATACCCAACCGATCGGAATGGTGTTATACGTCATATTGATTATCGCCTTTACTTACTTCTATACATTTGTTCAAGTGAATCCTGAGCAACTGGCAGAAAACTTACAAAAACAGAGTGGTTACGTACCTGGTATTCGACCAGGTAGAAATACTGAAACGTATTTGACGAGAGTTCTTTATCGTTTGACGTTTGTCGGATCGATCTTTTTAGCAACTGTGTCTGTTTTGCCGATTATTTTAGCCGGAATTGCTAATTTACCGACTGCAGTGCAAATCGGAGGAACGAGTTTACTCATCGTAGTCGGAGTCGCACTGCAAACGATGAAACAACTAGAAAGCCAACTAGTCAAACGACACTATAAAGGTTTTATTAGATCTTAATAAACCCTTGAGAGTGAGGAGAAAATTGTGCATTTAATTTTAATGGGATTACCTGGTGCTGGTAAAGGAACACAAGCAGAGAAAATTAGTGAGAAGTATGGCGTACCGCATATTTCAACAGGTGATATGTTTCGTCTAGCAATTAAAGAAGGTACAGAGTTGGGAAAAAAAGCAAAACGTTACCTCGATGAAGGTGCGCTCGTACCGGATGAAGTAACGAATGGAATTGTAGAAGAACGGTTAAGTAAAGATGACTGTAAAAAAGGCTTTTTACTCGATGGATTTCCTAGAACAATTCCACAAGCAGAAGCCTTACAACAAATTACTGAGAAGTTAAATAAAAAACTTGATTATGTCATTCATGTAGACGTACCTGAAGAAAAATTGCTAGAGAGACTAACAGGGCGAAGAGTATGTCCTACTTGTGGGGCAACTTATCACGTTGTAAATAATCCACCAAAACGAGAAGGTATTTGTGATAAAGATGATGCGAAACTAATTCAACGTGATGACGATACTGAAGAAACAGTTGGTAAACGTTTAGCTGTTAACTTAGAACAAACGAAACCGTTGCTCGAATTTTATGAGAAGTTGGGAATTGTAGTTACAGTGAACGGAGATCAACCGATTGATAAAGTATTTGAAGATATTCAAGCGAAAATTGATCATAAATAACAACAAGATGACAGCATGAAATTGATTCAAATGAAGACAATCGAATGTAATCAACAAGAAATTTAAGGATATACTTATATTTAGTTGATCAGTCTTTTGGAGACAGTAAGACGTGCTCCAACAAGATACGAGTTTCGGTCAAATTTTGATCAGAAAGGAGACTGGTACGGTGTCTAAAGACGATGTAATTGAAGTTGAAGGTGTTGTAACGGAAACATTACCGAACGCAATGTTCCATGTAGAATTAGAGAACGGTCATAAAGTTTTAGCACATGTGTCAGGAAAAATTCGTATGCACTTCATCCGCATCTTACCAGGAGATAAAGTAACAGTTGAGTTATCGCCTTACGATTTAACTAAAGGTCGGATAACTTACCGTTACAAATAGAATGAAGCTCCGATATTGAAGGAGGTAATAAGATGAAAGTAAGAGCATCAGTAAAACCAATTTGTGAAAAATGTAAAGTAATTAGACGTAAAGGAACAGTAATGATTATTTGCGAAAACCCTAAACATAAACAAAAGCAAGGCTAATCAATTTGGAGGTGAAATAACGAAATGGCTCGTATTGCAGGGATAGATATCCCAAGAGATAAACGTGTTGTCATTGCACTCACTTCGATTTACGGTATCGGAAAAGCGACATCACAAAAAATTTTACAAGAAGCAGGCGTTTCTGAAGATACACGTGTTCGTGACTTAACAGAAGAAGAATTAGGGAAAATCCGTCAAACAGTAAACAATTATACGATTGAAGGAGATTTACGTCGCGAAGTATCATTGAACATTAAACGTTTAATGGATATCGGATGTTATCGTGGTTTAAGACATCGTCGCGGTTTACCAGTAAGAGGACAAAATACGAAAAACAATGCACGTACACGTAAAGGACCACGTCAAGCAGTCGCAGGAAAGAAAAAGTAAGATAAAAAGGAGGGTAAAGTAAACATGGCTCGTACAACTCGTAAACGTCGTGTGAAAAAAGTGGTTGAATCAGGAATTGCACATATCCATTCAACTTTCAACAATACAATCGTTACAATTACCGATCTGCAAGGTAATACAATCGGTTGGAGTTCAGCAGGCGCACTCGGATTTAAAGGTTCTCGTAAATCTACTCCATTCGCAGCACAAATGGCGGCTGAAGCAGCAGCTAAATCAGCGCTTGAAGCTAGCATGAAAAGCTTAGAAGTATCTGTCAAAGGTCCTGGTGCAGGTCGAGAGGCAGCAATCCGTTCGTTACAAGCTGCAGGACTTGAAATTACAGCAATCCGTGATGTCACACCAGTGCCTCATAACGGATGTCGCCCACCAAAACGTCGTCGTGTGTAATTTAATCGTTTAGAATTTGTCACTCTGTCTATAATGGATATATATACATGATGAAGTAACGAAACCGTCATTCTGTTTTTAGAATGATATGAACTATCCTTTCTATTGTTACTTTATTGTATAATAGTTTGAAAGAAGATAGATTGACGAGTCTGTCAAAATTGTACAGTTCGAATGGACGATAGTTATTTAAAAGTCTAAATTAGAATATTGCACTAATTTAGACGGCGTTATTTTGAAGGAGGGCTTACCATAATGATCGAAATTGAAAAACCAAACATTGAAGCGGTGGAAATAAGTGAAGATGCTTCGTTTGGTAAATTTGTCGTTGAACCACTTGAGAGAGGATATGGCACTACGTTAGGGAACTCATTACGTCGTATCCTTTTATCTTCGCTTCCAGGTGCTGCAGTGACATCAGTTCAAATTGATGGAGCACTTCACGAATTTTCAACGCTCGATGGAGTAGTGGAAGATGTAACAACAATTATTTTAAACTTAAAGAAATTAGCTCTCAAAATTTATTCAGATGATGTAAAAACTTTAGAATTGGATGCACAAGGAGAAGGTGTTGTTACAGCTGGCGATTTAACGTACGACAGCGATGTCGAAGTGTTAAACCCAGAATTACCGATTGCAACGTTAAATAGCAACGGAAAATTGTATATGAAATTAACGGCTGAACGTGGACGTGGATACCGTACTGCTGAAGAAAATAAACAAGAAAATCAGCCGATTGGAGTCATCCCAGTTGATTCCATTTTTACACCAGTTTCTCGTGTAGCGTATCAAGTAGAAAATACACGTGTCGGACAAATAACAGACTATGATAAGCTTACACTCGATGTGTGGACAAATGGCAGTATTCGACCGGAAGAAGCTGTCTCATTAGGAGCGAAAATTTTAACAGAGCATTTAAACATCTTTGTAAGCTTAACGGACGATGCGCAAAATGCTGAAATCATGGTAGAAAAAGAAGAAGACCAGAAAGAAAAAGTATTAGAAATGACGATCGAAGAGTTAGATTTATCAGTTAGATCGTATAACTGCTTAAAACGAGCAGGAATCAATACTGTTCAAGAGTTAACACAAAAGACTGAAGAAGATATGATGAAAGTGCGAAACTTAGGTCGGAAATCTCTAGATGAAGTAAAAAATAAATTAGCTGAATTGGATTTAAGTTTACGCAGTGACGATTAATCATCGTATATCGTCGTCGTGGAGAGAAAAGGAGGGATACTCATGGCAAGAAAGTTAGGTCGAGCTACAGAGAATAGAATGGCTTTATTACGTAACTTAACAGCTGATGTCATTATCCATGAACGAGTAGAAACGACAGAGGCAAAAGCAAAAGAGGTAAGATCGTCTGTCGATAAAATGATTACGCTAGGAAAACGTGGCGATTTACATGCTCGCAGACAAGCTGCAGCATTTTTATACAATAAAGCTTCAGAAGATGGTGAACGTGCACTTCAAAAGCTTTTTGGTGAGATTGCCGAACGCTATGAGAATAGACAAGGTGGTTACACACGTATACGAAAACTTGGTCCGCGCCGTGGTGACGGTGCAAATATGGCAATTATCGAATTAGTGGAAGAAGACGAAGAGTAATAAACAGATAAGGGCAAGGTTCTCTATGATGAAGGGAAACCGGCCCTTTTTCGTTTAAACACATTTCCGAAGAATATTGTGATACAATATTCCGCCTCCCGAATCTTAAAAACTTACTTATAAAGCAAATCTACGTTAACTAAAATATTACAAAGTTAACTTTGAATGATGTATAATGAGGAAAGAGAAAAAGCAGGAGGCCCGTCGCCATGACAAATTTGATCGAGTTTAAAAACGTTTCTTTTCGGTATCGTGAAGATGGTCCGTGGATTATAAAAAATTGTTCCTTTACTGTTCAGAAAAATGAGACATTAGCGATTATAGGTCATAACGGATCGGGAAAATCGACGATCGCTAAATTAATGAACGGATTATTGTTTCCTCAAGAAGGGGAAATTTGGATTAATGGAAAATTGTTATCGGAAGAGACAGTTTGGGATATTAGAAAAGATGTCGGCATGGTATTTCAAAATCCAGATAACCAATTCGTCGGCGCGACCGTTCAAGATGATGTAGCGTTCGGCATGGAAAATCGTGGTATTGAACGTGAAGAAATGAAAAAAAGAATTCAAGCTGCATTAGAAGCAGTGAAAATGACAGAATACCGTTTTACAGAACCACATCGATTATCAGGTGGTCAAAAACAACGAGTAGCGATCGCTGGCATACTTGCAATTTATCCGAAAGTATTAATTTTAGATGAAGCAACAGTGATGCTTGATCCTAGAGGCCGCCAAGAAATCATGAATACAATCGAACATCTGAAAAAAGAAAAAAACCTTTGTTTAATAACAATTACACATGATCTAAACGAAATCATTAGAACAGATCGTGTCATCGTATTAAATAAAGGAGAAGTTTGGGCGACAGGGACTCCAAAAGAGATCTTAAAAAACGGTAAAGAGTTGCTGAAAATAGGCTTAGATATCCCATTTATTACGGAATTAGCAAACGAATTAAAAAAGTTAGAGATTGCTTTAAAAAGCGAACCAATTAGTATCGATGAATTATTGGAGGAATTATGGACATTACATTCAAAAACGTAAGTTATATATATCAACCGAATACACCGTTTGCCCATCAAGCGTTAAAAAATATATCATTTCACATTCCATCAGGCACATTCGTAGCCATTATCGGCCATACGGGATCAGGAAAATCTACGTTAATTCAACATTTAAACGGGCTATTAGCACCGACTAAAGGAGAGGTGAAAGTCGGTCCTTACACTATATCAAGTGAAGAAAAATTAAAAGATATGAAACAACTTAGAAGTAAAGTAGGAGTCGTTTTTCAATATCCAGAACACCAATTATTTGAAGAAACGGTCGAAAAAGATATTGCATTCGGACCGGAAAATTTCGGTGTGGAAAAGGAAACGATTGCAAAACGGATAAGAGAGATCCTCCCACAAGTCGGCTTAACGGAAGAAATTTTGTCCCGCTCACCGTTAGAACTAAGTGGCGGGCAGATGCGCCGAGTAGCGATTGCTGGTGTACTCGTGACAAAACCGGAAGTTTACGTGTTGGATGAGCCGACGGCCGGTCTTGACCCAAGGGGACAGAAAGAAATGATGGATATGTTTTATCAAATCCATCAACAAGAAAAGATCACGACGATTCTCGTCACCCATAGTATGGAAGATGCGCTTAATTATGCCGACTATATCATTATTTTAAATAAAGGCGAAAAGTTTATGGAAGGTACACCAGAAGAAATCTTTCGTCAAGAAGAAAAAATTAAAGAAGTGCAGTTACTCATTCCAGAGTCGATTCAATTTTTGAAACGATACAATAAAAAATTTGGTAGCAACATTCCACTAAAAAAACAATCGATTCAAGAAATTGCGCTGAAAATTAAACAGTCGTTATAAGGAGTATACTTAAAAATGAGCAATTCGATGATTATCGGCCAATACGTACCAGGTAATTCATTCATCCATCGACTTGACCCGAGGACGAAAATTATCGTTATATTCTGTTTTGTCATCATCGTTTTTTTTGCAAATAACTTATTAAGTTATAGTTTATTGACGTTATTCGTATTTTTCAGCGTCATCATCACGTTTATTCCAATTCGGTTTATTTTAAAAGGACTAACGCCCATTTGGATTTTAGTTACTTTTACATTTTTATTGCACTTTTTTTTGACGAAAGAAGGACCGGTTTTATTTGAAATTTTTTCAATCAACATTCATAAGGGCGGGATTATTCAAGGATTAGTCATTTCCTTACGGTTATTTTTACTCGTGTTAATGACGTCGCTATTAACGTTGACGACGACACCGATAGAAATAACGGATGCGATAGAAAACTTATTGCAGCCGTTAAGGAAGTTTAAATTTCCTGTCCATGAGCTAGCTTTAATGATGTCGATATCGTTAAGGTTTATCCCGACGTTAATGCAAGAGACCGACAAAATTTCAAAAGCGCAAGCTTCTCGAGGAGTAGACTATCGAACAGGGCCGGTAAAAGAACGGATTAAAGCGATTATCCCGTTATTAGTCCCGTTATTTGTTAGTGCGTTTAAACGAGCTGAAGAGCTTGCGATGGCGATGGAAGCAAGAGGCTATCAAGGCGGCGAAGGGCGGACGAAACTGAGAGAATTAAAATATCATATGAAGGACTTCGTCGTATTTATCATATTTTTAGCTGTCGTAGTAACGTTGTTTATCGTGCGTAATTAAAGGTAGGTACAAAACATGAAGAAATTAAAATGTACAATTACTTACGACGGAACAAATTTTTCAGGTTCGCAAATTCAACCGAATAAACGTACCGTCCAACGAGAAATTGAAAACGTACTTACGAAAATGCACAAAGGTAACGAGAAGAGGATCGTTCTTTCAGGGAGAACAGATGCAGGCGTCCATGCCCGTGGACAAGTTTTTCATGTAGAAACAGACTTGACTATCCCGATAGAGAATTGGAAAAAAGCTATGAATGCACAACTACCTGATGATATATACGTCCATAAGGTAGAATATGTCAAGCCTTCTTTTCATGCTCGTTACGATGCGAAAGAAAAAGAATATCGTTATTTCGTATTAAATAGTAGTGAGCCTGATCTGTTTCAGAGAAATTTTACGTATTTCGATCCTTTTCCATTCGATTTAAAAGCGATAAAAGAAGCTTGCAAGTTGTTGGAAGGAACGCACGATTTCACTTCGTTTAGTTCGGCGCGCTCTACTGTAAAAGGTAGTAAAGTACGTACATTATACGAAGTGAGTTGCCTAAAGGAACATGATAAAATCGTATTTACTTTACGTGGAAATGGATTTTTATATAATATGGTGCGTATTATTGTCGGTGCTTTATTAGATGTCGGTAAAGGAACATTGAATCCTAGCGACATTGAAGAAATTTTACAAAAAAAAGATCGTTCTTTTGCAGGAAAAACGATGCCGCCACAAGGGCTATTTCTATGGAAAGTGACGTATTAAAACGTGCAGGAAATGTAGATTTCGCTTGACTTGTACGCTATATTCCGATACTATGGTGTATGGCAAATTTATTTATTTCCATAATTAGCCCCGGAAACTAATTGTGTGAATATAGATGTGTTGAAAATTTACGTATGAGTATGAAATTTTGGAGGGAAAAAATATGCGCACGACTTTCATGGCGAATGATAGTACTGTTGAACGCAAGTGGTATGTCGTCGATGCGGAAGGTAAGAGACTAGGTCGTCTTGCTTCTGAAGTTGCGACACTTCTTCGTGGCAAGCATAAGCCGACATATACGCCACATGTAGATACAGGAGACCATGTCATTATTGTGAATGCTGAAAAAATTGAGTTGACTGGAAATAAACTACATGATAAAAAATATTACCGCCATTCTGGTTATCCAGGTGGATTAAAAGAACGTACGGCTCTCGAAATGAAGCAGAAACAACCAGAAAGAATGATCGAACTTGCAGTAAAAGGGATGCTTCCGAAAGGCCCTCTCGGACGTAAAATGTTTAAGAAATTACATGTTTACAGCGGTCCAGAGCATAAGCATCAAGCACAAAAACCAGAAGTTTATGAGCTAAAAGGTTAATAAAGAAGGAGGTTAAATGAATTGGCACAAGTACAATATTATGGGACAGGTCGCCGTAAAAAGTCTACTGCACGCGTACGTTTAGTACCGGGATCTGGCCGTGTAATGATAAACAATCGAGATGCAGAAGAGTATTTCCCATATGAAACGCAAAGACTAATTTTAAAACAACCACTCGTTGCAACAGAAACAGAAGGTACGTATGATGTCATTGCGAACGTTCGTGGTGGTGGATATACTGGTCAAGCAGGAGCGGTACGTCACGGAATAGCTCGCGCTTTACTTGAAGCGGACCCTGACTATCGTCCAATTTTAAAACGTGAAGGATACTTAACACGTGACCCGAGAATGAAGGAACGTAAAAAATACGGTCTTAAGAAAGCTCGTCGTGCACCACAGTTCTCAAAACGTTAATAGGAATGCACTCCTATCAACGCTTCGAGAGTATATTTTGGTTCAAGTTGATTCAAATGACTTAAAATTTTATAAAGTTTTAATAAGCATCGGCATCTTGCCGGTGCTTTTTTTCATGTGCGCCTGGCATGGGTGTCATCTTTAGGGTGAGAGTCCCGAGCCACGAAGAGAGATGTAGTGGTTAGCTTAACGCAAGGGTGCCCGTAGCGACGCGGAATCTGAAGGAGGCGGGCTGAGAAACTAGGTCTTTAGGAACACGAACTTCATACAAGGCTAGGTATCATTGGATGAGTTTGCTTTGACAACAAAGTCCTTTCTGCCGAAGGTGATACAGAGTAAATGAAGCGGATAGATGGAAGGAAAGATTACATCCTTACCCAGGGAGGTCTGATGGATACGTGAAGTACTCTCACAACCTACTTCATGAGGAGTAGCTGAACCATCAGAAGTCAGCAGAGGTCATCGTACAAATCGGTCTAGAACGGTTTGGAAGGACCGAACAATGAAGAGAGAATAGCCCTTTCTATTCAGTCAGTCATGATGAACACAGAAAACGTAGTAACTCACTTGGGAAGGAACCCACTCCACGTTCATTGAATTGGATGGCTGGATACGACGAAGGCTCCGGATGTGCTTATGGAAAGAATGGAAAAGACCGAAGACGAAAATACGTAACCTGATTAAACTTGGAGTCCCTGCGTGGAAAGCCTACGAATGGGCCAATAGTCGAAAGGGCTATTGGCGTATTTCAAACAGTCCAATTCTACACAAAACCCTCGGCAACTCCTACTGGAAAAGCCAAAGGTTAAGAAGTCTACACGAACGTTATGAATTCTTGCGTTATTCATCTTAATTGAACCGCCATATACGCGAACCGTACGTACGGTGGTGTGAGAGGACGGAGGTTAATCACCTCCTCCTACTCGATTTATTACGATATATTTTTGATGACCACCTGTTTGACGTTATTTAGTTTATCTTCATTATAACGGAAAAGAATAGTGAAGCTTTTTATCTAGGAATTAGTTTAACCCCCTTCTTGAACGTTACTAAATTTCTTCTACAAGGTCGAGAAATGTCCGCGTTATACTCGATCGAAATGTGTATCTTTAAATGACGTCGGGTATTTTAGTCCAAATCCAAACATCCTGTCCATCCCGATATGAGCGGTCCAAATGATGCCGATTGCAAGCATGATCGGCATAGATAAAACAAAACCTATAAAAACGATGATCAAACTTAATGAATACGTATGGATGAGATTGTATATTATTGCACCAATTTTATAATTGATGAAATAACCGACCATCGCGATATCTGGCACAAATAACAAAACGATAAATAGTAACCAACTAAACTCGTAATATCCATAAAAATATAAACATAATGCAAAGACGACAAGACCTTCTACGTGTAATAAAATTTTATTCAATGATTTCTCTCCTTATCAACAAACTGTATAGCCTTCAATCAAAAAAAGTAAATTTTCCGATTTGATGTCAAGCTTTCCAAAAATAATGCACCTTAGAATTTGTTGTAATATAATTTTGAATATTATAGCATAGAAAATAGACGAAAAATTTTCACTTTATCATCATCTACAAAGAATATACATTTCGTTTCATCTGCAGCGCTTTTTGTCGATTTATTTTTTAACAGTACAACAAGAGGAGGACATATGATGAGTATCGATTTATCGACAGTTAAAACAATCGACGTTCATAACCATCCATTTTTACCAAATGAAAAGCCATATACGGAAACAGAGTTTTTAGAAAAACTATCTCTATCAGTGAGAAAATGGGATTTCGGGAAAAAATAAACTTGAATGGAGATACGTTATATCCAGGAATGAATATGTACATGCAGATGACTATTCATCGATTAGCAAAATTTTTTTCGTGTGAATCGACAATTGAAGCGGTTGTGGAAAAGCGAAATGAATATGCGCAAGATTTTTCACATTATACGAAAAATTATTTAAAGACGTACAATTAGAAGGGTTGTTAATAGACTACGGATACCCGACTCCGCCGATTCCGAAAGAGAAATTTAAAGCGATCACTGGTATTCCGGCTTGGGAAGTGTATCGAATCGAACCAGTGATGGATCGTTTACGAGAAAAATATAATCATTTTTCTGATTTTATTGAAGCATATCGACACGATTTAAGAAGCGCCCTTGAACGAAAGCGAGTTGTCGGATTAAAATCGATTATCGCGTATCGCAGTGGTTTAGAAATAGGACCGATGGATGAAAAAGAAGCTGCCTTACAATATGATGCTTTTAAAGAAAATCATCGTGCGACGGTAAAAGCATTAAGAGATTATTGTTTACATATTGCGATGGAAGAGTGTACGCGCACGAATAAAGTGATGCATATCCATACGGGAATCGGCGATGGCGAAGTGTTATTGCATAAAGCTAGTCCAAGCCTGTTAGTCGGAATGCTTCGAGAAGAGAAGTATAAAGATACGAAAGTCCATTTAGTCCATGGCGGTTATCCTTGGATGGAAGAGGCAGCATTTTTATGTAGCGTCTATCCAAACCTCTATATGGATATCTCTTTACAAATTCCATTTGCAGGTCACGGTGTAGAACGAATTATTTCACAAGTGTTCGAATTTGCGCCATTTAATAAAGTGATGTATGGATCTGATGCATTCACAGTTCCTGAAATGAACTGGTTAGCAGTACAAATATTTAAAGAAAGTTTTGAAAAAGTGTTGCAATCATGGGTTGAAAAAGATTATATGACAGTAGCAAAGGCACAAATGATTGGCGAATTAGTTTTATATAAAAATTTTGAAAATGTATATTTAAATAAATAGGAAGAGATCAAGATGGTAAAAAATAGAGCTTATACGAAAGAAGATGTATTAAAAATTGTTGAGGAAAACAATATTGAATTTATAAGGATTGAATATCTCGATTACTCTAATGTGACACGTGGTCGAACGATTAGAAAAAACAATTTAAAAGCAGCGATGGAAAACGGTATCAATTTTAGCACGGCCATTATGAGTTTTGATGTCTTTGACACGTACATACCAGATCCTATGTACGGTGCAGAAGATGGTGATTTTTTTGCGATACCGGATCCATCCACGTTTGCTATTTTACCACATCGGAAAAATACAGCAAGAATGCTTTGTGATTTAGTAGATGAGGACGGAAACCCGTGGAAAGGTTGTCCACGAAGTGCATTAAAACGGCTATTGAATGAAGTTGAACAAATACTTGGCGGCAAACTCCATATGGCATACGAACAAGAAGCATATCTTTTAAAAGAGGTTGATGGTAAACGAGTTTCTGCTGATCAAAGTCATTGTTTTTCTACTGTAGGTGTAGATGTGCAAGAAGCGTTTATTCAAGATTTTATCTTCACATTAGAGAAAATGGGCGTTGAAACAGTGCAAATTTCAAGTGAATACGGACCTGGCCAATTAGAAATAAATTTAAAACATGCAGATGCATTAAAAGCGACCGACGATCAAGTAACGTTCGCCCATACATTTAAACAAATTGCAAGCGACCATGGGATGATCGGGACATTAATGCCGAAACCTTTTGAACATTTAGCTGGTAGCGGCTTACATACACATATTAGTATGTACAATGAACAAGGCGAAAATTTATTTAAAGATGTAACAGATCGCCGTGGTTTAGATTTATCAGAAACTGCATATTATTTCATTGGTGGGTTATTAAAGCATGCAAAATCGCTCGTTGCGATTGGTGCTCCGAGTTTTAATTCTTATAAAAGAATGCAACCAGGATCGTGGGCACCTGCACATATTTGTTACGGAATGGGAAATCGATCTGTGTTAGTGCGGGTGTTAGAAAAACGGCGTGAAAGAAGATTCGAGTTCCGTGGTGCGGATGGAACTTGTAATCCGTATTTGTTAAGTACTTGTCTCATTGCTGCTGGATTAGATGGTATTAAAAATAAAATTGACCCAGGCGATCCAGTCGATGAAGATGTGAGCAAAATGAACGAATTTGAGTTAAAGGAAAGAGGTATAGAATGGGTGCCACGCACTTTAAACGAAGCGTTAGATCGATTGTCAGAAAACACTATCTTAGCTGATACGATCGGCCGTGATATATGGACAGAATTTATAAAAGTGAAACGAGAAGAATGGAATAAGTTTTGTCAATATGTAACCGATAAAGAATTACAACTTTACTCTAATATGTATTAATAGCAGCTCTTCATAGAATGGTGGTGAAAAATAATTGAATATTCATGCGTTAGTAAATTATTCGGTCGCTGATTTAGGCACCATTTTAGAATGGATTGAAAAGAAAGGACATCAAGTAACGACGACAAACGTTTATGAAAATACAAACTTTCCTGATGTAGTTGATTTTGATATGTTGATCATTTTAGGTGGAATGATGGGAGCATATGAAGAAGAAGAGTATCCATGGTTAATAAACGAAAAGCAATTTATTTTAGAAACGATCGAAGCGAACAAGGCTGTTTTAGGAATTTGTTTAGGCTCACAACTCATCGCTGAAGTGTTAGGCGGAAAAGTATATCCTCACCAACATGAAGAAATTGGTTGGTGGCCGGTAACATTTTTTGACAAAGTAGATGAATATGATATATTTCAAGGTCTATCGAAAAAATTACCTTTCTTTCAATACCATGGCGACACATTTGACTTGCCGAATGGTGCGGTAAGACTAGCTGAAAGTGAAGCGACAAAAAATCAAGCGTATATTTATAAAGATCGAGTCGTAGGATTACAATTTCACCCTGAATTTAGCGAAGGAAAAATAAAAAAGATTGTGGAACTTTTTGGTAAAAAAATATCACCTGGTCCTTATACTCAGTCACCGGAGGAATTTTTGAAAGAAAAGGAAAATTTCACGAATGCTAAAAAGTTCTTATTTAGATTGTTAGACAACTTTGAAAAAATCGTGAAAAATTCATAGGTACAAGCTTTTCAGACAGGAGTGATCCTTTTTGAGCATAGAACATTTAAGCGATTTATTTACTGCTAGATCGGAAGAATTGCAACAGGAATTCATTACGATAAGACGACATTTGCACAAATATCCAGAACTTTCATTCGAAGAGTATGAAACGAGCAACTTTATTGCAAAAAAACTAGAGGAATTTGGTATTAAATATGAAAGAGTGGGAGATACCGGGATTAAAGCGGTCATTGAAGGGGAGCAAGAAAATTTATCAGCTAAATTTACAGTTGCTTTAAGAGCTGATATCGATGCATTACCGATCAAAGAAGAAACAGGAGAACCTTATTCTTCCGTGTACGAAGGCATCATGCATGCATGTGGGCATGACGGTCATACGACGATTCTGCTTGGTGCAGCTCGTTTGTTGCACGAATATCGAAAGCATTTTAATGGGAAAGTCGTTTGTATTTTCCAACCAGGTGAAGAAGCAGACGGAGCGGCAAAACGGATGATCGAACTAGGTGTGCTGGAAAATCCGAAAGTAGACCGGATGGTTGCATTACATTTGTGGCCATATATTCCTTTCGGTTCGATCGGGATAAGAAACGGCAGTATGACTGCTTCATGTGATGATTTTACGATTGAAGTATATGGCAAGTCAGGCCATAGTGCGCGACCACATGAAGGGGTCGATTCGATTAATATAGCGATGAAAATCATTCAAGCGATCGAACATCTCGTCATGAAAATGAATAATCCGCTTAACCCGATTGTTGTCCATGTCGGAAAAATTACTGGTGGAACAGCGCGTAATGTCATTGCGGAAAAAACCGTATTAGAAGGGACGTCACGAGCGTTAACGGAAGAAAATAGGACGATGCTGAAACGAGAAATTACACGTATATCAAAACAAATTGCGGAAGTTTTCCATGCGCAAGCAGACGTTCATTTTATGGATGGCAATGCTCCTGTCTTAAACGATGAAACAGTGACATCTATTGTGGAAGAAGCTGCAATCGAATTATGGGGAAAAGAAAAAGTTGTAGAGCTGGATCAACCTTCATTAGGTGCAGACGATTTTGGTGATTTTTCGCTCATCGTTCCGAGCACTTACTTTCGATTAGGGATTGAAAAAGACGGTGAAGAAGTGTATAGTTTACATCATCCGAAATTTAATTTTGATGATACGTTACTGTCAACTGGTGTAGCAACATTTGCTTATACCGCTGTCAAACTACTAGAGTGTTCGGAAAAATAAGGTTTCAAAAAATCAATTCAGTGATCTAAATGAAATCTTCGGATATTTGAACGGAAGCGTCCGAGGATTTTTATTGTTACAGGACATTCTAACAATTTTGAAAACGACTACTTTGGCAATTAATGTTTGATTTTAAATATTTACATCATCTTTCAATATTTTTTGTCTTTAAAAGAGAAAACAAGAAAATAAATACAAAGATCATTTATCTTTTACAAAAAAATTGTACTATATTTGTTAAATATGAAATATTGAAAAAAATTGCTCGATTTGCTCTTTTCAAAAAGGGTTTAAAAAGTGTATTTATATAAAGGTTCGTCAATGTGGATAAAGTTAAAGTAAAAGGAAGAAAATTATTTACATGGTATATTAATCCTATTTTTACAATGTTTTATGACGAATTTATGACAAAAAAGTAAACATTGATATTGACGATTAAACAATTTGTTGATAAACTAATTTTTGCGCGCATCAATACTATTTCTAGGTAATTTGACTTATTTTGATAGGATAATTGTCAAAACCAAAACATTTTAACACTTTAGTAATGAGAGAAGTAACAATGTTTAAACAATAAAAGGAGGATCTATCATGAAAAAATTATTCTTTTCTATTTTCACGTTTGTAATCGCTCTCACATTAGTCGCTTGTGGTAGTGAAGACTCAAGTAATGACGCGGAAAACACATCTGAATCAACTGAAAGTTCACAAGAAGCAACTAATGATGATTCCGAAAAGTTAGTTGTCCGCGTAGGTACTAGTCCAACTTATCCGCCATTTGAATCAGAAGAAAATGGTGAACTAGTAGGTTTTGACATAGATCTTATCGAGAAAATTGCAGAAGTTGAAGATTTTGAAATAGAATTTGCCACAATGCAATTCGATGGGCTTATTCCAGCTCTAAAAAATGGACAAGTTGATATACTTGTCGGTGCAATAACGATCACTGAAGAAAGATTGAATTCGGTTGATTTTTCAAATGCATATTATCTTTCTGGACTATCTGTTTTAACAATGCCGGATTCAGGTATTAATGGTTATGAAGACTTAGATGGAAAATTAGTCGGCATTCAAAAAGGAACGTCTTCGTACAATTATTTAATTCAAAATGGTTTCAACGAATCAAATATTAAACAGTATGCAGACATTAGTACGGCTTATACAGCATTGGAAAATGGTGGAATTGACGCAATTTTATATGATAACCCATCGAACATTAACTATATTCAAACACAAGATACAGATGCAGTAATCGTTGGGGAAATTTTAAATGGTGAATACTATGGAATCGCTGTAAATCCTGACAAACCAGAATTACTTGAAAAAGTGAATAACGGTCTTAAGAAGTTGCAAGAAAACGGTGAATATGAAGCATTATTCGATGAACATTTAAATGGTGAAAAGAACGGATTAATTGAAGGTGTTATACCACCTGAAGAAGCTTTAGTCACTAATGAATAAAATGAAATACGTAAGTAAATGTTAGTGATAAAGAAATCGGTTTTTATACCGATTTCTTTATGTTAATTTTTTTATAATTTCACAATTAACAATCATAAGTGGGATAAATGAATAGCATAAGAAGGAAGTGTTTCCCTTGGAAGTTATAATAAATAATTTTCCGCAAATCATGAACGGACTGAAACTAACGATTTACTATTCGATTGCAGCAGTATTTTTTGCAATTATTTTCGGTTTAATTTCTGCATTAATGAGACTTTCTCGATTTAAAATTTTACAATGGATTTCAAAAGCGTATGTGGAAGTTTTTCGTTCAACTCCACTATTAGTACAGTTGTTTTTCGTCGTATTCGGGTTAACTGGTATTTTGCCGTTAAACGAATGGTTTGGACAAACTTTTTATCCAATTATGGCTGCAACATTAACGCTTGCACTTCATGAAGGTGCTTACATTTCTGAAATTATAAGAGCAGGAATTTTAGGTGTTGACCGCGGTCAAAAAGAAGCTGCGGCAAGTATCGGTATGACAGGTGCGCAAACGATGCGTTATATCGTCTTACCACAGGCATTTAAACGGATGATTCCTCCACTCGTCAACCAATCCGCACAAACAGTAAAGGATACTTCTTTACTTGCTCCAATCGGAATTGTTGAATTAGTGTATCGAGGGCAAATCATTATTTCAACGACGTTTGAACCGTTTATGATTTGGACGTTAATCGCTGTACTATACTTCATCGTCATTTATTCAATTTCGAAATTCGCTGGCTATCTAGAGAGGAAGATGGAACTTGATAAACGTTGAAAATCTCCACAAATCATTTGGGGACTTGGATGTTTTAAAAGGCATTTCTACGCATGTTGACAACAAGGAAGTCGTAGTTGTCATCGGTCCTTCAGGGAGTGGTAAAAGTACGTTCCTCCGGTGTTTAAATGGTCTTGAACAACCAACGAGCGGTAAAATTGAGATTGCTGGTGTTGAATTGACTGATCCGAAAACCAATATTCACAAGTTACGTCAACGTGTCGGTATGTGTTTCCAACAATTTAATTTATTTAAGCACTTGACGATTATCGATAATATTACGATCGGACCAATAAAAGTTTTGAAAAAAAGTAAGAAAGAAAGCGAACAGTTAGCACGCGAGTTGCTCGCAAAAGTTGGTCTAAGCGGAAAGGAAAATAATTATCCGGACGAACTTTCAGGTGGACAGCAACAACGTGTCGCGATTGCAAGGGCACTAGCGATGAATCCGCAAGTGATGCTTTTTGATGAACCGACATCCGCACTTGACCCTGAAATGGTAAAAGAAGTGTTAAATGTTATGAAAGATCTTGCCCATGAAGGGATGACGATGGTTGTCGTCACCCACGAGATGGGGTTTGCAAGAGAAGTAGGCGATCGCATTTTATTTATGGACGAAGGTTACTTAGTCGAAGAAGGAACACCTGAAGAAATTTTTGGCGCGCCGAAAGAACAGAGAACGCGCGACTTTTTAGAGAAGGTATTGTAAAAAAATAAAGACCGTTGATACGGCGATAGTACAAAAATGAAGCCGAAATCAACGGTTTTTTTAAGTGTTAGTTGGTTGTGGCGGTGATTTTTTTGCGGTTATTAATATAATCGAACTAATAAGAACTAAATAGATAGCGATGCTAAAAAACCCTTGATTAGGATTTAAGGAAAACATACCGGTAATCGATGATCCTAAAAAAGAACCGATCGAAAAGAAACCGTAAAACAATCCGAAAGCTTTTCCACGCATATTAGGTGGTGAGTATTTTGAAATTAAGGAACTCATCGATGGGAAAATGAATGCAAAGCCAACACCGTATATACACATACTCGTAATTAATAAAGGCAACGTCTCTACAATACTAGACATCGTTTGCGAAACAGCACTTACTAATAGTCCGACTGCTAGAATGATCTCATTTCGACCTCTATCAAATACTCGATTTGTCGGTAATACGAAAAATATAATCGCAACAATACCGAAGATACTTATTAACATACCGCTAATATGTGTTTCCATTTCTAAAGCACTCACCTTAAGAGGTAGCATATAAGCTAATACCCCTTGTGAAGCGGCTAATGATAATGCTCCAGTAAATCCGAGAATTAACCCTTTATTTTTAAGTAAAGGGAAATAATCCGGAATGGTCGATTTTTCTATTTTCTCGTCAGTTTTAAGTTCTTGTTTGAGCGGTTTTAACATCATTGTTAATATAGCGCCAAGCGTCATGAGAATTGCTAAAATAATGTAAACTATTTCGTAACTAAACGAAGAGGATACAATTCCACTGAATGCCGGACCTCCAATCGCAGCTAAACCGACGGCAGCGCCAGAGTAGGCCATCTCTTGCCCACCTTTTTCACTTTTATTATTTAAGGAGATATATGTAAAAGCTGCCGGTGTAATAACCCCAGCTGTAATTCCATTTAAAAATCGGATCATTAATAGTTGAAGTGGTGATGTAACGACAGAATATAAAAATAATATCATTCCATTGACGAGAAAACCGGCTAGCATTACTTTTTTTGGACCATTTTTGTCAACGAAATGCCCGGCTAGCACGTTACTAAATAAATTAGATAACGAATAAGCCCCGACGATAAAACCGATAAACCCAGTCGTTGCATGTAAACTTTTCGCATAAGTGCTCGTAATTGGTAATTGTGCAAAAAGATCGGTGAAAGAAATAAAGACGAGTAAATATAATAAAAAGCGAACCAATGGCATCCCCTTTTTCAAAATTTATTAACATAAACATTGAAGAATCGTTCCATTTCATTGTATCGTACACATTTTTTTATTTCAAAGTAGAAGAACGTAATAGATAAAACGAGTTTCATAATTGTTAAAATTTTGTAAATATCGATGAAGCGTTTTACAAAAGCACATAAAAAAGAATCCACTAACTGTTTGCATCTTGGCTGTCTGTTCTATTGAAATATCTTAGGTAATATTTTCGGCTTCCTAGCCAGCTTGTTCAATTTCTCGTTTTATTTGTTTTACTTATATCTACAAGTTTTAGTTTTGCACCTTCTTTCGCAAATCGTTTCCGTTGTTGCTACTCCGATAGTAGAATCGGCACATATAACGATTGCCACTTTATTTTGCTAAACTAGCCATTCATATTCTCCTTTCATGTTGTTTATCCAATTAGATTCCCGTTCAATTAACATTTCATCTTTTATTTACAAATAGAAAGTAAGGTTACGTAAAATACTGTTTCTAGTTTGTTATAATACAAATATAAATTGGAAGAAAAGAGGATTTTTTCATGGCTTTGCAATTTATCGATGCGGAAAAACGTGTAAATGGTATGTTAGTCTTTCCGGCGTTTTCTATGACAGTGGAAAAAGGGCAAGTTGCCGCGATTGATACAGACGTGAATATTAAAAATGCACTACTAAATATTTTACTCGGAAGAACTAGTCTATCTCACGGAGAAATTCGCTTTGATGAGGAAGAATTGAACGTTCGACAACATATCAGCTTTTTTTCATTAGAAATAGATTTATACGAACGATTGACTATCGAAGAAATATTGAAATTCACAAAAAATTTATTCGATTCAGACGTATCTGTCGAAACTATATTAGAGATGCTACAACTAAACGAGAAAAAAAGGACAAAAATTAGCAGATTATCTTATTCAGAAAAGAAACGAGTACAACTAGCTTGCCTTACGCTTCAAAATCGAGAAGTATTCGTGTTGGAAGAACCGGATCAAAATTTAGATTTAGAATCAAGGCGTATTTACCTTTCGTTATTAGAACATCTCCGTAAATTGGGAAAAACGATCTTAATTTTAACTGGCAATCTAGAAAGTGCAGTTACGGCAGCTGATCAAGTGTTTAAATTAAATGATCGAGGTCTAACAAAAGTACAAATGGATTCAGAAATCTCTGACAATGGAGATGATGTTGAAGATGTAAAACAAATTTCATTTGATAAAATTCCATCGAAAGTAAATGATAAAATCGTATTATTTCATCCTCCCGAAATTGATTATATTGAAAGTATTGATGGACAAACATATTTATTTGTGCATGGTGAATCGTTTCCGTGTAATTTAACGTTACAAAAGTTAGAAGAACGATTAATACCGTTTGGTTTTTTTCGTTGCCATCGATCATACATCGTCAATTTACAAAAGGTAAGAGAAGTGATCACATGGTCGAGAAATAGTTATAGTCTCGTGTTAGAAAATAGAGAAAAGTCGTCCATTCCTTTATCGAAGACGAAAATGTCAGAATTAAAAGAGATGATGGGGATATAAATGTATTATTTCCCCGGAAATAATCATAACATGTCTAAAATGATTGAGAAAAAGATGCTCCAATAAACGGTGATTTTACTCCATTCATCGACGTATTTCTCTTTTGATAGAAATAATAATGCACTGTTCATCCTCTTCCAGTAATCTAAAAATCAGAACGACGCTTGCGTGCAAGGAGGATGAACATGGCGAACATCATTGAAGTAGAAAATTTAGAGAAAATGTTTAGAAATGAAAAAGTACTTCACGATGTAAATTTCAAAGTGGAAAAAGGAGAAATATTTGGTTTTCTTGGACCGAGCGGTGCAGGAAAAACGACAACGATTAAAATTTTAACAGGTCAATTAAACCCGACGGCGGGAGAGGTGAAAGTATTTGGAGAAACGTATCGAAAACTGAAACAAAGCACTTATCAAAAGCGATTTGGCGTTTTAACGGATAACAGTGGTCTATACGAAAGATTAACAATTTATGACAATTTAAAACTTTATTGTTCATTATATGACGTGAATACGAAAAGAATCGATGAAGTGTTAGAAATTGTTAATCTACGAGAGGAAAAATCGAAAAAAGTAGTTAAGTTATCCAAAGGTATGAGGCAACGGGTTACGTTAGCAAGAACCCTTTTACATGAACCAGAGTTATTGTTTTTAGACGAACCGACTTCAGCATTAGATCCGGCGAATTCATTGCATATATATGAAGGGCTTCGTACTTTAAATGAACAAGGTACGACAATTTTTCTAACGACGCACGATATGTATGAAGCTGAAACGTTATGTGACCGAATCGCATTTTTGAGTAATGGGAATATTCAGTTAATTGATGAGCCACAAAAAATAAAAAGACGATTTGCAAAAAATACATTATCTGTCACATTGAAAAACGATGAAACGATCACTTTACCAACAGGTAGAGATGGAGCAGATCAATTATACCAATTGATGAAAGCAAATGAAGTTGCCGCGATTCATTCAAACGAACCGAATTTAGCAGATATTTTTAGAGAAGTAACGGGGAGGAAATTAATATGATGTTTTCTTTTAAAAGAATGAACGCAATTTTCATAAAAGATTATAAAGATTTTTCAAGAAATATCGGCGTTTCTGTTTCAATATTTGTCGTCCCCTTTTTAGCTGCCTTTTATGGACGTATGGGGGTAGATTCGGTCATATTACAATATATGTTGTTTAATATGGCATTTGCGACGACAGCTACTTTTGTACAAAGTTGTTTAATCGCAGAAGAGAAAGAGAAAAATACCCTTCGTGGATTAATGTTATCGCCGGCTAGTACAGCTGAAATTTTAGTTGGAAAAAGTTTGCTGTCTTTTGTAATAACGGTTGTAGTCATCATATTATGTGCGTTTTTTCTTAATTATATGCCACAAAATACTTGGATCGTCACCATTGCAATGTTAGTCTCCACTGTTTTTTACATCGGTTTAGGTACATTAATAGGTTTATATACAAAATCGGTGATGGAAGCATCAGTAGCTGCCTTCCCAGTGATGATTATATTTGGTTTAGGTACGTTAATCATAGAACTTGTAGAGCGATACCCTATTTTAAAGGTGTTAACATATTTACCGAATTTACAATTGCAAGAGATTGCAATTGAAGTAGAAGCAAGTGCTAGTTTTGGTGATATCGTGCTTCATTTAGCTATCATATTAGCTTGGACCATATTTATATCTTTCCTTACGATCATCATATATCGTAAAAGAATGACTGACTAATTCTTGGAGTTGTGGGAGAATCTTGTAGTCATATTATTAAGATCAATTTCATAAAAAGTTACATCCCTTCATCAATAAGATCGTCAATGAAGGGATTTTTTACGTTCAAAGCAGAAGTAACACAACATATTGAAAAACGATTTCCAATGAATTAATTTTCTTTAGAAACAGATTCTTTATGTAATGCTAAAAATACGATCATTCCTAACATACAGGCTGCTCCGAACCATTGAAAAAATCCGAACGGTTCCTTTAACCAAAATACGGTCGTCAAAACCGCGGCTAAAGGTTCTAATGTACCTAATAGACTCGTTTCTTTCGGAGATAGACTATTTAAACTTTCAATATAAAACCAAAAAGCGATCATCGTGCCAAATATAATAATGAAAAATAAATATAAATACGTTTCATATGAGAAGGTTGAAAAAGTTACTTTCCATGGAGGGTGGATGAAACTTAAAGCAAATCCCCCGACGACCATCGCCCAACCGACGATGACTAGTGAATCGTATCTAGTTAAAAGATGGACAGCATAAAGTGTATAAAATGCTAATGACACTCCTGATAACACACCCCAAATGATGGCGCTTAATGGGACAGACAGTTTCGATATCGAGCCATTTGTCAGCAAGAAAAAGCAACCGACCAAAGCTAACGTTACGGTGATGGCATCTTGCTGTGTCAACTTTGATTTTCCGCTTAATACTAGGTAACTAATAATCATGACAGGAGATAAATATTGCAATAACGTTGCGACCGCAGCATTCCCGTCGTTGATGGAAGCCATATAAGTATACTGGACAGCCAACATGCCGAAAATACCAAAAATAATCAGTTGGAGAGCGACGCGTGGATTTTTCCAAAGATGAAAAACATGTTGGTAGCCTTTTCTAAAGTAAACGACGGTTAAAAGCAACACCCCTGCGATAAGCAATCTAGTCGTAACGAGCCAATTGACTTCAATTCCTAATTGTTGGAACACCTTTTGCGAAGCGGTTCCACTTACTCCCCAAAATGTTGCACCGAAAATGACAAGAATAAAGCCGATTTTCCTTGACGATTTGTTCATGTCGAAATTCACCTTTTATCCAATCATATTTCTATCATAACATCAATGTGTGTTTGTAACCATGAAATGCATTGAAATGACCGAATAAATGAGATATCACCAAACTATATAACAGATGCAAAGTCATTGACATGTAAAAAAATAAATAATATTATTATCCCGAATTCGAAATAATTCAAAGGAATGGTTGTGATGGACAAACATTTGAGACAACAAGAAGAGGATATCTCTGACGAGAGCATCGACCGCGATTAAAAAGCGTGTTGATGAAAATATGAAATGTTTAAGGTTGAATCCGACAGAATTTGCCGTACTCGAATATATTTACCATAAAGGTGATCAACCAATCCAAAAAATCGGTGAAAAAGTGTTGATTGCTAGAAGCATTACGTATGTGGTAGATAAGTTAGAAGAGAAAGGTTTCCTCGAGAGAAGACCGTGTTCAAAAGGTCGTCGAATGATTTATGCGGGAATAACGGAGCAAGGAAAGAAATTTATGGATGAAGTTATTCCGAAGCATAAAAAAAGCGATGCATCAACTATGTGCAGGTTTGACGGTGAGGGAAAAAGACAGTCATTGAGTTGTTAGAAATTAGGATATTTTGGTGAAAGAGTGTAATTTTTCACCCTATTATTTCGAATTAAGAATACATTAAATCGTATTAATGTAAAGGAGGAATATTGAATGAATAAACAGACAATAGGGATCCACCATATTACAGCAATCGTTGGTCATCCACAGGAAAAATACTTTTAATTAATTGGTAGACACCGACACTGGTTTCTTGTCGACAAATACCTCGAAATAGAGAAATACGAATTTTGTGAAACATCGTCGTAGCATGGGTAAAGAAAGGGCAAGCGTAAATAAGAACAGAGAGGTAAGTCAATCGGCTTACCTCTTTTTTATCGATCATGAAGTAATATCGCAATATGTAGTTGGACGGCATCTTGGAAATTGGTTGGATCATAACCGGTCAGTTCCTTAATTTTGCGTAATCGATACGTCATCGTATGACGATGGATTTTTAATATGGCAGCCGAATCGGTTACATTCATACTACAGTCGAAAAAAATGGATAATGTGTGGATCAGAGAATCATTCAATCCATTTAAAACCCTTTTGGAAAATCTTTCTGTTTCAAATTTCGGATTTTTTCGTAATAGGAAAATTAATTCAATGTCTTCAAAATAAACGAGCCGTTTTTCTTTGTAGCCAAATTCCAATGCGTTTTCGGCAGTAATATATGAATAGTGAATATCATTCAGTGAATGTACAGAATATCCGACGCCAATTTTGACAGTAGGATTCGTACGGAACAGCATGTTAATGATAAAAGAAAATTTCCGTTTTAACTTCTTTTCATCCATTCCTGACACTAAAATGAATAATCGATTTAACTTGGAATGGCCGACAAGTGCAGAATCTTTACGAAACTGCTCTTCTAATTGTTCGATGACACGACGAGAAGAAGGCAGAAATTCATCCGCTGAAACTAAAATGACGGTAAAAGGAGCAGTATTTTTAAACCTTAAAAATCGAAGTCTTTCCATCAATACAGTTGATATCGAATCACTTATCGTCAGTTCTTCAAAAACGAGTTCTTTCATTTTTCTTTTCCATTCGACTTGTGTCGTGACTAACGACTGATGCACCATCATTTCCGTCGTCAATTGTAGTAAATTTGCCATTTTTT
Source organism: uncultured Bacilli bacterium (assembly GCA_963766835.1). Taxonomy (GTDB): domain Bacteria; phylum Bacillota; class Bacilli; order Bacillales; family Amphibacillaceae; genus Pseudogracilibacillus. The sequence continues at coordinate 66,372 of CAVYBX010000023.1, forward strand.
CAATTTCATTTGGATTTCCGGTAATTCCGATCACTCCAACCAATTGCTGTTGAAAGTGTATTGGCATATTGATTCCGGTTTTCGTTCCCGGAAATTGATTGATATTGTCTTCTGTAATCCGCAAAATTTCTCCTGTTTTTGCGACATATGCCGCCCCTTCATGCAATTTTCCAATTCTTATCTTTTCGCCGGACGCCAAAATGACTCCGTTCGTATCCATGACGTTTATATTGTGATGTAGTTTCACCATCGTCAACTCTACGATTTCTTCCGCCAATTGTTTTGTAATCATTATCCACACCTCGAAGTATAAAAGAATACTAATTATTATACATATAATTATACATTAAGTATAATGACTTTTCCGAAAGTTGTCATTATACTTAATGTAAGCGTTTGAACGAGGTGATAAATTTGAACATGATTGTAGCACCAGATTCATTTAAAGGAACATTAACTGCGCAAGAAGCGGCTGAAGCAATGTCGGCAGGAATAAAAGATTACGATCCTTCGATCAATGCGATACTACTTCCAGTAGCAGATGGTGGAGAAGGAACGATGCGAAGTTTGGTTAGTGCAACGAATGGCAAGCTAGTTACTTGTATCGTTCAAGACCCTCTAGGCAGAAAAATAGAAGCTTGTTATGGCGTATTAGGCGATAAAGAAACATGTGTCATTGAAATTGCTGAAGCTTCAGGATTGATGCTGTTAGAAAAAATTGAAAGAAATCCACTCATCACTTCAACATACGGTACAGGTGAATTAATTCGTCATGCACTCGATGCCGGTTATCGAAAATTTATTATTGGACTCGGCGGCAGTGCTACGAATGATGCAGGTACCGGAATGTTACGTGCACTCGGGATGAAATTTCTCGATCGAAATGGGGATGAATTGCGACAAGGCGGAGGTTCTTTAGCTGATTTAGCAGAAATCGATTCTTCTCAATTTGATCAACGTATCAATGAAAGCGAATTCCTGATCGCTTCAGATGTACAAAATCCTCTGATAGGCCCTAGCGGTGCATCTGCTGTGTTCGGACCGCAAAAAGGGGCAACCAGTGAAATGGTACAGAAACTCGATGAAAGTTTAACGAATTTTGCAAATATTGTAAAAGAAAAAACAGGAATTTCTTTACATGATGAAAAAGGAGCAGGTGCCGCTGGTGGAGTTGGGGGAGCGTTGCTAGCTTTCTTTCCATCCGAAATAAAAGATGGAATTCAAGTTGTGTTGGAAGCAATTTCGTTTCATCAACATTTAAAAGATGCGGATCTCGTCATCACAGGTGAAGGAAAAACGGATACGCAAACATTGTCTGGAAAAGCTCCGTATGGAATAGCGAAGGTAGCGAAAGAAGTGGAAAAACCAGTCATTTTAATTTCTGGCACTGTCGATGAAAACAGTAAACAGAACTTACGGCGAATATTTACTGAAATTCACGCAATAGCTGATGGCACGGTGTCAAAAGAACAATCGATCAAACATGCAGCTGAATTGCTTAGAAGAAAAACGTCTCACGTGATTAACAATTATTTTTCAAGATAGGAGTGAAAAACATGTTATTTGCAATTATCGCGCTTGTCGTTGTGATCATCGTCATATTGACAGCTGTTTTTAAGCTTCATCCGTTTTTATCTTTATTATTTGGTACGTTTTTAATGGGGATTTTTTCAGGAATGCCTTTACTAGATGTCGTTGAAAATGTCAACGAAGGTTTCGGTAACATCATGAAAAGTATAGGAATTGTAATCGTTGCCGGTACGATCATCGGTGTAATTTTGGAAAAATCAGGTGCAGCGTATCGCATGGCAGAAGTTGTCTTAAGACTGATAGGTGAAAAACGTCCGCAATTAGCGATGTCGATAATCGGATATATCGTTTCCATCCCAGTCTTTTGTGACTCAGGTTACGTCATTTTATCCGGTTTGAAGAAAGCACTTGCAAAACGAGCGAAAGTAGCGATCGCTTCGATGGCAATTGCTTTATCGACAGGCCTTTACGCTACACATACGTTAGTCGTTCCGGGTCCAGGTCCGATGGGTGCAGCAGGAAATATTGGAGCAGAAAATTATTTAGGTACTGTCATCTTAATCGGTCTGATCGTCGCGATACCGACTGCGATCGTAGGATATTTCTGGGCAGTGAAAGTGGCGACAAACATAAAAGTGAAAGAAGATGAACAAAGTGAACAGCTTGATTATGAAGAACTCGTAAAATCGTTCGGTGAAATGCCGTCGACTTTCAAATCATTTTTGCCGATCGTTCTTCCGTTAGTATTAATCGGTATCGGTTCTTTTACGTCCATTTTTGGCGAAGAAGATACAACGTTATTTAATATTTTAAAATTTCTCGGTTCTCCTACTGTAGCTTTGCTTCTCGGGGTACTTGCGGCATTTTTATTGCTTCCTAATTTTAGTGAAGAAACATTGTCCGGATGGATTGGCCAAGGTTTAGTTAATGCTGCCCCGATCATTTTAATTACCGGAGCTGCTGGAGCGTTCGGGAATGTCATTTCCAGTTCAGGTGTTGCCGAAGTGATTGAAAATATGAACTTGGGAGCTTTCGATAGCGGAGTGATGTTCTTGTTAGTTCCGTTTATCATCGCTGCAGCGTTGAAGACAGCTCAAGGATCTTCGACAGCAGCTTTACTGATCACTTCTTCATTAATCGCGCCGGTACTTCCAGTCGTTGGAATAGAAGGAGCAGTACCACTAGCACTTGTTATTATGGCAATTGGAGCTGGAGCGATGATCGTAAGCCACGTGAACGACAGCTACTTTTGGGTCGTTACTCAATTCAGTGGCATGACCGTACAAGATGCGTATAAAGGTCAAACGATGGCGACTTTGCTTCAAGGGATTACGACGATCATCGTCACGATGATTTTGTGGATCATATTAGTATAACTGAATCTTTTGCCTCGGTGAATGGAAACGCCGAGGACTTTTTTGTTTGAAAATTTTCTGAATGGTATTTTCGTATATCTATAGGTAGAAAATCCATGCTATGATAGAGGCAATACAATTGTCATATGAAAGGGTGATTCCGTGTCGTACAACCAAAATGGCTGGAATTTTGATAATAGTTACGTAAATTTATCGGATTTTTTCTATACGGTAACGAAGCCTGAGCCTGTTGAAAAACCAGAGATTGTCACGTTTAATGAAAAATTGGCACAACGGTTAGGTTTAAGTGTGTCGTTAGCGAAAACAGGAGCGGCAATTTTTGCTGGAAATGAATTGCCGAAAGGAGCAGAACCAGTTGCTCAAGCTTATGCCGGACATCAATTTGGACATTTTACGATGTTAGGTGACGGAAGAGCAATTTTGCTTGGGGAACAAATCACAACTCAAGGTGAACGTTTCGATATTCAATTGAAAGGTGCTGGAAGGACGTCTTATTCCCGCGGAGGCGATGGTCGGGCAACGTTAGAGGCAATGTTACGAGAGTATATTATTAGCGAAGCGATGAATGGACTTCAAATTCCGACGACACGGAGTCTTGCTGTCGTTACAACTGGGGAACCAGTTTTTCGTGAAGTTGAATATATGGGGGCAATTTTAACTCGAGTTGCTTCAAGCCATATACGTGTCGGTACGTTTCAATATGCTGCTGTCTACGGCACAGAAGAAGAATTGAGGGAGCTTGCTGATTATACAATTGATCGCCATTATCCTTATTTAAAAGAAAAAGATAACCCTTATGTTGAATTGCTCGAAGCTGTAATGAAACGTCAAGCAGAACTTGTGGCGAAATGGATGCTCGCCGGCTTTATTCACGGGGTAATGAATACAGATAATATGACGATTAGTGGTGAAACGATCGACTACGGTCCTTGTGCGTTTATGAATTATTATGACCCTGATACGGTGTTTAGTTCGATCGATCATGGTGGACGGTATCGTTATCGTAATCAGCCAGCAATTGCTCATTGGAATCTGACACGTTTTGCAGAAACGTTGTTGCCATTAATCGATGATGATGAAAAAACAGCGATCGCAAGAGTAAAAGAAGCATTGAATCAATATCCTCATCATTTTTATGATCATTGGATGAATGGAATGCGTGCAAAGCTAGGTCTTGTTGAAGAAGAAGAGGACGACGAAACATTGATCGATGAATTACTTCAAGCGATGAAAAAGTATGAAGCAGATTTTACGAATACGTTTCTCTCCTTAACTTACAATAAATTGGAAGGAGCAGTTTTATTCCAATCACAAGAATTTAAACAGTGGTACGAACGGTGGAACAATCGGCGTAAGTCGCAAAATATGTCGTTAGATGAAAGTCGAGAACTAATGTATCGACATAATCCAGCAGTCATTCCGAGAAACCATCGTGTCGAGGAAGCGTTAGAAGCAGCAGTCGAAAAAAATGATTTTCAACCGTTAGAAACACTTATGTCGCTGTTATCAAACCCTTTTGAACATAGTGACGAACAAATCGAATACAATAAAGATCCGATACCAGTCGGCCCATACGTAACTTATTGTGGGACTTGAATATGTCATGAGAGATCTCTTCTTGGTAACAAGGAGAGATTTTGTTTTTTAAATAAATTGATGTACAAACAGAAGAAAAAATCTTTTTATACTTGGACAAATTACTAATTCAACTATCGGATAATAGCATAGTCATTAGGAGGTGAATGTAGTGGCTGTCGTTCAAGCGACGGAAGAAGATGTAAAATTGTTAGCAAGACTCATGCGAGCAGAAGCAGAAGGAGACGGGGATTTAGGAATGCTAATGGTAGGCAACGTAGGAATTAATCGAGTAAGAAGTAATTGTTTAGATTTTACGCAAATTACGAACGATACGTGATATGGTTTTTCAATCACCAGGCGGCTTTGAAGCGACGCAGAAAGGTTACTTTTATCAAAGAGCGCGAGAAAATGAAATTCGTTTAGCGAGAGAAGTGATTAGAGGGAATCGCTACCATCCAGCAGAATTATCATTATGGTTTTTTATGCCTGCTGGCGCTTGTCCAGCTCAGTGGTATAATCAGTGGAATGCTGGGCGTTATAAATCGCATTGTTTTTATCAACCGACTGTATATGATTGTGCGGATGTTTACAACACGTTTTAAGGAGGAATTTCCATGTACTTTTGTACTTGTCAACAACCATTTTTTCCAGGAAATATGATGCCACAGTATCAAGGTTACCAAGTAGGCCAAATGCCGACTAGTCCATCTCCTACACCGCTGACACCAACAATCGCTCAAGGTGCAGGTACTGGACAAATGGGAATGATGAATCTAGCCGATGCCGATCAGTTGCCTTTGGAACAATCGTTTATAGAAAATATTCTTCGTTTAAATAGAGGAAAACACGCGACTGTTTTCATGACTTTCGATGGGGAAGACCGAATGAGAGAGTTCCGTGGAGTGATAGAAGCGGCAGGGCGAGATCACCTCATACTTAGTGATCCTGAAACAGGGAAAAGGTATTTACTGTTAATGGTATATTTAAATTATGTCGAATTTGACGAGGAGATTGAATATCATTATCCAGTAGAACAGTTAGTTACTTACTCTCCACGTTAATACGTAAGACCTGTTAAGGCTTCGAATATGATTCTCTTAACAGATCTCATTCTTTGTGACACGAATTATTTTCGTTTTTGACCGAGTTCATTGCGTATTACTTTTCTAGCGGCAATAGGCGTTCTTGCATTGACAGGAATTTGTTGTGTGATACCATCTTTTTCAATTTCTACAAGAAAACATTTCGCTCCGCATTTCATTGTTTCATACCTCTTTCTAATTCACTATGATTATTGTATCATAAGAGGAAATGTTTAAGTGAGCATACAACTATATTGTTGATAGACAACTAATTATGTTATACTGTAAAGAAAATAGAGATGGAGTTTGAAGATGAATCGAAATAAAAGATTATCGGATCGTGTTGCCGATGAAATTTTATCGATGATTACGATCGAAAAAAGGTTTCAACCGGGAGATAAACTTCCGAATGAAATTGAGCTATCTGAAAGACTGAATGTTAGTAGAACGACACTCCGCGAAGCGATTAGAATTTTAGTGACGAACAATATATTAGAAATTAAAAGAGGGAAAGGGACGTACGTCAAAGAAAATATCGAAGTAAAACATATGAAATCTTTATCCGATTTATCAAACGTGAAAATTGATGCGCGAGACTTGTATGAAATACGACTCATATTCGAGCCAGAAGCGGCTTATTATGCGACGTTACGAGCGACGGATGCAGAATTAAAGCGTATTTTAGACTATGGAAAACAAATAGAAGAAAAAATTTTAAACAATGAAGATCGGACAGAAGTGGAACAGAAATTTCATCAATCGATTGCTCAAGCGACTCATAATGAATTTATGGACAAGTTGATGCCTGTCATCTTTCAAGCGATTAATAAAGGAGTCATTTTATCGCAAGAGAACGAATTAGTAACGAAACATACGATCAGTGATCATCGATTAATTATGGAGTTTATGCAAGCGCGAAATGCTGAAGGGGCAAAAAGCGCGATGAAAATTCATATTTTACACGCAATGGAATATTTAGGTATCGAACGATAATATACATAAAAAAATACTTTAGATGACGTACAACGTTATTGACAGTAGACAACGAACAATTTAAAATACATTTAATACTTTAAGGTAAAGGTGAGTGTTGAAATGAGAAGTAATATGATCAAAGTCGGTATTGACCGTGCGCCACATCGGAGTCTTTTATATGCGACAGGAAAAGTAAAGCCGCGAGATTTGGATAAACCGTTTATCGGTGTGTGTAACTCGTACATTGATATTATTCCAGGACACGTCCATTTACGTGAGTTTGCCGAAGTGGTGAAAGAGGCTATTATTGAAGCAGGTGGAATTCCGTTTGAATTTAATACGATCGGCGTAGATGATGGAATTGCGATGGGGCATATCGGCATGCGGTATTCTTTACCGAGCCGTGAATTAATTGCTGATGCTGCCGAGACAGTCATTAATGCACATTGGTTTGACGGTGTGTTTTACATTCCGAACTGTGACAAAATTACACCAGGAATGTTAATGGCGGCAGTACGTACGAATGTCCCGTCAATATTTGTATCTGGTGGACCGATGGAAGCCGGAATAAGTTCAACAGGAAAACAGTTGTCGCTCACGAACGTATTTGAAGGTGTCGGCGCTGTGAAATCAGGACAAATATCAGAAGAAGAGTTTCGTGACATTGAGATGAATGCATGTCCGACTTGTGGATCTTGTTCAGGAATGTTTACTGCAAACTCAATGAACTGTTTAATGGAAATGTTAGGGGTGACGATTCCTGGTAATGGAACGATCGTTGCAACGAGCAAACAACGTCATGAATTAATTCGTGAAGCGGCACATCATTTAATCCGTATGGTAAAAGAAGATATTAAACCACGTGATATTATTACGAAAGAAGCAATTGACGATGCATTTGCACTCGATATGGCAATGGGTGGTTCTACAAATACGGTACTTCATACATTAGCGATTGCGAATGAAGCGGGAATTGATTACGATTTAGAAGATATAAACAAAATTGCTGAAAAAGTGCCATATTTAGCGAAAATTATGCCAGCGTCAGATATCTCTATGGATGATGTAAATAAAGCTGGTGGAGTCGAAGCAATTATTAATGAGTTAACGAAAATACCTGGAGCAATTCATCCAGACCGTATCACTGTAACTGGAAAAACAATGGGTGAATTAGTGAAAGGACACGAAATTAAAGATCCTGAAGTTATTCGTACGAAAGATACCCCTTATAGCCCTGTAGGTGGATTATCTGTACTATACGGAAACCTTGCACCAGAAGGCTCTGTGATTAAAGTAGGTGCAGTTGATCCTTCTGTTAAAACGTTTAAAGGAGAAGCGATCGTCTTTAATTCACAAGAAGAAGCACAAGCAGCGATTGACGATGGTACTGTAAAAGAGGGGCATGTTGTCGTCATCCGTTATGAAGGACCAAAGGGTGGACCAGGTATGCCGGAAATGTTAGCTCCGACTTCTTCCATTGTTGGACGTGGACTAGGTACGAAAGTTGCGCTTATTACCGATGGGCGTTTTAGTGGTGCTACACGTGGAATTGCCATTGGGCACATTTCTCCTGAAGCAGCTGAAGGTGGACCGATCGCATTAGTTGAAAATGGAGATATTATTGAAATTGATCTACCAAATAGAACAATTCATTTAGAAGTCTCTGACGAAGAATTAGAAGAACGTCGTAAAAATCTAAAACCATTTGAGCCGAAAATTAAAAAAGGCTGGTTAGCTAGATATTCGAAACTAGTAACAAACGCTTCTAAAGGTGGAATTATGGAAATTTAAGAATGATAGTAAGATAGTTTTGTATCTTTAGGGTTTTAAAATGTTTATTCACTTTTTAATAAAAAGGGTCATCTTCCATACTTGAATTTACAAGTATGAAAGATGACCTAGTTTTTTTGTTGCTTCTTTCCACTTAAATTAACTCACATGTCGTTCTTTTTTTTCGGTTGGTCCGTTAATAATCCGATTTAACACTTTTTCTTCTAATTGTACTAAATCTTGTTGTGACATCGCTCGCGGCCGTGGATGATCAACTTTCACGTCCATCGCGATATTTCCATCTTCAATTAATACGATTCGGTCTGCTAAACGGACAGCTTCTCCAACATCATGCGTGACTAACAATGCAGTAAAACCTGAATCCACCCAAATGTTTTCGATTAAATTTTGCATCTCTATTCTTGTGAGAGCATCGAGAGCACTTAACGGCTCATCGAGCATCAATATCGACGGTTCATGGACTAATGCCCGAGCTAAGGCGACACGTTGTTGTTGACCTCCAGATAACCGCGATGGCCACTGGTCTTTAAAATCAATTAAACCGACAGCTTCAAGCGCTTTTTCAGCTTTTTCCTGCCAGTCACCTTCTAAACCGAGGCCGACGTTATCGATGACTTTTTTCCAAGGTAGTAATCTTGAATCTTGATACATCATCGTCAGTTTTGCCTTCGATTCAGAAGCTGGTACACCATCAAACATTAGTTTACCACTTGTTAACGGTTCTAAATTTGAAACGAGACGTAAAAGTGTACTTTTTCCACTACCACTTTTCCCAATAATTGCGACAAATTCACCTTTTTCGATCGTTAAATTGACATCACGCAGTACTTCTTTATTACCAAATGATTTACTTAAATTTTTTAATTCTATTTTCACTGCACCTGGATTATCAACTCTTTTTATAGTACTCATTTTTCCCCTCCTTTAAAAATCTTTATTGTAGCTTGCATTCCATTTGAGCGCTCGGTCTTCTCCGAATTTAGCGATCATATCTGCTAATTTACCGAGTAAAGCGTAAATGATAATACTTAAAACGATGACATCCGTTTGCATAAATTCACGAGCGTTCGTTGCTAAATAACCGATTCCTACTTGAGTTGGAATCGTTTCGGCAACAATTAATGTTAACCACATTACCCCTAATGCGTAACGAATTCCGACAAAAATAGAAGGAAGGGCACCTGGGAATAAAATGTCTTTAAACAAACGCCATCCTTTTAGATTGTACATTTTCCCCATCTCTACAAGTTTCGGATCGACATTTCGAATGCCGTGAAAGGTATTTACATAAACAGGGAACAACACACCTAGAACGACTAGGAAAATTTTTGCACCTTCGCCGATCCCTAACCAAACGATCACGAGAGGGAGTAGCGCTAAGTGTGGAATGTTCCGGATCATCTGGATCGTTGAATCTAAATACGTATAAGATTTATCAGAAAGTCCATTTACAATCCCTAGTACAAAACCGATGATTCCGCCGATAAGCATACCGGCTACAGCGCGACCTAAACTAGCTGAAATATGGGTAATTAATTCGCCGCTTATCAGTAATTCCCATCCCGTCACGATAATTGAAATCGGGGACGGGAATAAAGAAGCAGATATTAAATTTAACCTAACGACGACCTCCCAAATGATGAGTAGAGCAATTGGGACGATCCAAGGACGAATATCAATCATCGTCTTTTTCATTATTCTTCCACCTCAATTTATTCGTCTATCTCAAATACCTTTTCTCTTACGTCAATTTCTTTTGGAATTAAACCAATTTCATAATATTTATCCGCTTGTTTTTGCTGTGCTTCAATAATTTCTTCAGTGATTTTTGTCGCGCCGAATGTGCGACGATTCAATTGATGAGAAATGACTTCTTCACTAATACCTAACGCTTCAGACATGATTTCAACGACTTCCTCTTTGTTTTCATTCGCCCATTGGTCTGATTTATCGATCGCTTCTAATATAAAGTCAATGAGTTCAGGATGTTCTTCTGCAAATTGTTCCGATGCAAAATAAAACGTACGATTTGGATAGTCATCGATTTGACCGTCGGCTAATGTGATCACATCCATTTCTACTTCAGCAGAAGCGAAGAAAGGGTCGTATGACGATAACGCGTCAATTTCTCCTGTTTCAAACAACGCACGTCCTTGTGCAGCATCTTCTGGATACACCCATTCGACATCATCGACTGTTAACCCTGCCGATTCGATCGCTAAAATCGCTGAATAATGGTGGTTACCTCCTTCGAGTGCACCGATCTTCTTACCTTTGAGTTCTTCGATTGTCGAAATTCCTGAATCTGCTCTAACCATCAACCCGACACCTTCTGGATTTGGTGCGTCCGCCCCGACATAAACGAACGGTTTATCAGAAGCTTGCGCAAATATTCCGGGACCATCTGCAGCGTGACCAAAATCAATGACACCAGCATAAATTCCTTCCATTAATGTACCGCCATGTGTAAACATTTCCCATTTAATTGAATAACCTTCTTCAGCAGCTGCTTCATCTAAAAATCCAGATTCTTTTAAAATATGAAGTGTGTTACCTTTTTGATATCCGACACGGATCACATTATCACTGTCACTATTATTTGCAGCACTTTCATTATCACTATTTCCGCCACATGCTGCTAAAACTACTGTAAATACAATGATTAGTAAACTAGCAATTAATTTTCTCTTAGTTGTCATCACTTTCTCACCTTTCTATTTTGTAAAACGATAAAATAGCACCGAAAACTTCAACATCTTTGTTTTCTTTCTTGTTATTAAATTCGATTAAAAATGGTTTTTCACCATGAGATTCGATTATTTCTTGCACTTTACCTTCGCCGAGCGGTTCATAAAAGACGATATTACCGCCTTCTAAATGCAAAGTTTGCACTTTTGCATTGAGTGATTCGTCCACATATGATTCTCCAATTTCAAGTTGTAAATATTTTGACCATTTTTCAACGACAGTTGAAATATTTTTCGTCGCGATTCCGACCGATTTAAGTGTCACGTCACCGATAGGATGTTTATCAATCGTTCCGCGTTCTTTTAAGTCGTTGAGACGTTCTTCATCCGATTTTCCCATTCGATAAAGAACGGTAATTCCGGATAAATACCCTTTTCTCCGACAAATAAAAGTTTCCAAGAAAGGACACTACCATCTGGTCGTGTACGGCTTAAAGGAGTCGGACCGACAACTTCTAAACCTAACTTTTTAAACCGTTCTGCATCTTTTTGTAAATCTTTTGAACGAAGCGCGATCCGTGCTCCGCCTTCTTTATAATTGCTCTGAACGATCGTTGCCCGTAATGAATGATCGAATTCGGCTTGATCTTCTACGAGTGAACGATCGAATACGCCGATCAATTCTATATAACTTAAACCGAAATAACTTAACGAATTGTAAGTTCCGTGATGTTCATGCCGTCCTCCTTCAACAGCATGTAATCCAAGCGATTGGAGAGCTTCTTTTGCTTTTTCTGGACTTTCAACATGATGGATAAAATGATCAAATTGAAATAACGACATTATGAACGTCCTCCTTCAATTAAATAATGATGAACAATTTCTAAGAAAACCCGACCGATGTGTAGTAGAGCTGTTTCGTCAAAATTAAATTTCGGATGATGATGTGGATAATGTGTTGCTGGATCATCGTTTCGAGCTCCAACCTTAAAGTATGCTCCTGGTCGTTTTTCTAAATAGTAGGCGAAATCTTCAGCGCCTAATAGTTGTTCATTCGTCTGATAAGTCAAATCAGGAATATTCTTCGTCACTAACTTCTCAATCAGTTCAACTTCTTTTTCATGATTGACAAGAACAGGGTAGCCGTGTAAATAATCCAACTCATAATCGACGTGGTCTGCTATTTTCATCCCCTCTAGAAGGGCGCGGATTTCTGTTTCGATTTTCGACCTGACATCAGCATTTAATGCACGGACCGTTCCTTCAATTTCGGCACTATCAGCAATGATATTGAAAGCATTCCCCGCATGAAATTTGCCGATCGTGACGACAGCCGGTTCTATCGGGCTGATTCGTCGACTGACGATTTGTTGCAAATGCGTCACTAATTGACTGCCGACAGTGATCGAATCGAGTGTTTCATGTGGACGTGCACCGTGACCGCCACGGCCGAAAATTTTTATGTTAAAATGATCGACAGATGCCATCATCGCACCTTTTCTCGTAGCAACCGTACCAACCGGTAGTTCAGTTGCAAGATGAGCACCAAAGACATAGTCGACATCATCGAGTGCGCCATCTTCGATCATGAATTTAGCTCCGCCTGGTGGTTTTTCTTCAGCGTGTTGATGTATCAGTACGACATTTCCATTTAATAAATGACGATTGTTTTGTAATACTTTTGCGACACCGAGCAAGCTTGCTGTATGCCCATCGTGGCCACAAGCATGCATGACGCCAGGATTTGTTGAAACATACTCGTGGTTATTTTCTTCTTGAATAGGTAAGGCATCAAAATCAGCACGTAAGGCGATCGTTTTACCCGGATTTTTTCCTTTAATAAAACCTAATACGCCATTTCCGCCGACATGTTCTCGTACTTCGATATTGAAACATCGTAACTTTTCTGCGATATAGCGAGCTGTATTCGTCTCTTTAAAAGACAGTTCAGGATGTTTGTGTAAATAACGCCGCGCCGTAACTATTTCATCATAATTAGCTTGCAGTTGTTCAAATAACTGTTTAGTCTTAGACATTTCATCACATCCTTAATAGAAAATCAATTCCGAGTAAATTAATATTATTTATAAGACTAATACATTTATATTGTTTAGTCAATAAAAAGTTTCCACTTTAAAAAAACAACATTTTTCCAATCAAAGATAAAGTTGTTCTAATATAAAAAATGCAGTATGATGCATTGATACTGCACAGTTTAATATACAAAATATAAATCTTCACTTGAATTGATTTCGTCCAAATCGACTATTTCTACATTTCTTCCTATGAAAAATAACACAGATTGATCTTTTTCTTCTAATTCTTCTTCCGTGTAACGTTGATAAAGTGGATCTTATTCCATCTCATAATCGACTTCGGCAACTTCCGACTTTAATCGTTTTAAAATAGGAATCGATTGCAACAGCATTTCGTGCGCTTCTTCATCAGCTATTTTTTGGTTCATCAGGTAATGATAAATGTAGTGGTGGATCGTCTAGACTTTCTCCGAACGTAATTTCTTTAAAACGTAATGCCTGCAGTTCATTAAATAGCTCGGAATTTTCATATTTTCTATTTAGATCGAATTTTTGTTTTACTTCTTCATACGTGTCTCCAGATATTTTTCCGAAAGGGTTAATTTGAATATAAAATTCTACTTCGTCATCCACCGTTCGTACGAGTGTATCTTCTACCGTCAAGCCTTTAGGATCACGACCAGGATTATCAATGACGGTGACTTCAACGCCATATTTTTCATCAACGTATGCAATCATATCTTCATTGGAATAGCCGAAATCATCTGTGAGTTCGTCAACCGTACTAGAAACAAAATATCCGAACAATGCAAACGGTAGTATGGTGATGCAAAGGATGATGACAATGCCGAAAGCGATGGCAAGCCCGATCCAAATCGCTTTTTGTTTTTTAGATTTTTCGCTCAAGAAAAACACCCCTATTAGAATCTAGCGAATGAAATCTGCTAGTCTTGGAAACATTTCTAGTTACAATTTTTACATCAGTCACTCTGAATGAAAAAACTTCTCTTCCGTATTACTTAAATGTTCCCGTTTAGGGTCGATATTCCATCCTGAAAGATCTGGTCCTTTTGGGATAATCATCTCTTCTTCCAACGCACTAGGAGAAAGACGCGCTGATAAATAGTAATGTTTTTTAATCGCATCAAAGTCAGTCGTGTCGTAAAATCCAGGAGTACGATATAAATCACGCGCATATCCCCATAAATTAGGAAAATCGACTAACCTTTTTTTGTTTGCTTTAAAGACAGAGTAATAGGCGACATCGAATCTTACTAACGTGACGTATAAACGAACGTCAGCATCAGTAATAAAATCTCCGAATAAAAATCGTCGTTTCGAGAGTCTTTCATCTAATTGTTCTAGTCGCGCAAATAAAGCATCGTACGCTTTTTCATATGCCCGTTGTGATTTGGCAAAACCACATTTATACACGCCGTTGTTAACATCTTCGTAAATAACATCATTTAATTCATCTATTTGGAAACGTAAATGTTCCGGGTATAAATTTGGCGCATGTTCGCGATGAAAAGATGCCCAATCTGTTGCAAGTTGATTTGTTAAAATGAAATAGTCATTATGGACAACTTTTTCTTCTTTTACATCGATAAGAACAGGTACAGTTGGTCGTCCTAAATAATTCGGATCTGTTTTTACATATATTTCGCTTAAATATTTAATACCTAATATAGGGTCTTTTTCATTCTCATCCAATGTAAACGCCCAATCGATTCGAGAGACGAGAGGGCGAATCGGGTCTACTTCTCCTAAACTGATCGCATCTTCTAATCCCAAAATTTTCAAAACGATCACTGCTCGATGCGACCATGGACAAGGCTTTGCCCAAATAAGGCGATAACGATTTTTCTCGACTGGAAGCGCACCTTCTTCTGTTCCGAATTGCCGTGAAAATAATGCTCTTTGGCGTTTGAACGAACCATCGCGACTTATTTCTTTATTTGTCATAGTTTCCCCTTTCTTTATTTCGTTCTTAATCTTATTCATTTTATTATACATATAAATGTTTAATGAAGATAACGAAATGTGACATTTTTGTGAAAATGGTCCTTTCTTTGGTCGTTGTGGTATTCTAATATCATATCGAAGTAAACTACTCTAGCATGGATGGCTGTCCACTTTTTGTATTATTTGTTAAAACATTCGATTTCGTTTATGAAGAAATAAAGGTGTATGATAAATGAAAGCAAAATCTTTCTACTAATACATCATGATATGGTTCGTTCAATTCATCATTTTTTTAAGTACGATGATAAAAGTGTTTTTCGATGTCCATCCTTTAAGATTTATTTTTATAATTTTATTTGTAATTGGATTAATTGTTGGATATTTCCGGTATGTGATGTGTAGCAATAACGAACAACTAAACAAAGAAATAAATTTAATCTGATTGTGCTTTTTTTATTTTAATGTAAGTAGGGATAAAAACAATCGTAAAACATTTTGTAAATAGTGAAGTATCTTGTTAAGATTATGGCGTTGTGATCTCAATCTTTTTTTAGGACTTTTTATAGATGGAAAATGAAAATTAAGGAATGAGGTACAGTACATACTCGTCATCAATTAACATAAAAGGAGCGCAATAAGAAAACTAATAGCTTCGGTATGAATGAATGCATTTACATCTATTTCATTTCTTATCTATTATGGTATTCTTGTATTAATTGGGGGGAAGCAATAGATGAAGCGATACATAGGGGATGGTATGCTACTAGTTACTGCCTTCGTTTGGGGTAGTGGCTTCGTAGTTACGGCGATAGCAATTGAACATTTAACCCCTTTTCAAGTGATGGCCGGCAGATTTTTATTAGCAACGGTCATTCTTTCGGTACTATTTGGATATAAATTTAAAAAAATGACGAAAACCGTTATTTGGAAAGGTGTTATCATAGGTGCATTTTTATATTTAGGCTTCGTTTTACAAACTTACGGTTTAGAATATACGACACCATCGAAAAACGCTTTTTTAACAGCGATTAACGTCATCATTGTGCCGCTTATCGGCTATTTTATATATAAAAAAGCGATCGATCGTCATGAGTTAATCGGAGCTTTTCTAACAGTAGTCGGAATTGCATTTTTATCGCTTCAACAAGATACTTTTACGATTAATTTAGGCGATACATTAACGATTTTGTGTGCATTTGCTTTTGCGTTTGACATATATTATACGAATGTTTTTGTTCAAAAAGAGGACGCAATTGCACTGACGATTGTTCAATTTATTACGGCAACATGTTTAAGTATTGTCGGTATGTTCATATTAGGTCAAGTTCCGACATCATTAGAAAAAGAAGCTATTTATTCCGTTATTTATTTAGCGATTTTCTCAACGACGCTCGCTTATGTATTTCAAAATATCGGGCATAAATATACTACTCCGACTAGAGCGGCAATCATTTTATCTTTAGAAGCCTTTTTCGGTACATTACTATCTGTTTTAATATTAAAAGAAATTTTAACGACGAGAATGATCATCGGAGCAGTGCTAATTATGGCGGCGATTTTAATAGCTGAACTAAAACCGACACTTAGAAAAAGTACGATGAAAAAAGTGAGTTGATTCATGAAGAATGACGCAAGTTCCATATTTGACACATCCAAACTGACAACGAATTTTTAGACATGAGGAGGTGAAAGCATGGATGTCGAAAAACGTGTGAAAAAAGTTAAAAAGGAAACAAAAGAGCATTGTTTAAACTGATGACACTTGAAAAAGTTGCCTATTTTCGACTTGCTTTCACTTACATGGGAAATGAACAAGATGCGCTAGCTGCTTTGTCGAAAATGACGACGACTGTTATGAGTAAATGAATCAATTGGAAAATGTGGAAGCATTTTACCGCTGGGATCAAAGGCATATTAGCGAACCAATGTAATTTACAAAAATTCGTACCCTTGTTAGGTAATGGAAAAATTTTAATAAAAAAATAAATGAAACGAAAAAAGAAGAAGATAAACTCCAAAAAAATGTGCTATTTATGAAAGAACGTGTACTTTTATTTGCAACGATCAAGCACATTATTTAAACGTTGGTGGAATTTACTATCAAAAAAATATGACGAAACCGTTGAAATTGATTTGGACGCACTACATAAAAAATCCCGTTTGAAAAATAGCTATACAGCGATTCCGAAAATGATACTCGCTTTATCTTTACTCATCTTTTTTATTTCCCATCGCTTCTTCTAACGCAGCTGATTGAAGTTGTGCTCCTTCTTCAGAATCATCATCTCGATATAAATCTTCCTGCAAAACATTTTCATTTACTAATTCGGTCTTTCTTCGTTTTTTCATCACTTAAATCTCCTTTTTCTCGACTAACGTTAGTATTTCCGACTGCTTTCAAATCATACAGAAAAATCATGTTATTAAGGTGATCTAGATGCGTCACTTTTTTTAAAGGGCAAATATAAAATGAAAAAGACGAACAAAGCGACGAATTCTAATGTGAATAAGTAATAAGGATAAGGACCGAAAAAATTTAATAGACTCGGAGTACTTGGCTTATTTTTTAAAAACATATAATTTGCGCCTAACAATGTATTGATGATAAAAACGATAAAAGCTAACAAATTAATCGAGATAAATGCTTTTATGATCGAAGCTTTCGTAATCGTAAATTGATATAACCAAATCATGATAAGTGGCGCTAAAATGAGGCAGAAATGATCAACGAAAAATTGAATAAAGCGAAACTGTGGAAAGCCAAACAGTAAATTCGGTGTGAAGATCGCTTGGATCGCTCCACCGATTCCGATAAAATAGACGATTTCAAATAAAAAATGGTTTTTTGTCAGCAACATTACTGCAGCAGATAGCGACGCAATACTGCACAATTCGAGCGGTAAAGAATGGCTAATATCCCAATTGCCAGTTACAACATACCAAATATCTAAACTAAGGCGGCTGACAATTAATAAGATACCGATCGAAATACGAATATGATCGCGATAAGGAATGAGCGAATCTCGAAATAAATAAATGAAGATAAGAATCATAACGATGGATACGATCGTAACGATATGAGTAATATCCCACATGTGAAATTTGTTATCGGGATGATAAATCCAGTTGTTCACAAGTTTCACCAACTTTAATAAATCGTTATGTTTTGAAGAGGATATTAACATTTAGAGTTTTAACCGTCAATTTCAGTGGAATAACGTAAACAAGTGAAGTGTTACATTTATAGATATGTCGCTCATATTTATATACCACTTATTCAATGAAACATATTTACAAAAATATAAGTTCAATCACTTGACGATATTTCGAATTCGTTATATATTGTATATATCGAAATCGAGATAAATTATTTCGAGAAGATTAATCTAAGAAGAAATTAATGAAAGAGGAGATGGATGGTAATGGCAGTTTGGAAAGTAGACGCTTCCCATACAAACGTAGGATTTGCAGTAAGACATATGATGGTGTCAAAAGTACGTGGACGTTTTACAGGATTTGAAGGAACATTAAACGGAGATCCGGAAAATTTAACTGAAGCGACGATCAACTTTACAATTGACGCTTCCACTATTGATACGGGCAACAAAGACCGTGATGATCACCTTCGTTCAGCAGACTTTTTTGAAGTGGAAAAATATCCGAATATTACTTTTAAATCAACGAAAATTGAAAAAAATGACGACAAGTACAACGTTACAGGTGATATGACGATCAGAGACGTGACAAAGTCTGTTACATTTGAAACTGAATACTTAGGCAGTGGAAAAAACCCTTGGGGTGTAGAAGTAGCTGCATTTGAAGCAAAAACAAAAATTTCAAGAAAAGAATTCGATTTAACTTGGAACCAAACTTTAGAAGCAGGCGGCGTTTTAGTAGGAGATGACATCGAAATTACGATTGAAACAGAATTGAATCCTGAAACTGAATAAGATATTTTATATGTGAAAAGGACTTTCTAAAAAAGGTCAGTTCAAACTGATCTTTTTGAAAGTCCTTTTATTTTTTTAAAAAATCAATACGTCCCATCTAAACAAACGAAATGACCTACTATTTTGATAGATAAGTTATTTGATGATATTTTAACTATAGCTTCATTTAGTATAGTAAATTTATCTCTTATATAATAAGATGTGTTATTAGTGGATTTCTTATATTTCTTGATTTGAAAAGTTGTGGCTGAAATCCAAGAAAGGAGCTGAAAAAATGGGCATTTCGTTGAGAAATTCTATGAAACTAGGAAAGTTTAGTGAATGCAAGGTAGTTGCAGGGCATGATGGACTAGACCGAATTATTGAAAATATAACAATCATGGAAGTTCCCGATATTGTGAAATGGCTGAAAGGAAGAGAATTAATTTTAACATCACTTTTTGCTATAAAAGATGATATAGATGCTCAAAATTTACTCATTCAGCGACTTTATTACGCAGGAGCAACTGCGCTAGCAATTAAACCGTTTGAAACGATGGACGGAATTCCAGAAGGTATTATTGAAAACGCTAATAAATTAGGTTTTCCTGTTATACAAATTCCTGAAGAGGTAAAGTACTTAGATATTTTATCCCCAGTGATGCACCATATATTTAACGAAAAAGTTGTCTTACAGGAAGATATTGAACAAGTAACGAGTGTCTTACAAGAAATCTCTATCAGCTCACAAGGTATCGAAGTTTTTGCCGAAAATGTTAGTTCGATTACGAAAAACATCGTTACGATCGAAAGTGAATTAACATTTATTGAGACGCCAAAACCTGAGAAATCTATCTCACCTTTAACCAAAGACCAAAAGCATGAATTGTCTATTTTAAGGCGCCCTGTTCGTTATGAACGTACTTACGGTGATACGAAGATACCTTGCATTGTTGCTCCTATCATTGTTGATGATGAATATTTCGGAAATATTACTTGCTGGGCAGTCAATAACGACTTTGTCTCAATGGACATTGCAGTTTTAGAAAAAGCATCATCTTTATTATCATTAGAATTTCTAAAAATCAAAGTTAAATATGATATGGAACAACAATATATAAATGACTTTATGAGAGAACTTATATTCAATGAAAGTATTAGTGATGATAATATAATTGAATGGGGCTCAAAATACCGTCTATCTAAAGAACAAAAATATTTTTGTATGTTAATTGGTGAAAAAATGGATCACCAAATTAATATTCAAGACAGAGTTGAAAAATCGGCATTAAGTTCCTTATTGTTAGAAGATTATTCACAAATGCTTGTCGGAATTATTAGAAATAAAATATGTATCATTGTTCCGATCGATGAAGAAGATCAAAAAACTATTTGCGAAAAAATTTTCACTAAAGTAAAAAAATATACTTCGAAGATGAATGATTTCTACGCTGGTGTAGGTGAAATATTCGAAGGACCGAAAGGAATTAGAAAAAGTTTTTTTCAAGCAGAACAAGCTTTTAAATTAAAGAAATTAAGTAATGATGTAAATAGCATTATTTATTATAAAGAATTAGGTTCATACCGTTTACTAGGTTCTTTAATGGGAACTCAACAGCTTCATGATTTTTATGAGGAAACGATCGGTACGTTATTGAGATTTGATTCTAAAGGAGAATTGATACACACTTTAAAGGCTTATTATGAAAATAATGAGGCTATTAAAGGTACAGCGAAAGAATTATATGTCCATGTAAATACATTAAAATATAGGATAAAACGAATAGAAGAAATTACCGGGTTAAACTTAAAGAAATCTGAAGATAAAATGAATTTATATTTAGGGTTAAAAATACATGAATTATTAAACTATCAAATAAAACAATAATTTAATTGTCTACTAAGACAAAAATTAACATACAAACATGTTTAAACAACTCATATTAATCGTTGGTAAATTATTTATAATATAGATTGAGTTATGGAATGAGAATTGTTTTCGCTTACAATTGGATAGACAAATATTAGGGGGAATTGAAATGAACAGAAAAATTTTATTAACAGTATTCGCTATGATCATTATTCTAATACTAGCCGCTTGTGGTGGAGGGAACGGTAACGAAAGCGAAGAAACATCCTCTGAAAACGATAATGGGGATAGCGGGGAAACAGTTCATATCAGATTTAGTCACAACCAACCAATTGATAGCCCAGAGCATACTGGTGCAGAAAAGTTTAAAGAAGTAATTGAAGAAAAATCAAACGGACAAGTAACAGTTGAAATTTTCCCAGCAGGACAACTCGGCAGCTTAAGGGAACAAATTGAAAGTACTCAATTAGGTGAAATTAATATTACGTTGCAACCTTCTGCATTTGTTACACCTTTCGTTGATGATGTGAAAGTGCTAGACCTACCTTATTTATGGCCGCCAGATTTAGAACTAACTTATGAGGTACTTGACAGTGAAGCGGGACAAGCAGTGTTAGATACGCTTGAACAAGGTGGTTTTAAAGGATTAGGACATTGGCCAGGTGGATTCAAGTTATTTACGACAGGTAATAAAGAAATTCGCTCACCTGAAGATTTTGAAGGGTTAGATATTCGAGTCATGTCTTCACCGTTATTAGAAGCACAGTATGAATTATGGGGCGCTAATCCGACGATGATCGAATATGCAGAGTTGTATAATTCCTTACAGCAAGGCGTAGTAGATGGACAAGAAAACCCTCTACAATCAATTTACTTAAACAACTATCATGAAGTTCAAGATTATATCATTGAAGGATATCACGGAATCATGTCTTATTTACTGATTGCTAATAAAGAATGGTTTGATGGATTACCAGAGGATATCCAAGCTTTAATTGTAGAAGCTGAAGAAGCGGCTAGACAAGCTTCAAGAGAAGACCTAGCAGCAACTGAAGATGAATATAGACAAAAATTGAAGGAATCAGGAGTTAACTACTATGAATTAACAGAAGAAGAAATTCAAAAATTCGTGGAAGTATCTACTCCTTTCCATGAAGAAGCTTACGGTGAACCTCATCAATTAGAAATTTTACAACAAATAAAAGACAAAATAGAAGAATTGTCAAAATAAAAAGAATAAGAAAGGTCTTTGATGAAAAAAGGAGTTAGTTCACTTCTTCTAAAAAGAGACTAATTCCTTTTTTTCATTTAAACGGTCTATAAGGAAGGAGACAAATGATGCGAACATTTAATAAAGCGACGGAAGGAATTATTGGTATAACATTAATGATCGTTACTTTCTTATTATTTATTAATATTATTTTAAGATTTTTTTTTAGTTCAGGAATTACATGGGCAGAAGAGTTTATTCGCTATGGGATTATATGGATAACGTTTATAGGATCAGCCGTTTGTTTTCAGCGCGGGTCTCATGTTGCAGTCGATTTACTACTTGATTTTATTCCATCTAAAGGGAAAAAGTTATTAAGTTTTATTATTCATATTCTAGCTGCGATTTTTATGGCTTTTCTAATTAAATATGGGATCGATTTAGTCCATTTCAGTAAAAGTACAGGTCAACTAGCTCCGGCATTACAGATAGAAATGTCTTGGATTTATTTAGCGATCCCTGTTGGTGCATCTCTTTCTTTCATTCAAATTATCATTCAAATCGTTTTGTTGTTTAAAAATGGTGGACAGAAATCGGCACAGCAGGGGGGCGCAGATAGATGATTATTGCACTAATGATATTCATTATTGTATTTCTTTTAGGAAGTGTACCTATTTACGTATCTTTAGGTTTAGCTGCATTTTTAGCAGTTGTATTTTTCGGTGATGTTGAACCGATGTTGTTAATTCAACGTTTATTTGCAGGATTAGACCAATTTGCTTTAATGGCACTACCGCTGTTTATTTTAGCGGCAAATATCATGGACGGTGGCGGATTATCAAAAAGAATTTTACAATTTGCTCGTGACCTAGTCGGTCATTTAGCCGGCGGAGTGGCGATGACGACGCAAGTTGCTAGTATGTTTTTCGGATCTCTATCTGGTTCTGCACCAGCGACAGTCATCGCTGTCGGAAAAATTATGTATCCGCAATTGATTAAAGATGGTTATTCTAAACCATTCTCAACTGGGCTTTTAGCTTCTGCGGGTGCAATATCATTAATTTTACCCCCTAGTATAACGTTAATTATTTATGGTTCCGTGACAGGGGTATCTGTAAGTGATTTATTTATCGCTGGTATAGGTGCTGGTTTCGTATTCGGACTATCAGCGATCGTTTATATTTATATTTATGCAAAAAGACATAACGTTCCACGTAATAAAAAAAGCGAGTAGAAAGCAATTATTATCTTCTACTCGAAAAGCTAGTTGGGCACTTTTAATTCCAATTATTATTCTTGGCGGAATTTATAGTGGAATCTTTACACCGACAGAAGCCGCTGGAGTTTCAGCAATCTATGCACTATTGATAAGTATTTTCGTATATCGTGACATGTCATTTAAAAAGTTTTATCGAATATGTGTTGATTCAGCTATTACAACTGCACAAGTATTAGTACTCGTTGCTGCTGCACAAGTATTAGGTTGGTTGTTAACGAGAGGTCAAGTACCACAAATGGTCGCGACGTTTATTGTAGAAAACATTTCTTCTCCATTTGTTTTCTTGCTATTATTTAACTTACTGTTATTAGTTCTTGGAATGTTTATTGAAGGTGTTGCAGCGATTATTGTAGTAGCTCCGTTAATTTTTTCAGCGGCAGTTTCACTTGGAATCGATCCAGTCCATTTAGGAATTATTATGATAACAAACTTAGCAATTGGTATGTACACCCCACCATTTGGACTAAATATTTTTGTTACACAATCGATTGCCAAAATAGGTTTAAAAGAAATGTTACCAGGCCTTATGGTATTCTTAGGGGTTAACTTAATTGCATTACTAATTATTACGTATGTACCAGATGTATCTTTATTTTTAGTAAAACTATTTAATGGATAAGGTAAATGAACATGAATATTTTCAAGAGTATATAGGTGTCTAAAGATAAAACTGTATATTCATGTAGATGAATTAAATCGTTGAATAGGTCAGTACTACATTCAACGATTTAATTATTTTTATATCAATTTATTTGGATATCCATCAATTGAATTTTTGTTTAAACAGCCCTAAAAATGATTAATTTACTGTGTTTTTAGACAAGTAAACGATTTCTAATTTTGTTTATACTTAAATTAGAAGTAGTTTAGGGGGAAACTAAATGAACTTAAAACGGATAGAACAATCATTAATAGAAATAAACAGATTTGGATATTCAGAACAAGGGATGAATCGTCTTGCATATACTGAATCGGAACGACAAGCAATTGATTATATGATCAAACTATTTGAAGAAGAAGGTATGAAAGTAATTATCGATCCTGTTGGAAATGTGATTGCAAGGCGTGAAGGAACCGACCCAACATTACCAGCGGTTGTTACCGGTTCCCATTTAGATACAGTATATAACGGTGGAAAATACGATGGAACTTTAGGTGTGATAGCAGGTTTAGAAGTAGTTCGATATTTAAATGAACAAAACATTGAAACGAAACATCCGATTGAAATCGTTATTTTTGCCTGTGAAGAGTCAGCTCGTTTTGGAGTATCTACTATTGGTAGCATGGCAATGATCGGTGAGTTTAAAGAAGAATTATTACAACTTAAAGATAAAGATGGGATATCCCTTCGAACTGCGATGGAAAATTGCAGTTTAAATATTGAACGGATTGAACAAGCGGAGAGAAAAAAAGAAGAAATTAAAGTTTTTTATGAACTTCATATTGAACAAGGACCTGTGCTAGAAAATGAAGGTAAGCAAATAGGAATAGTTACCGGCATCGCTGCACCTACTAGATTTCATCTTGAAGTAGTTGGAGAAGCTGCTCATTCTGGAACAACTCCTATGCCATTAAGAAAAGATGCATTATTAGGAGCTGCAGAAATTGCATTATCGTTAGAGCAATCTGCCCTTAAAGAAGTAGAGAACGACACAGTAGCAACTGTAGGGAAGTGTGAAGTTGTTTCAGGTTCTATGAACGTAATACCTGAAAAAGTAACAATGACTATCGATATTAGAAGTATTCATTTCAAGTCGAAGAGAAAAGTAGTCTCAGAACTTTATCAAATAATAGAATTAATTGAAAAAAAGCGAGATGTAAAAGTTTCAATTTCACAACTATGTAATGACCGACCAATTAAAATGAATGACGATATCATACATTTTTTAGTTCAATCATGTGAAAAACTAAATCTTTCCTATCGACAAATGCCGAGTGGAGCGGGACATGATGCAATGATGATGGCGAAACGTTTTCCTACTGGTTTAATTTTTGTCCCTTCGAAAAATGGAATAAGTCATAATAAAGAAGAATTTACATCGTTAGAACAAATAGGTGCTGGTGTATCTTTATTAAAAGAAGCAATTCTTCAAGCAGCTCTAGTGAAAACGGATGCATTATGCTAGGAGTGAACAACATGAAAATATATCAATTACCGATTATATCTAATCAACAAGTTAGTGACAGATATTGGCATATGAAGCTAGATGCAAAGGAAATAAAAGAGGAAATAAAACCTGGTCAATTTTTTAATATAAAATGTTCGGATGAAACTTTTCCTTTTTTAAGGCGACCATTTAGTATTTATCGAATTAATAAAGAAGAGCAAACGATCGAATTTTTATATCTTATAAAAGGACTAGGTACGATTCGCCTTACAGAACTTAAAAAAGGTGAAACAGTTGATATTTTTGGACCACTTGGAATCGGTTTCACGTTAGAGAAAGATTGGGATACGATACTTCTTTTAGCGCGCGGTGTAGGAATTGCCACTTTAGCTGCACTTGCACAAGAAGCGGCAAAACGAAATATAAAGTGTGTTGCCATCTTAAGTGCACGAAGCAACAATGATTTATTAGCGACAGAAACTTTACAAGGATTCGGAGTAGAAGTATACAAAGTAACGGAAGAAGATGGAACAAGTGATGTGGAAAAGGTTGAAAAATTGATACGTGAACTATTTAAAAAACATGAAATTAAAGCCGGTTTCACGTGCGGTTCAAAACGATTATCACGATTAATGCAGCAAATGATTCGAGAAAAAGGAATCCCTGCTCAAATTGCATTAGAAGAACATATGGGATGTGCAATGGGTGTTTGTTATGCATGTGTTTGTGATTTACAATATGAAGATCGCATAGAGTCTGTTCGAGTATGTCGGGAAGGTCCTGTTTTTGACCTTGATAAGGTGGTGTTATGATGAAAAAACCGAATTTAGCAGTTCGAATTGGAAATTTGGAGTTAAAAAATCCAATTATGCCCGCATCTGGTGCATTTGGTCATGAAATGGAAACGATTATTGATTTTAACAAATTAGGAGCAGTAGTTCCAAAAAGTATTACGAAATATCCTCGGGGAGGAAATCCGACGCCGAGAGTTTGTGAAGTAAATGCAGGTATGATTAATTCAATTGGGATTCAAAGTAAAGGACTAGAATATTATTTAAAACATATTATACCTGCATATGAAAAATACGATACACCCCTAATTGCAAGTATATCTGCTGATTCGATAGATGAGTTTGCAGAAATGTCAGAAATCATCGGAAATACTCCTGGTGTATCGGCGATTGAATTAAATATTTCTTGTCCAAATTTAAAAGATGATGGAAAAGCGTTCGGTATGGATGCTGACATTTCTCATGCTTTAGTGAAAAAAGTGAAACAAGCTACTGATCAAACAATTATTACAAAATTAACACCTAATGTAACGAGTATTCAAGAGATTGCAATTGCGTGTGAAGAGGCAGGCTCAGACGGATTGAACGTGGCAAATACTATATTGGCAATGGCGATCGATATCCATTCAAGAAAACCTAAAATTGGAAATGCGCTCGGTGGTATTTCAGGTCCAGCGATCAAGCCGATTATCGTTCGAATGATCTACCAAGTTCGTCAAGTATGCTCTATTCCTATCGTAGGGTGTGGTGGCGTGATGAATGCAGATGATGCGATAGAAATGATGTTAGCTGGGGCTACTGCAGTACAAGTAGGAACAGCAAGTTTCATTAATCCGATGGTAATGATTGAAATCATCGAAGGAATAGAAGAATATTTGAACATGTACGATATAAAAGATGTGAATGATATTATTGGAAAAGTCGTTATTCTTAAAAACAAAGAACAATTACACGTTTAAAGAAAGTAGGGTTATAAATGGAATGGGATCATGTGATACGTAACGGACAAATCGTAACACCGTCTGACATGTACCAAGCAAATATTTATATTAAAAACGGAAAAATATCAGCGATCACAAAAGATGTCCTTCAAGGCGAAGCGAGAGAAGTGACCGATGCTAGTGGCAAATATATATTACCTGGACTAATCGATACTCATGTCCATTCACGAGATGGAGGTGCAACTTATAAAGAAGATTTCTTCACTTCTACACAAGCGGCAGCTGCAGGAGGTATTACGACGATTTTCGAAATGCCAAATACATTCCCGACAGTGAACAATGTTGAAAACTTTGAAAAACAAGTGAACAATTTAAGTAAAAAAGCACACGTTAATTTTGGATTATGGGGCATTTGTTTAGGAGATTTGAACAATGATGATTTAATAAGTCTGAGTGAGGCAGGAGTCATTGGGTTTAAATATTTTTGGGGCTATGCAGTTAATAAGCATACGTTTCAACTCGTTTATAATTACTCTGAAGATATGACAGACGTCATACCCCCTTGTGATGATGGTGAGGTATTCTCGATGTTTGAAGAGGTCGCTAAAACGAACAAAACTTTTGCAATCCATGCAGAAAACAGTGATCTCATACATCGCTTGACAAAAAAATATGCAGCAAGTGATAAAAACGATTATGATACATTTTTAAAGTCACGCCCTAGTTTAGCTGAACAATTAACGATACAAACTGCAATAACAATGGCGAAAGAAACCGGAGCTAAACTCCATATTTTACATGTTAGTTCCGCAGAAGGCGTACATTTAATTAGAGAAGCACAAAAAGAAGGTATTCCAATTACAGCTGAGACTTGTCCGCATTATTTATTTTTAACGAATGAAGATTATGAAAAAATTGGTCCTGCGATGAAAGTATATCCATTAGTAAAACGAAAGAAAGATCAAGAAGCTATCTGGGAAGGTATTTTAGACGGAACGATTTCTATCGTTTGTTCGGATCATGCACCACACACAGCTGAAGAAAAAGATGGAGATCTATGGTCAATTCCTGCAGGGATGTGCGGCGTGGAAACAATCGCACCACTTATGTTAAATGCTGTCTCAGAAAACCGACTTACAATTCATCACGTAGTCTCATTACTTTCTGAAAATCCAGCGAAACAATTCGGTGTGTTCCCGCAGAAAGGAACAATTCAAGTTGGCTCTGATGCAGACATTACGATCGTTGATATGAATAAACGATATACGATAGATCGAGATAAGTTGCATAGTAAAGGGAAAGTAACAGCATATCACGGCTTTCCAATAAAAGGGATGCCGATTCAAACGATCGTAAATGGTAAAACAGTGATGAAAGATGGAGAAATAATTTCCGGCCCAACTGGTCAATTAGTAACATCTTAATAAAAAGCACTCTCATTAACATTTGTACAATTACCTTTAAGTAAACAGATAAAAAAATTGTTTACTTATTGGAAGAAAATGAGGGTGCTTTTTTATTTATATTTTTTAAAAGTGTTATTCTTTTGGTCGAAAAGTCTCGAAGTTAAATTCGTCTTTAAAAGTTTCATAGTCTAAATCAAGTTTTTTACATAACGTTTCAACTTCTTTAAAAAAGTTAAATCCTTGCTCTACTGGTTGGTCTCTATATTCTGCATAATAAAGAAGTAAACCATGCAGTTCTTTAAAGGCTTTAACTTTCTCTTTTTTATCCATCGAAAACACCTCATTATAAAAAATGTCGAATTTTTACTATTTGTATTATATCAGAAAAATAAAACGTTAACTTGTATACTTCATACTAGGTAGTTTTATGGCAAATGAGACATTTAGAATGCTTGATTACTTGACATTCATTTACCTAAATAACTTATGTTATTTTCACACTATTTTTGTAAAAAACGAATAAAAACTTTCAAGTCACCCTTTATGTAGCATTGTACATATTTCGTCCGTTCTCATACTATATATACATTGTACATGCTTTTATAAAGGGGAATTTTTGATGGTAACTTGGCTCATACAATTGATGGAGTTGTATGGATATATCAGTATATTTTTTTTAATGGCGTTGGAAAATGTATTTCCGCCGATTCCTTCTGAAGTTATTTTGTTGTTCGGCGGGTTTATGACTTCCTATACGAATTTAACTGTATTCGGAGTGTTGTTGACTGCTTCAACTGGTTCGATCATCGGGGCGATCGTATTATACGGCGTCGGTTATCTCGTTCATATCGACCGGTTAGAAATCGTCGTCGATAAATGGGGATCTTTTCTACGAATTTCTCGAACAGATTTACGGAAAGCGAACGATTGGTTTGAAAAATATGGCTATTGGGCAGTATTAATTTGTAGAATGATACCGCTAGTACGTAGTCTTATTTCTATTCCAGCCGGCATGATGAAAATGCAATTTTGGCTTTTTTTATTGTTTACGATGGTTGGAACATTCATTTGGAATGCTATTTTAGTTACACTAGGGGTAGGATTAGGTGCATCATGGCAAAAGATTTTAAGTATATTAGAAGTTTATTCGACGATCGTGTATATTTTAATAGGAGTCGGTTTTGTCATTTTGCTATTTTTATACGTGAAAAAAAGATGACGACGCTTAAATGACGGCAAAAGGTGGCTTAAAAGATGTGGCGTCAAGTTCGCTTTCAAATAATGTTTATTGCAATTGCGACTGCGTTAGCAGGAGAAATTAAAGTTGAACCTTTTGGTTGGGAATTTCGATTCGCATTAGGAAGTAGTATCTTTTTATTTTTACTACTTATCATGCGTCAAGTTCCTTATATCAAAACTGGAATGATTACCGGCATCTTCGTACTGATATTTCGAACGTTGATTAGTGTGATATTTTGGCAAGAGACATCCTCAATATTTCAAGTGCTTATCAACTATTTACCTGCGATGTTTTATTACATTGCTTTTTCCTATGGGATGAGTAAAATAAAAGAAAAACTTTTAACAGCTAATTTGTTTTTATTAAGTGTGATTATCGTTCTGATCGATATTAGTTCCAATATCATAGAATTGTTTGTAAGCTACCTTCTATTAGATATCTCGTTCGTGACATCGATTAATTGGTCGATTGCTGTCGTTGTTGCCATCGTAAGAGTTTATTTTATCATCGGTGTATATGCTAATATTCATCTCGTGCAATTAAAAGCGTTGCATAAAGAGCAAGAGAAGCGTTTAGATCAAATGTTAAAATTCGGATCAAACTTATATAGTGAAAGCTTTTATTTGAAAAAAATGATGAATACGATCGAACGAATCACATCACAAAGTTATCAACTTTATCGAAAACTTCAAGAAAAAGATTTACACGAATATGGAAATGAGTCGTTGAACATCGCGGAACAAATTCATGAAGTGAAAAAAGATGCGCAACGAATTATGTCGGGATTAAATAATTTATACGATTCTAAAACATTTACTGAAATGGAAATAACCGATATATTAATTTACATCGTTAGAGGCAACGAAAATTATAGTGAATGGTTACAGAAAGACATTCAATTTGTCACTGAAATTGATACGCAATTTAAGACGAGTCATTATTTTCTCATTATCACAGTATTAAATAATTTAATCGCAAACGCTGTCGAGGCGATCGAAGAAAAAGGAAAGATTGTAATTCGTATTACTAAAAATGAAGAGCATATTTATATTTCAGTCATAGATAACGGAAAAGGGATCGATGAAAAAGACTTACCACTTATTTTCGAAGCAGGATTTACGACGAAATATAATGAAAAAGGCATCGCTGCAACTGGGATCGGTTTAGTTCATGTAAAAAATATTATTACTATATTCAATGGTGAAATTTTCACTGAAGTTGAAGATGGCAAAACGAATATCACGATCAAGTTACCGTCTAGCGAAATTATTAAAAAGGAGTAATTGTGATGATTAGTTTCGGAATAATCGATGATGATCCAGTATGTCGCCGTATGTTAGAAAATATTATCGAAGAAAATCATTTAGGTACGGTCATCATAAACCGTTCTAGCGGTGAAGATGTCATTGATGATATTTTGGATACGAAGCCGCAAGTTGTTTTAATCGATTTACTGATGCCTGAAATTGATGGAATTACCTTAATCGCTAAGTTGAAAAAGCAAGGGTATACCGGAAATTTTATTATGATTTCGCAAATTGATAATAAAACTATGGTCGAAGAAGCGTATAAAAACGGCATTGAATTTTTTATCCATAAGCCGATCAATCGTATAGAAGTAACGACAGTAATCGAAAATGTAAAAGCGAAATATAAATTAACTCGCTCCCTAGATGAAATTAGAAAATCATTGTCAAATTTAGACATGCTCACTGTCTCAACACCATCTTTACATCAAAGTGGAAATGAACGTCATTCAGTCCGTCGTGTCGCGCAACATATATTAATGGATATCGGACTATTAGGGGAGAGCGGCAGTAATGATATGTTAACTGCAATCGAATTACTTGTTGACAACAAGTATGCTGTCCATGAGTTTCCTTCTTTAAAAGAGTTGTATAAAATGGTTGCGATGAAAGAAAATGAAGAAAAATCAGAAACAGAGTTAAATCGTGAAATAAAAGCGATCGAACAACGTATTCGCCGTGCCGTATTAGTTGCATTGACGAATATGGCATCGATCGGATTAACAGACTATGCCCATCCAAAATTTGAATATTATGCACCTTTATTTTTTGATTTTAATGATGTTCGCACAAAGATGAAAGAGCTAGAAAATGAGGAAACTAATAGTAAAGTGAAAATAAACGTTAAAAAGTTCCTTCACGTACTATATTTAGAAACGTTAGAAAAGTTACATTCAAAATAAAGTCAATTATTTTCCGGGTTATTGTACCTAGTAACAAAGTGCGGGGTAACGCATGAACACTTGACTTATCACCTATAAAATCCAATAATTAACATGAAGATGTGCGATTTTTTGCCAAAAATGAGGTGCGGCTCATGGAAAATTTAGATATATTTATCGGTAGGCAACCTATATTCGATACAAAAGGGAATATTTACGCATATGAACTACTTTATAGAAACAGCTCTTCAAACGAATTCCCGAATGTTGACCCCGAAAAGGCAACAATTGAACTACTGATACATACATTTTTAACGATCGGAATTGACCAAGTTGCTGGTAGATATAAGTCTTTCATTAATTTTTCGGAAAAATTTTTTGAACAAGATTTAATTGATCAACTAGATCCTGAGTTAGTCGTCATCGAAATTTTAGAAAATACGAGCATTACCCCACTATTTATAGAGCGGATAAAAAGTTTAAGAAAATTAGGTTTTAAATTTGCGTTAGATGATTACGTCATTGAAGAATATAACGATTTACATAAAGAGTTATTTAAACTCGTCCATTTTATTAAAGTAGATTTTCTACATTCAACTTTTTCCGATCGTATACGTTTGAAGAAGATCGTGAAAAATTATCCGAATATTACGTTATTAGCGGAAAAGATCGAAACGAACGAACAATACGAAGAAGCGAAAAAATTAGGTTATTTATTGTTTCAAGGATATTTTTTTGCCGTACCAGAAATAATTAAAAGTAAAGATATTCCGAACAATTATCCTTTACATATGCAGTTGTTTTATAAATTAAATGAACCAGAACCAGATATCGATGAAATTTCGGCGTTAATTATGCACGATCTATCGTTGTCTTACAAATTATTACGGTATATCAATTCTTTAGCATTCGGTATTCCAAAGCGTATTCATTCAATTAAACAGGCTGTCATGTTAATGGGATTAGATGAGGTGAGAAGATGGCTGCGAATTTTATCTTTACATCATATGGGTGAAGGACATGGGAAAGGTCGTGAACGTGCATTAGTTGATTCTTCTTTAACGATTGGGAAGATGTGCGAATTGCTCGCAAAATATAAGAACAAACCAAACCCAGAAGAGTATTTTCTAACAGGAATGTTTTCTTTACTAAATGTCATTTTAAAACGAAGTTGGGATCACGTTTTGCCGAAGCTTTCTTTGTCGGAAACAATCGCTAAAACGTTAAAAGGAGAAGACACAGAAATACAACCATATTTACGTCTTAGTGATGCAGTAGTAAGATTTGCATGGGATGAAGTTGAAAAATATGCAAAACGAGTCGGGATTCCACAGTCTGATTTAAGTAAAATTTCGATCGAAGCTCATAAATGGGCGAATCAAATTAAGTAATTAGTATTTTTACGGCAGTTGTCATCGGGTCGATGACAATTTTTTTATGCGTCAACATTTTATAGGCTTTCACATAAACTGTACTGAACAATAATGAGGAGGCCTATTCGGATGATTGAAGACGTATATTTACGCAATGATCCCAGACATCAACAGATACCGAAAGCTTATGCAGAGTTAAAAGGGAGTCGATTAGCACCTGAATTACGTGGGTATGTTCTTTTCATCGATGTGCCTGACGGAACAGAAGTCGTTGTTGAAGTAGTTGGATTACCTCCATACCGTCCAGGAGGAGGTAAACGCGAACCGATCGGACCACACGGCTTTCATATTCACGAGTACGGAAACTGTTCTGGTGGAGAGGAAGAGGAGCCGTTTCCAAAAACAGGCAAACATTGGAATCCTAGCAACGATCCACATGGACATCATGCAGGTGATTTTCCTGTGTTATTTTCAAATAATGGATATGCGAAAATGTCGTTTTTTACGAATAGATTTAAAGTAAACGAAATTGTTGGAAAGTCGATCGTGATCCATGAAAATCCGGATGATTTCCGAACTCAACCTGATGGAAAATCAGGGAAAAAAATTGGTTGTGGTGAAATACAACTTTATCAAGATATATAAACACGAAATGAAAAATGGTTGAGCGAAAGGATAACTATCGTCCTTGTCGTTCAACGATTTTTTATGGAAAAAAATTACAAAATACTCGTATGAAAATGCAAGAAACGGACAAGATAAGTAACGATTTGAATGACTTAGGAAAGGAGGTTATTTCATGAATCATGTAAAAGCGTTACTTATTAAATTTGTCATGTGTTTAGTCGTAGTTTGGCTCATTCTTGGCGTTTTTTATAATATAAATTTTGGACATGTTCTTACATTAAGTGTCATTTTGACGGTAGCATCTTATATGATCGGTGATTTATATTTACTAGAAAGAATTGAAAATTGGGGAGCGACCATTTCTGATTTTTTATTAGCGTTTGCGGTCATTTGGTTGTATAGTGTCAACTTAATCGAAGTAAACTTCCCAGTCTTAACAGCAGCTGGACTCACTTCTTTAATTTTAGCTTTCGGAGAATGGTTCTATCATAAATATGTCGATCGCCAAATTTTAGATCCGCGCAGATATAAAGGAATCGATATGGATGAACGATTACAGACAGAATTTAGTGATGAATTAGACTCACGTCAT
>CAVYBX010000024.1:0-33000 GCA_963766835.1 uncultured Bacilli bacterium
TTCAACGTATAAATACATGCTTGCAAAATGAAATAATAATTGTTATAATACAAGGTGCTGTAAGTATATTAAATGAAAAACCATGCCGGAATAAGAAAGCATGGGATATGTTATGTTTTATAATTATTTCTCACAGCAAAGTATGCGTAAAGTTGTAAAAGTGCGAATAGCACGACGAGACCCGTTAACCGGAACAACACAAAATAAAGAGCATGGAAAATCTTATATCTTTTTCTCATACAAAAAAAAAAAAAATTTTTTTTTTTTTTTTTTTTTTTTTTTTTTTTTTTTTTTTTTTTTTTTTTTTTTTAAAAAAAAATTTTTTTTTTTTTTTTTTTTTCTCATACAGCGGGGTGGAGCAGTCAGGATAGCTCGTTGGGCTCATAACCCGAAGGTCGCAGGTTCAAATCCTGCTCCCGCAACCAAAATTATCATATCGCGGTCCGGTAGTTCAGTTGGTTAGAATGCCAGCCTGTCACGCTGGAGGTCGCGGGTTCGAGTCCCGTCCGGATCGCCATTATCGTAAAAAAATACATGTTGTCACAACATGTATTTTTTTATGTTTAAAACTTTCCACATAAATAAATATCATTATTATATTAAATTGAATTAGTTATCGATTAATGAGAAAATACAATCAACGAAAAAGTATTTCTATTTAAGGTGGTATATAAGTGGACGAGTTTGAGTTCATCAAATCGATCAAAAAACAAATATATTACGAAAGCTCCCTCATAAAAGGAATCGGTGATGATGCAGCCGTTTTTCAACCGTCGGGATATGATGTTGTCACAGCGGTAGATACATTTGTCGAAGATATACATTTTTCAAAAAAGACGACTACTTATTTTCAAACAGGGTTTCGAGCTTTAGCAGCAAATATTAGTGACATGGCAGCAATGGGTGCATATCCTAAGTTTTATTTAGTTTCGGTCGTCGTTCCTGATACATTTTCTGATAAACATTTACTTCAGATTTACGCAGGGATGGAAAAACTTGCTTCTAGATATAAAATCGATTTAATTGGTGGCGATACAGTTTCCGGTAAACAGTTAGTAATCTCGATTACGATGATTGGATATGTGTCAAAAGGGAAAGCGCGGTATCGTCATTTAGCTAAACATAACGATATCGTATTCGTTACCGGAACCCTCGGAGCTTCAAGCGCCGGTTTGCATATTTTATTAAACGATTTGACTAGTGAAAGGAATAAAGATTTAATCCGTAAACACCAGCAACCTGAACCTAGAGTAACATTTTCAACAGCGTTACAAGATATCGACCGCCTATCATTGAACGACATTAGTGACGGAATCGCAAATGAATTGTATGAAATTGCGGAAGATTCGAATGTAACAATAACGATAAATGATGAACTCATTCCGATTCATCCTGAATTAAAACAGTTCTCCATAGAAAAGCAAAATGAATGGAAATACTTTGGTGGTGAAGAATTTGAACTCGTCGGAACAGTTTCACCTGACGATTGGCCAAAACTTAAACAAATGGCGGAAAAAATTAGTTTGCAAGTAACAAAAATAGGAAAAGTTACTTATAATAATGAGTCGAATGGACAAGTTTTTCTTATTAAAAATGACAAGAAATTTCTTTTAAAAAAAGATGGTTATATCCATTTAAAGTAGGGGTATGAATGACAAATTTTGAAATCATTTCAAATTCAGAAAAAGTAACGAAAGAAATAGCAAAATTTTTAGCAACTTTACTGAAACGTCGCGATGTCATTACGCTAGAAGGCGACCTCGGTGCAGGTAAGACGACGTTTACGAAAGGGATTGCTGAAGGATTAAAAATTAAAAGGCCAGTTACGAGTCCAACATTTACGATCATGAAACAATATGAAGGGACTTTGCCACTTTATCATATCGATGCTTACCGTTTAGAATATTCTGATGAAGATATCGGTTTTGACGAATATATATACGGTGACGGAATTACGGTCATAGAATGGGCAAGTTTTATTGAAGAATATTTGCCGGAAGAACGATTGAACATTACGATTGAATTATTAGATAAAGAAAAACGAAAAATCACGTTTAAACCGAACGGTGAGCATTTTCAAACAATCGTTGAACAATTAAAAGAAACAATGTCTGGACATTGATTTAAGGAGATTTAACATGAATATTCTCGCAATCGATACTTCAAATCAAGTATTAACATTAGCTATCATGAAAGATGACGAACTTGTCGCTGAACTAACGACGAATATAAAAAAAGATCATTCGAGCCGATTAATGCCGGCGATCGTTTCCTTAATGAAAAGTGTAGATTTATTACCTGAGCAATTAAATAAAATCGTCGTCGCTAACGGACCGGGATCTTATACGGGAACTAGAATCGGTGTGACGACGGCAAAAACGATGGCTTGGGCATTAGATATTCCGATTTATACGATTTCCAGTTTAGCTACGTTAGCTTATAATGGGAGATTTTTTGACGGCTATATTTGTCCTTTATTTGATGCACGGAGACAAACGGTTTTTACAGGTTTATATCAATTCAAAGATGGGATATTACACGAAATCGAAAAAGATTGTAATGTACCATTAAATAGCTGGTTAAATAAGTTATTAACATTAGAGGAAAATATTTTGTTCGTTAGCCCTCATATAAACGAGCTGGAACAAACAATTATTTCGACGCTGCACGATCAGGCGATCATTCCTGAACAACCATTTCATTTGCCGAAAGCGAGTAGTTTAATTTCATTGAGTGAAGGTATCGATCGTGTTCCGGTTCATCTCGTGCGCCCGAATTATTTACGGGTGACTGAAGCAGAGGCAAATTTACGAAAAAGGAAAAAAGAAAATGAATGATTTCAATATTAGAAAAATGAGTGAAAACGATATTGACAATGTATTAGAAGTAGATAAAGCATCTTTTCCGACAGCATGGACGAGGGAAATTTACGAGCTCGAAATTAATGAAAATAAACATGCACATTATTTTGTCGCAACAGTCGCTGAACAAATCGTTGGTTTTGTCGGGATCTGGATTGTCCATGATGATGCGCAAATAACGAACATCGCTGTTCATCCGCAATTTCGTGGCAATAAAATAGGCGAGAGATTGTTCAGTTTTGCGATGACGTATGCGATTCGACTAGGAGCACTAAGACTTTCTTTAGAAGTGCGCGTTTCTAATATCGTTGCGCAAAAGATGTATCGAAAGTTCGGGCTCGTTCCGGGTGGCATTCGAAAAAATTATTATCCTGATAACAATGAAGATGCGATCGTCATGTGGACGAATTTGACCACAAAAGTAGGTGGAATATATGACAAATGAAATTATTTTAGCAATTGAAACTAGTTGTGACGAAACGTCCGTCGCCATTGTTCGTGGCGGCAAAGAAATATTAGCGAACGTCGTGTCGTCACAAATCGAACAACATAAACAATTCGGTGGTGTCGTACCAGAAATCGCCTCTCGTAAACATACGGAACAAATAACGTACGTACTAGAAGAAGCGTTTAAAGAAGCGAATGTCGCTTGGGATGATATCGATGCGATTGCTGTAACAGAAGGACCAGGACTTGTCGGCGCACTTATCGTCGGTGTGAATACTGCAAAAGCTTTGGCCTTCGCGAAAAATAAACCGTTAATTGCAGTACATCATATCGCTGGTCATATTTATGCAAATCGGTTTGAAAGTGAATTTGAATTTCCCCTCCTCGCCTTAATCGTATCAGGAGGACATACAGAATTAGTTCTAATGGAGAGCCATGGAACATATGAATTAATTGGTGAAACGTTAGATGACGCCGCGGGAGAAGCGTTCGATAAAATTGCCCGTGCTTTAGATTTACCTTACCCAGGTGGCCCTCATATCGACCGTTTAGCACATGAAGGAGAAGAAACGATCGAATTTCCACGCGCTTGGTTAAGTGAAAATAGTTATGATTTCAGTTTCAGCGGTTTAAAATCAGCTGTCATCAACTTTATCCACAATGAGAAACAACGTGGGAAAAAAATCAACAAAGCTGATATCGCAGCTAGTTTTCAAGCAAGTGTCGTCGAAGTATTAACTGAAAAAACATTCGAAGCAGCTATCCAATATGGCGTCAAACAAGTGATTATCGCTGGAGGAGTGGCTGCTAATAAAGGATTAAGAAAAGCGATTGTGGATAAGTTTTCTGACAGTAATATAGATGTGTATATTCCGCCAATTCAGTTATGTACAGATAATGCTGCGATGATTGGTGCAGCAGCAAGTATTTTATATAGGAAGGGACAATTTGCTGGATGGGACTTGAATGCAAAACCATCCCTTCCGTTAATCTAACAGAATGATTCACAAAGTTCCACGAAGAATCCTCTTTACACACATATTTACACACAAGTTTCCCACACAGATGGGGATAAGTATAGTGGAACTAGTATTGATTAACGATTAAGATGTGAATATTATTGTGGAAAATGGATTGAAAGTATGTTTATTTTGTTGATAACTAGTAAAAAGGTTGAAAAAGTTATATAATGAAGCAGGTTCAATTTGTCATTTTAATACTATAAAACTTGGTGGTTAGACAAATGAAAAAAAAACAGTCACATTACATCCAATTGGATTTGATCATATTCGTTCTCATATTTGCTGTAATAAGTGTATTAGCCATATATAATGCACAACAGTTAGAGCAATATCCTGATAACTTCGTATTAAGGCAAGTGATCTATTACATTATCGGGATTGGTCTGTTAGTAATTTTACAATTTATCGACCTAGAACAACTTTATAAATCTAGTCTTTATATATATTTATTCGGTGTGTTTTCATTAATCATTTTACATTTCAGTCCGCATTCGATTGCAAGGCCTGTGAACAATGCGAAGAGCTGGTTTAATGGACCGATTTTCCCATTAACGATTCAACCAGCCGAATTTGCGAAAATTGCCTTAATTTTATTTTTAGCGATGTTGATCGTAAAGCATAAAGAAAAATATGACATAGCTACGTTAAATAGTGATTTATGGTTAATTGCAAAAATTTTAATTGCAACGATTATCCCTGTGTTGTTTATCGTTCAACAACCGGACTTAGGTACAGCAATCGTTTTCCTCTTCATCGCAGGAATTATGATCATTCTTTCTGGTGTCGATTGGAAAATTTTAACCGTACTTATCGTCGGGGGAACTGCATCACTCGTCTTAGTTGTACTATTTATCGTCAATTTCCCGGAGTTAGCTCAAGCGATTTTAGGTATCAAACCGTATCAAGTCGACCGCATCGTCACTTGGTTTGATCCGACACTACAAGTAGAAGATGACCGTTTTCATATTGACCGTTCACTCCTTACAATCGGGTCTGGTCAGTTGACAGGAAAAGGGATGAACAGTGCGCAAGTAGCACTACCTGAGGCACATACAGACTTTATTTTTGCAATTATCGGAGA
This sequence comes from uncultured Bacilli bacterium, assembly GCA_963766835.1. GTDB lineage: Bacteria > Bacillota > Bacilli > Bacillales > Amphibacillaceae > Pseudogracilibacillus. The sequence goes on from CAVYBX010000024.1 coordinate 5,412, forward strand.
AAGCTTCGGATTTATCGGTAGTGCGACAGTCATATTTTTATTCTTTTTACTTATCTATAAGTTAGTTACATTAGGGATGAAAACGTACGAATTCAATCAATTTGGTGCATACATCTGTTTCGGATTCATGGCATTCGTATTAATCCACACGTTTCAAAATATCGGAATGACGATCGGGATCATGCCGATCACTGGAATTCCGTTATTATTTATCAGTTACGGTGGAAGTACAATTTTATCGACGATGATCGGCTATGCTTTTATATACCGCGTGGCAATCGAACAATCACGTCATCAAGAATTTTTATTCAAATAAACATGAAAAAATCGTTGAAATGGCTATTTGAGATATGCCGATTCAACGATTTTTCTTATTCTTGCAATTCCGTCCATTCTTCCATTAATCGTTCGATTTTTTCTCTTACTTCATCTGCTTCATTTGATAGTTGTAATAACGTTTCATGGTCATTTAAATGAGCGATATCAGTCATTTCTTTTTCAATGTCCGCTAATTTCGTTTCTAACGCATCGATTTCATTTTCTAGCTTCGCAATTCTTCGTTCTTTCTTCCGCTTTTCGCTTTGGATTCTTTTTTGCTCTTGAAATGACAAATTCACTTTTTTCTTTTCACTAAGTTGGGAACCTTCCATTCGTTCTAACTTCTCGATTTCTTCAAGCTCCAACTTCTTTTCAACGTAATAATCGTAATCTCCTAAATAAACAGTAATGCCGTCTTTCGTTAATTCAAACACTTTATCTGCGATTTTGTTAATAAAATATCTGTCATGCGAAACGAACAAAATCGTTCCCGGATAATCTAACAGCGCAGCTTCTAACACTTCTTTACTCGTTAAATCTAAATGGTTCGTCGGCTCGTCTAAAATTAAAAAATTTGCCCGTTTCAACATCAATTTCGCTAAGGCGACCCGCGCTTTCTCCCCACCACTTAACGTATGAATTTGTTTTAACACATCGTCACCGGAAAATAAAAAGTTTCCTAATACTGTTCGGATCTCGTGCTCTGTTTTATTCGGAAATGCATCCCATACTTCATCTAAAATCGTATTTTGATCGTCTAAAGTATCTTGTTCTTGTGCATAATAACCAATTTCGACGTTCGTACCGAGTTGAATTTCGTCATGTTCACTTTGGATCGCTTTTAACAAAGTCGTCTTTCCGACTCCGTTATCTCCGATTAATGCGACCCTTTCACCACGATAGATCGAAAATGTCACATCTTTAAAAAGCGGTTCTTCTTCGTTCCGATGTGTGTAAGAAAAATTTTCAACTTTTAAAACGTCGTTCCCACTCGTTTTTGCAATATCGAAAGAAAATGTAGCACTCGCTTCATCTCCTAACGGTTTTTCGATACGCTCGAGTTTTTCTAATTGTTTCCTTCTGCTTTGTGCCCGTTTCGATGTGGCGGCTCGAGCGATATTTCGTTGAATAAAATCTTCCATCTCTTTTATTTCTTGTTGCTGTTTTTCATACATTTTCAAATTTCGCTCGTAATTTTCTGCCTTTTGTTGTAAAAATTCCGTATAAGTCCCATAATACTTCGTCGCTTTGTGATATGCGATTTCGTAAACGATCGTAACAAGTTTGTCCAGAAAGTATCTGTCGTGTGAGACGATGACGATCGCACCTTCGTAGTTCAGCAAATAATTTTCGAGCCAAGTCAATGTCTTAATATCCAAATGGTTCGTCGGCTCGTCTAAAATTAACAATGACGGTTTTTGCAACAAAAGCTTGCCAAGTGCAATCCGTGTTTTTTGCCCGCCGCTTAAATCTTGAACAGGAATATCGAATTCTTCTTCGGTAAAACCTAAGCCGGTTAGCACTCCCTTTATATCGCTTTTATAACGATAACCACCATTTTCTGCAAATTTTTCTTGCCGTAAACTATATTCTTTCAAGAAAGATTCAATATCTTTTCCTTCTGTACTTAATCGTTCAATTTCTTTAGTTAAAAGAGCTAAATTTTTTTCCTCTTCGATCAGCTCGTCAAATACAGTTAACATCTCTTCCCAAATCGTAAAATTTGAATGTAATTCGTTATGTTGTGCTAAATAACCGATACTTAAATCTTTCGCTTTGTAAATTTCACCTTCATCATAATCGATTTCACCAGTCATTATTTTTAATAATGTCGATTTTCCAGCACCGTTTCGCCCGACGATCGCGATCCGGTCGTTATTTTTTACTTCAAGATGTATATCTTGTAAAATAATGTTACCAGAAAACAACTTTGTAATCTGTTTAAGTTGCATGAAAATCATTATGTTCACCTCATATACATGTAGTGTACCGTATTTGTTGAATGCACTGCAATTTTCAGCATCATATAAGACTAAATTTTCTTAATCTGCTACACTAGTAATAAGATTAAGTTTGAAAGAGTGAAAAGAGATGGCTGATTTTACGCATTTTAATGAACAAGGGCGCGCAAAAATGGTCGATATATCAGATAAACAACCGACGACGAGAATCGCTGAAGCGAAGACGAGTGTCATCGTGACGGAAGAAGTTTACGGAAAAATTACGAATCACACGGTTGATAAAGGCGATGTATTAGCTGTTGCACAAGTAGCAGGAATTATGGCAGCGAAAAACACCTCTAACTGGATTCCGATGTGTCACCCACTCCAACTTAGCGGGGTTGATATAAAGTTTGAATGGGAGCGGAAAAATGAACAGTACGAATTGCACATATTTGTCACGGTAAAAACGAAAGGTGCTACAGGAGTAGAAATGGAAGCACTAACAGCTGCATCAGCGACAGCACTCACTATTTACGATATGTGTAAAGCGATAGATAAAGGCATTGTGATCGGCCAAACTTATTTAATTTCGAAAACAGGTGGTAAATCAGGAGCTTTTTTACGTACTAAAAAATAGTGTTGAAAGAGAAAAGAAAGAGGGGATTTAAGTTTGCGTCATAAAATACCACAAGCTACCGCAAAACGATTACCTTTATATTATCGTTTTTTAATGAATTTGCATCATCAAGGGAAAACTCGAGTATCGTCGAAAGAATTAAGCAATGCGGTAAAAGTCGATTCCGCGACGATCCGTAGAGATTTTTCCTATTTCGGTGCACTAGGGAAAAAAGGTTATGGATACAATGTCGATTATCTTTTAGAGTTTTTTAAGAAAACCCTTGCACACGATGAAGTGACAGAAGTTGCTTTAATCGGTGTAGGCAATCTCGGAACAGCTTTTTTAAATTATAATTTTTTACGAAGCAATAATACGAAAATATCGATGGCATTTGATCGGTCGAAAGATAAAGTAGGAACGTATGTCGGTGGCGTGCCGATTTATCATATCGATGAATTATCAGAGAAATTAGGCGATGTCGAAGTTGCAATTTTAACGGTACCAGCATCGGCAGCGCAAGAAATTACCGATAAACTAGTTGCCAAAGGGGTTAAAGGAATATTAAACTTTACACCGGCACGCATTACGATACCTGATCATGTGCGCATTCACCATATCGATTTATCTGTAGAATTGCAATCGTTCGTCTATTTATTGAAAAATTATCCGATTGAAAAAGAAAGTAAAATGGTCTAAGGAAATGAAAAAACGTTGAGATTGCGCGTTTCAACGTTTTTTATTCATGTTCATGATTGTTTTTCCTAAAATGCATTCTTAAATATCGAAAACCGACTCCAAAATCAAGTGCAGCGACGAGTGTCAAGAGTACAGTCGTTGCATTCCATACGGTATCCGTCACGCTCGTATAAGCTAAATAGGCGAATAAAAATCCCATTACAAAATAAAAGATTGCTATTCTCAAGGGCTAAAAACCTCCTAATAAAATAAGTTGGATATTCTTTTGCATCTTATCAATTTGTTCCAACATCTCTGGATCGATCAGTAATTGCCCTAAGACAGCAATCGTATTTATCGTCATATGAACGATGATTGGAACGATAATCCGTTTCGTCTGTACGTAAAGGAAAGCAAATACAAATCCCATCGTCGCATAAATGAGCAAATGTTCAAAATCTAAATGCAAAACAGCGAAAATAAACGAGGAGAGCAATGCCGCAAAAAAGAAATTCATTTTTTTATAAAAAGTACCGAACAATATTTTACGGAAAATAATCTCTTCTAAAACCGGTGCGATCATCGCTGGGATTAAAATAAACAAAATGTTCGATCGCGTAAAATCGACGATAATTTCCGTATTTTCGGAAGTGGGTTCAATGCCAAATAGTTGCATTTCAATCGAAACGGCGATTGCTTGGGAGAGCCATGCTAAAAATACTCCGAGCACCGACCAACCGATTATTTTACCGACTGATAGCGGATTGTTGAGTCTTTCTTCTCTTAAATCGTTTCGCATTAATGATAGTGTGATGATGAGCGCGACGATAAAACTTCCGATATATGCATAGACTGCTGCATCGAGCGCTTCCAATCCAAAACCAAAATGCAAAATTGGCGCGATCGCAGCGACGATTAATTGCATGATGATAAACGTAATAATGACAAGCCAATATCTTTTAGGAAACAAGTGAAAAACTCCTTTTATTTAGATTACATAAGTATCATAACATATTTTAAAATGATTCACCGTTTAGACATATTCATATATAAATTTGTGATTTGGATCACAAAGTCGAATCTCGCCTCGTTTTATACTTGAATTGAAGATAAGACGCAGCCTCAAATCGAGACATAGATACAAATTACTCTGAGGTCAAGCTTATCTAAGAAAATAAAATGAGGTGAGTGTCATGCTGAAAAAAGCCGTGTTGCACCTTGTCATTGGTCTAAGTATCTCTGTCTTATTGTTGTCTGCCTGTAGTAGCGGAACTGTAGATGAAGCTAACGTAGAAAAAGTAGAAGCAAAAGAAATAACGACAGAAGTGAAAGAACATCAAGGGTTGAATCAAGAACCGACTCCGATTAAAATTGAACGAGATGGTAAAGATGTATATGTCAAAATGACGACACAAATTACCGATATCGAAATTGAATCTGGAAATATTTATAAAGCATGGACATTTAACGGTGAAGCACCAGGCCCGCTAATCGTCGTAGAAGAAGGAGATATATTACATTTTGAATTAGAAAATATCGACCCGGCGATACCACATAGTATTGATCTGCATGCTGTTCATACGAATCCAGCTGTAGGTTTTAAAGATGTCGAACCGAATGATAAAGGAACATTTACTTACCCGACATCGTCCCCAGGAGTATTCATGTACCATTGTGCTACTGAACCTGTACTTTCTCATATTGCAAATGGAATGCACGGAGTCATCATCGTCATGCCGAAAGATGGCTATCCTACTGATGATGAAGTGGACCGCGAGTTCGTCATCATTCAAAACGAATGGTATCAACATAACGACCTTCAACATATGATGAATGGAGAACCTTCTCAAGTAGTATTTTCCGCAAAAGCGTTACATGACGGACAAGTGAATACGAACGGAACGACTACCGCACTGAAAGACAATCCACTAGAAGCGAAAGTTGGCGAAAAAATAAGAATATACATCAACAACGTCGGTCCGAACGAAGTGAGTTCTTTCCACGTCATCGGAACGATTATGGAAGATGTCTATATGGACGGTAATCCAGCGAACCATTATAAAGGAATGCAAACAGTGATGCTTCCAGCTAGTGGCGGAGCAGTAGTTGAATTTACTGTAAAAGAACTAGGAATATATCCGTTCGTGACACACCAGTTCAATCATGCAACAAAGGGAGCAGAAGGCCACATCGTCGTGACAGAGTAACGTCAATTGAATAACCACCCGTGAGTAACGGGTGGTTGCCCCGCAAGCGAATACTTACCCACAAAAATTTTTCATATCCCCTTTCCTCATAACAATCCTATTTTCCGTTAGTCTTTTCCTTAGAGTAAAATAAGGAATTTTATTATACTTAAAATATATATTCCCAATCATCGTCAAAATATGAAAAAGGAATTTCAAAATAATTACACTTAAAATCCTTGCAATTTATATTGAAATTAATTAATATAATAATTGGTGTTAGCACTCGATTCAATTGAGTGCTAATAAATAGAATACTGAAACGTACTAAGGAGGTATTTTACATGATTAGACCACTTGGAGATCGTGTAGTAATTGAAGTGATTGAGCAAGAGGAAACGACTGCTAGCGGTATTGTGCTTCCAGAATCTGCAAAAGAAAAGCCACAAGAAGGTAAAGTAGTTGCAGTAGGTTCAGGTAAAATCATTGATGGTAAAAAAGTTGACTTAGAAGTAAAAGAAAATGATCGAATCATCTTTTCAAAATTTGCTGGTACGGAAGTGAAATACGAAGACAAAGAATACTTAATTTTACGTGAAAGTGACATATTAGCGGTGATCGAATAATCGATAAATGCTACTTACTTATACTTAATTTGAAGATAGATGAAATTTATTAAGGAGGTAATTTTTCATCATGGCTAAAGAAATTAAATATAGTGAAGACGCTCGTAAAGCTTTATTGAACGGTGTAGACAAATTAGCGAACGCAGTAAAAGTAACATTAGGACCTAAAGGACGTAACGTTGTTTTAGATAAAAAGTTCGGTGCTCCACTCATTACAAACGACGGAGTAACGATTGCGAAAGAAATCGAATTAGAAGACAGATACGAAAATATGGGTGCACAGCTCGTTTCTGAAGTTGCATCAAAAACGAACGACGTTGCTGGGGACGGTACGACAACTGCAACAGTTCTTGCACAAGCGATGATTCGCGAAGGACTTAAAAACGTTACAGCAGGTGCAAACCCAGTAGGAATCCGCCGTGGTATTGAAAAAGCAGTTGAAGAAGCGGTAAAAGGGTTAAAAGAAATTTCTAAAACAATTGAAGATAAAGAATCCATCGCACAAGTTGCTGCTATTTCTTCTGGTGACGAGCAAGTGGGCGAGTTAATTGCGGAAGCGATGGAACGTGTAGGTAAAGACGGTGTCATTACGATTGAAGAATCTAAAGGATTCACGACAGAACTTGAAGTTGTAGAAGGTATGGAATTCGATCGTGGCTACGCTTCTCCATATATGGTTACTGACCAAGATAAAATGGAAGCTGTTTTAGAAGATCCATACATTTTAATTACGGATAAGAAAATCTCTAATATCCAAGATGTATTACCATTGTTAGAACAAGTTGTTCAAGAAGGTAAATCGATCTTAATTATCGCAGAAGATGTGGAAGGAGAAGCTCTTGCAACATTAGTTGTAAACAAATTACGTGGTACATTCAACGCAGTAGCGGTTAAAGCTCCAGGATTCGGTGACCGTCGTAAAGCAATGTTAGAAGATATTGCAATTTTAACTGGCGGTGAAGTAATTACAGAAGATTTAGGTTTAGACTTGAAAACTGCTCAAATTAGCCAGTTAGGTCGTGCGGCAAAAGTTGTCGTTTCTAAAGAAAATACAACGATCGTTGAAGGTGCAGGAAGCCCTGACGCGATTGAAGCACGTGTAAATCAAATCCGTTCTGAAATTGAAGAGTCAACTTCTGAATTCGATAAAGAGAAGTTACAAGAGCGCTTAGCGAAACTTGCAGGTGGTGTTGCTGTCATTAAAGTAGGTGCAGCGACAGAAACTGAATTAAAAGAGCGTAAACTTCGTATGGAAGACGCACTTAACTCAACACGTGCTGCTGTAGAAGAAGGAATTGTTTCTGGTGGAGGTACTGCATTAGTTAACGTATACGATCGCGTTGCTAATTTAGACTTAGAAGGCGACGAGAAAACAGGTGCAAATATCGTATTACGTGCATTAGAAGAGCCAATACGTCAAATCGCTGAAAACGCTGGATTAGAAGGAACAATCATCGTAGAACGCTTAAAAGGAGAAGAAGTGGGCGTAGGTTTTGACGCAGCGAAAGGCGAATGGGTAAACATGGTTGACGCTGGTATCGTTGACCCGACAAAAGTTACTCGTTCTGCATTACAACACGCAGCATCTGTTGCAGCAATGTTCTTAACGACTGAAGCTGTAGTCGCTGACTTACCAGAAGAAGAAAATGCTGGCGGCGCTCCAGACATGGGTGGAATGGGCGGAATGATGTAGTAGATTCATTCCGAAATTAGGAAGTAGTCAATCACCATATACTCACATTGTTAGGGTCACTTCCCATTATTCTTAACGGAATAATGGGAAGTGTTTTTTTATAACGTTTATCGAGATGAATTTAACCGCTAATTTAAGTTTTCCTTTATCCGTGCTACTATAAAATTGTAAATTTAATTTTCGAGGGGGCTGTATATGTTAAAATGTCGGGATGAAATATTAAATTTAACAAAAAAATTAGTCGAAATAGAAAGCATCGTCAATACTGACGGAGAAAAAAACTTCGCTAAGTCATTGTTTGAGATGATGAAAACTTTCCCTTACTTTGAAAAACATCCATCACATCTTTTATTATCACCGACTGTTCGAGATGAACGCGAACGGTATAATGTGATCGCTTTCGTAAAAGGCGAGAGAGGAAATAGTAATCGAACTGTCATTTTAATGGGTCATTTCGATACAGTTGGAATAAACGATTTCGGTCATTTAAAAGAATGGGCATGTTCACCTGATGAGTTGATGGACCGCCTTAAAGAAGAACAACTTCCAGATTCGATTAAAGAGCAATTATATTCCGGTGATTGGCTGTTCGGCCGTGGTGCACTCGATATGAAAAGTGGACTGGCGAGCAATTTATTTTTATTAAAATATTTTAGTGAGCGACCAGAAGAGTTAAATGGAAATATCGTGTTTATCGCCGAATGTGATGAGGAAGATAGTTCGCACGGTATCCTTTCTGCACTGAATGTGTTAAAACAATGGAAACGAGACCATCAATTTGACTACGTAGGAGCGATCAATGCTGATTTTGTTTCACCGGACCATGAGCACGACGAAAATAGATACGTTTACAAAGGAACGATTGGGAAGTTATTACCTACATTTTTTATTACCGGAGCAGAAACACATGTCGGTTCGCCATTTGAAGGGTTAGACCCAAATTTCATTGCGGCGGAACTGACGCGCCAAATTAGCTACAATCCAGAACTAAGTGAAAAAGCTTTAGGTGAGGTGACCGTTCCACCCGTATCATTAAAACAAACTGATTTGAAACCGACTTATACCGTGCAAACGGCTTTATCGGCTTTCGTTTATTACAATTTTTTCACTTATACGTGGTCGCCAAATGACGTATTAAAAAAATTAAAAGAACAAGCAGAAATCGCCTTTCATCATGCGCTCGATAATTTAAATGAAAAATATAAAAAATTTTGCTCACTTGTCGGTGATAAATATGAGCCACTTCCTTGGAAGCCAAGAGTTTTCACATACGAAGAAATGGAAAAGCAGCTTGTGAAGGAACATGGCGATACGTACGTACGTCATATGGAACGATTTAAAAAATCTTTATTACAAGATACAGAACTCGACACTCGTCTTTTCGCTGTCAAAGTCGTAGAAGAAGCGTGGAATTGGATGAGTAACAAAAGCCCAGCAATCGTATTATTCTATTCTTCCTTATATTCTCCAAGCGTCGTGATAGATGGGAAAACGAATGACAGCGATGCATTAATCAAAGCATTGGATGAGGCGATTAACGAGGTGCAACCATATTACGATTACAAAATCGTGACACGCAATTTTTTCCCGCATATATCAGATATGAGTTTTGTGGCGATGAATGATGACGAAGAAGATATTCGTGCAATCGCTAATAATAATCCGGCTTGGGGAACGAAACATTATGTCAATTATGAAGCTGTGAAGGAGTTAAACATTCCAGTCATTAACATCGGACCATACGGGATGGACGCACATAAACGATTAGAAAGAACAGAAATGACGTATTCTTTTGAAGTTGTACCAAATATGACGAAACGAATGGTAGAAAAACTGTTAAAGTAGTGTTACAGCTAAAAAAAGAAAATCATATAAAAGTTCAATAACGAAGATACATTTGAATTTAAGAAAAGGTGAGGTTTTCAAAAACCTCGTCTTTTCTATCCATTGCTGTTCCCATTACTTGGTACAATGATTTGTGCATATATTATGATCAATATGGATTTGCTCGGTTTAATTGTAGGAACATGTTGGGTATTGCTAGGAATCGTTGTATTGATCGTACGGTTGAAATACATGAAATTAGATGGTGAGATGAATTGGTATTAAAAAGGTACATTTGTAGAAACACTAGAAGAGCTTCCGAATTAGCTCAATCGCTTGTTCGGAAGCTCTTTAATAGGGGGGAGAACAATTGACTTCTTTACATTCCAGGAAGTTCTGGAGCTTCAACTTGTGGTACTTCGTCTCCAGATAACACCATTAAAAATGCGAGTAATGCATCTTTTTCTTCATCAGTTAAGTTAAGTTCTTGAATTTTTGGACTTGTGTTTGGATGCCCATCTCCACCACGGTCGTAGAAATCAATGACTTCTTCTAACGTTTCTAGGCTACCGTCATGCATATATGGTGCATGGTGAAGAACCCCGTAAAGACCTGGAGTACGGAATGCACCATCATCTGCTTCGTTTCCTGTAATATCCATACGGCCTGGGTCATCTGAGTCTAATCCAACGTTGTAGAAGTTGTTATCACTTAAGTTCGGTCCGTTGTGACAAGTAATACATTGGGCTTTACCAGCGAATAGTTCCATACCGAAAATTTCTTCTTCAGTCATTGCATCGTAGTCACCAGCTAAAAACTGGTCGAAACGTGTATCGTTAATAACAATAGTACGTTCGAATGCTGCAATTGCTTTAGCAATGTTTTCAACTGTAATTTCTTCACCGAATACTTCTTCAAACATTTCAGGATATCCTTCGATTCCATTTAATTTGTCTGCAAGTTCATCTAAATTCATGTTCATTTCAATCGGAGAACTGATCGGTCCTAATGCTTGTTCTTCAAGTGAGTCTGCACGGCCATCCCAGAAAAAGGAATTGTAATATGCAGAGTTGATGATCGTAGGTGTTCTACGAGGACCTTCTGCACCTTCGAATCCTTCAAATGTAGGCAATCCATCACTATACCCTAATGCAGGTACGTGACAAGTCGCACAACTGATTTCGTCATTTCCAGAAAGTCGAGGGTCGAAATATAATGTTTTACCTAGTTCAATTTTTTCTTCTGTCATTGGGTTGTCTTCTGGAATTGGTACTTCTCCAAGAGGATCAAATTGCGCAATTAATTCTTCATACTTTTCGACATCTTCATTTTCATTAGCTTCTTCAGTCGTGCTTGCTTCTTCTTGTCCATCCGCATCATCCGTCGATGTAGAATCACTACATGCGACTAAAAGAAAAGGAGCAATGGCCAAAAGAAGCACTAGTTGAACACTTCTTTTCATTCATCATCCCTCCAGATCATAAAATAAGTTCATCTTGTTCCATGGAACGATCGAATAGTAACAATTACCTAGATAAGTTGATTCACTTGTCACTCGTAATTTTGTGATAAATTTCACAACTTGTCCAGGTACTACTCTCATTATAACGTGGAACCGGCTATAAAAGATGTGTAGAAACGATAACATTTTTGTGTAAAATTACTAACAAAAATTGATTTTGTGACATTTTTCACAAAATTGTTCGATATGCTAATTTAGAATGATACTGAAAATGTTAAGATGAATAATAGGTAATTATTATTATTTAATATCAAGTAGTATTTAACTATTCTTTGAATTAATTTAGAAAACGGAGCGATTGTATGAAAAGGGTGAAAAACTTTAACCGCTTATTTGTAATTATTCTTATTTTCCTTTTAGGAACATTCAACTCACCTTTTAAAGTTCAAGCTGAAGAAAACGGGTTGATCTATGATAGTTTATCAATTTTTGTCATGCCCCAATATACGACACCGGAAGATTGGGATATTGATAAACCGGCTGTTTTTATCAGTCTTTACGGTTCATTAGTAAATGAATCTGATACACCGTATTCAGGCGAAATACGAATTCCGACATTTTCCTCTGAATCAAGCATGCATTTTTCTTTAGCTGGGAGATTTGACGATCAAGGGACTGTCGAAGTAGTAGAAGCGACTGTCGATGAAAAAACGGACGAGATTGTTTGGGAATTGGATCATGAAGTGGAACCGAGCGAACTTTATAATTTTGTCGTCGAATATTATTTCGCGTTCGACTATGACGATACAGATTACGAATTTACTTTTCCTTACCAAATAGAACGAAATGCGAAAATCATGGACATGTTATTTTTCGAACCATATAATGCAGAAGACTTTGCTGTAGAAGGCGATATTGGTGAAGGAGAAGAAACGAATTCGTTCGGAATAACAGCACATAAATTCGATTTAGGTGAAGTAGAAGCAAAAACACAATTCGATATAGCAGTTTCATATAAAAAAGATGATACGGTAACGACGCTTGAAGCAATCGAAACGTTGATCGAACAAGCGGACGAACTAGCGGACTTAACGAATGATCCTGCAGCGCAAGAAACTAGCAGTGCATCACCGTCCTCAGTTGATGTAGAATTGATGATCACATCAAGTATCGGGGTAATCGTTCTCCTTTTATTTGCATTTCTTCATCTTCCGAAACTATCGAAAAAATCGGAAGAAAGATCATGTCGCTTGAGGAATAAGAAATGAGATGTATGTGAAAATCATTCAATTATTGAAAATATAAATATCTCATTTTCATGAAGGAGTGGATATCGATGAAAAAAAATACGAAAGTCGTGTTAGGTAGTAGTATCGTCATGTTAAGTATTTTGGCATTGCTTATCATCGCGACACCAGCTTCCAGCGGAAAAGAAGTGACAATCGAATACATTCATGAACATGCTAGTGAACTAAAAGATACGTACATTACGACAGAAGGTACACTCGTCGATGATTCGATCGAATGGAATGCAGATGATATCGAGCTCCGCTTTGCGTTAGAAGGTGATGATGGAGCAGTGCTACCAATCGTATACCATGGTGTAGAACCTGATAACTTTACAGATGAAGTCATTATTATCGTACAAGGATATTTACAAGATGATGGCATATTCGAAGCGGAAAAAGTTCAAACTCGCTGCCCATCTACTTATGAAGGTATCGACCCTGATGAATATGATCCTGAGATTCATCGGCAAATGAAACATGAGCAATAATATAAAGCTTTACACGTAAATTCATTCAAGGGAAGGTATTAGTATGCACATCATCGGGAATGTCACTATTTATTTAGCGCTCATATTAGCGATTTATGCGTTTTTAGTCCTCGTTTTAGGGATCAAAAAACAAAATCAACGATTGATCGATAGTGGAAAAGGGGCGACGTTAAGTATTTTTATTCTAGCTTCTATTTCCGTCGCCTTGATGCTCGCATTACTTGGTACGGGCCAATTTCAATTTGAATTCGTTTATCAATATACGAGCACAGATTTACCGTTAATTTATAAACTGACCGCACTTTGGGCTGGTAATGCAGGCTCGTTGCTACTTTGGACGTTTCTTTTAACATTATTTAGCGTCATCATTCTTTATTCGAAAAAATTAAAAGAAACGCCGATGATACCCTACGTGTTAGTTTTTATGATGTTGAACATCATCTTTTTCTATCTCATCGTCGGATTTGTCACGAAACCATTTACTTTACTAGATGAAGTGCCTGTCGAAGGTAGAGGATTAAATCCGATGTTGCAAGACCCTGGGATGATCATTCACCCTGTGCTTATATATTTAGGATACGTCGGGTTAACCGTTCCTTTTTCCTTTGCAATGGCATCACTCATCTTAAGAAACACTGATTCATATTGGATTCAAATTACCCGGCGCTGGACGATGTTTGCATGGTTATTCCTTACGTTAGGGAATGTCATTGGCGGATATTGGGCTTACACCGAATTAGGGTGGGGTGGCTACTGGGCGTGGGACCCAGTGGAAAATGCGTCCTTTATGCCGTGGTTAACCGTTACAGCTTTTCTACACTCCGTCATGATTCAAGAACGAAAGAAAATGCTTAAAGCGTGGAATTATAGTTTAATTATCATTTCATACGGTTTAGCGCTCTTTGGAACTTTTCTCGTCAGAAGCGGCATTTTGACATCTGTTCATGCTTTCGCTGAATCTAATCTCGGAACTTATTTCTTAATCTTTATGGCTACGATGATATTTATCTCTTTATATATTTTGATGAACAGATATCAACTCATACAAAAAGAATCAGGACAAATCGAAGCATTTATATCGAAAGAAAGTTCTTTTCTAATCAACAACCTGATTTTAGTCGGTGGGACGTTCGCAATCTTTTGGGGAACTATTTTCCCTCTTGTCAGCGAGGCGATCACTGGCAATAAAGTAACTGTCGGCATCCCTTTCTTCAATACGGTGATGTCACCGATCATGTTATCACTATTGTTACTCATTGCGATATGTCCGGTTATTTCTTGGCAACGTTCAAGTGCGAAAAGTTTGCTGAAAGACTTCTTGATCCCGGCTGTGATCAGTGTTGTCATTTTCGTGTTATTGTTTCTTTTCGGAATTCGCGACGCTTATCCGATCATCTCGTTTACGATCATTGCGTTTTTAATCTTAACGCATATCGCCGAATTTATCCGTGGTACGAAAGCGCGGCAGAAAGCGACAAATGAATCTCTAATCGTAGCATTTTTTAGAATGATCGTAAGAAGCCGCAGAAGACACGGTGGTTATATTGTCCATATCGGTATCGCGATCATCGCCTTCGGTATCGTCGGTTCTAACTTTGATATCGAGCGTTTAGAAACGTTAGCGGAAGGTGAATCGATGACGATCGGCGACTATGTGCTCACGTATGAAAAATTATCTCAAGATATAGAAGGACGCAAAAAAACAGTATTCGCCAATATTGCGGTAGAAAAAAACGGCAAACATGTCGGATACATCCGACCTGAACGAGCGATCTTCCCGAACTGGGATGAACCTTCTACAGAAGTAGCTGTAAGAAGTACGTTGAAAGAAGATCTGTACGTTGTATTAAACGGTTGGGAAGAAGATCGTCGTGCGACATTACAAGTGAAAATCAATCCGTTAGTGAAATGGATTTGGATCGGAAGTGCGGTCGTTGTTTTTGGAACGATTTTTGCGATTTGGGGTGGTCGTTATGGACAAGTCGCACCGAAATATACAGGAACAGTAAGGAAGGTGTATTAAGATGAGAAGCACAGTCATCCTTTCCTTTATCATTCTATTATTTTTCCTCCCAGTTGCAGGAATTGCTCAAAAACAATATGACGAAAATTCGCCTGAATTTAAAAAACTTGAATCGCAATTCGTTTGTCCTGAATGTAGTACGGTAGGTGCAGAACTGAACGACCGTTTCAAAGCGGAAATTTTAGAACTAATGAATGAAGGGTATACGGAAGAGGAAATTAAAGATTACTTTGTCGGAGTATATGGTGAATCCGTCTTAGCCGCACCAGAAACGAGAGGATTTAGCATCTTAGCTTGGGTGACGCCCTTTGTTGTCATCCTTATTGCTAGTATAGGAGTCATCCTTTTTATTCGGAAATCGGTGAAAAAATCACAAAGTAGTTAATATAGGATGTGGTATTGATGGCGTATCTCGTCAGTGGTTTAATTATCGCTCTTGCACTCTACTTAACATTCTATCCATTTTTCAGAAAAGATGTGGAATAAAGTAAAGAACGATAATTGCTGAAACAATGCAAAATGAAGGTAGATGATTCGAATGATCGAAACGAAAAACATTACGAAAGTGTTAGGTGAACGATTCGTTTTACGCGGTGTAAATTTAACGATTGCTCGTGGTGAAACGGTCGCTTTACTTGGTGCGAATGGTGCTGGGAAAAGTACGTTCCTAAAAATTATTGCCGGTCTATTAAAACCGACTGATGGTGAAGTGTTCATCGATGAGAAAAAACGAAAAAAAGATGATTACACATTCCAAAAGCAAATCGGTTTTTTAGGTCACCATAGTTTATTATACGATGCGTTGACACCAGTAGAAAATCTCACATATTTTGCAAAACTTTACGATGTAAAATCACCAGAAAAACGAATCGAGCAACTGATCGATGACGTTGGATTAACGTTATTTAAAAACGAACCGGTTCGAACTTTTTCACGCGGAATGGTGCAACGGCTAGCAATTGCTCGAACGCTATTACATGAACCGAACGTTTTACTATTAGACGAACCGTACACAGGTCTCGATCAACAAGCAGTCGAACAGTTTAACGAACTACTATTTAAGCTAAAAGAAGATAATGTGACGGCGATCGTCGTAACACACGATTTCGAGCATATTCACAAAGTATGTGACCGGGCAATCATCTTACGAAAAGGAAAAATTACCGAAGATGAGAAGTTACACGGGCGCTCACTCGATTGGATGTATCGGTTATATCATGGGGAGTTAACGCCATCATGAAACAGTTAATCAAACCTGCGATCATAATCGCCTGGAAAGATTTGTACTTAGAATGGAAAACGAAACAGAACATTACGACGATGCTTATTTTTTCCGGACTAGTCATCGTGACATTTAGTTTTGCATTCGACCCGACGAATGAAGCAGTTCGGGTACTCGTTCCAGGGATGATTTGGATCATTACGTTTTTTGCCGGGATTTTAGGGTTAAACAGTTCATTTGCACTAGAAAAGCAAGACGATCGAGTATTCAGTTACATCGTTGCGCCTATCGATCCAGCGAGTGTATATATCGGAAAAAGTTTGGCGAACTTTTTCTTCGTCTTCATGACACAACTGATTTCCATACCACTATTATTCGTTTTGTTCGATTTTCATTTAATCGGCTATGGGAAAGTGTTACAGTTTTTTGTCGTTCTTTTGCTCGGGACGTTCGGCTTTATCGTCGTAGGGACGTTAGTAGCGGCGCTAGCATCACATACGAAAAGTAGTCAAATGCTTTTGCCGATCCTGTTATTTCCTTTAGTGACGCCAGTAGTTATTGCAGCTGTTCAAGCGACGAAAATTATTTTAATCGACAAATTAGCAATGACAGACGCGTTAAGCTGGGTCCAACTTTTAGCAGTATATGACATCATTTTTTTCGTCGTTGGCTTTTTATTATTTGAATACGTGTTGGAGGTGTAACAAATGGAACAACAAATAGATTTGAAAAAACTCGAACCTTCAAAACTCCATAAAATACTTTTAATTTTATCGATCCCGATGGTTATCGTCTGTTTATATTTAATTTTCGTTTGGTCACCGATTGAAAGAATTATGGGACCAGTTCAAAAAATCTTTTACTTTCACGTCGCTTCAGCTTGGAATGCATTTTTTGCCTTCTTTATCGTCTTTATCTTTAGTTTATTATTTTTATTTACGAAGAAACGGAAATACGATCTTATCGCCGGTGTCAGTGGAGAGATCGGTGTCATCTTTACAACGATCGTATTAATTACCGGTCCGATTTGGGCTCGGTCCGCATGGAATACTTGGTGGACGTGGGAGCCGAGACTGACGACGACGCTCATCCTGTTCTTTATGTACGTCGCCTACATTATGCTTCGAAAGTTAAATATGGAATGGCAAAAACAAGCGCGCCTAACAGCAGTATTCGGAATTATCGGCTTCGTCAACGTCCCGATCGTCTATATGTCGATTCAATGGTGGGGGTCGAAACTACATCCCGAAGTCGTTAAAAACAGTGGTGGCAGTGCGCTCGACCCGAAAATGTACTTCACATTAATGTTTAGCGTGTTAACCTTTACACTTTTATATTTCATTTTCATGCAACAAGGATTGTACGTGGAAAAATTGAAATTACAAGTGAAAAAGTTAAAAGCGAAAACACATGAAAAAATGCTTAACTAGGAGGAAGAAATATGTCATATTTATTTGCGGCTTATACGATTACTTGGTTATTAATAGCGGGTTACATTTTTGTCATTGGCAAAAGACAAAAAGATGCGGTGAAAGAGTTGCAGCTTTTACGGAAATTTGATGAAGAATAGTCCGTTTATGTTGGAGGTCTAGATCGATGAAAAAAACGAGATGGATACAAGGGATTACGCTACTTATTTTATTCGGGTTTATCGCGATCTTAGTCATTAACTTAAATAAAAATGAATCGGTTACTGTCGGCGATGAAGCATACGACTTTGCACTCGAAGATAGATCCGGTGAAATATATCAACTATCTGATTATAGAGGTAAGCCGGTCGTCTTGAACTTTTTTACGACTTGGTGTGAATCGTGTCACGAAGTAGCACCGAGTTTAATAGAGTTTGAAAAGGAATACGGTGATGAATTCCAAATTTTTACGATTGTAAGAGCTGAATCAGAACGAACGTTAGAAAAATATATTGAACGAACTGGATACGAAGATCGGCTATATATATTTGATTATGATATGGAAGTATCTGATCGATACGGAATCGTCGGTCAACCGGAAACTGTAATTATCGATGAAAGCGGAATGATCGTCGAGCATATCGTCGGACCGATTACAGGTGAGGAATTAGCAAAAGTAATGAGCGACTTGCAACTATCATAAAGATTTACGAAAAACCTTATTCTCTATCGTTAAGAGAATAAGTTTTTTACATGTGATTAATGTCACAGTATCAATTTTTTACGTCAGTTATACTGAAGGGAAGAGGTGTTAAGTGATAAACCGAAAAATATGATGAGGTGAAAATATGTTACAACTACAGTTTGATATAAGAAGGATCAACAAATTGAAAGAATTATTGTTAAAGATTCAACAAGGAGAAGTAGAAAAATCTGTACAAGCTGATTTCGATAAATACTTTGCCGATATCAGTTCAGTCGAGCTATTACTTATATTAATCGAATTGCTAAATGGTGACTATGGAATAACGGTAGCCGATGTGAAAAACTTTTCGAGCCTTCAACCGTTTTTATATGGAGAACAGATCGAACTTCCGAACGAACATCCGATCCAAATTTTTAAAGAAGAAAATACAGCTTTTCAATATGTATTAAATCAGATCGGACTTCTATTAGAAACTTTAGAAAAACGTGAACATCAAGCGAGAATCGAAGAATTAAAAGACCTTTCTTTTCGAATTAGGCGCATTTCATAACCATTTTCATCGAAAAGAAAAACTATTTTTCCCGATTTTAGAAAGATATGGCAATTATTCGCCAACGACGAGAATCATCTGGCATAAAGACGATCGGATACGGGCTTTTTATAAAGCGTTAAAAAGCCAAATAGTCGAATTACCGGATGCAAATATCGCTTTAGTACGAAAAACGTTTGACACGTTTTCGAAAGAATTGAAAGAAATGATTTTTCAAGAAGAAGCCCTTATTTTGCCGATTCTTCAAGCTGAATTTAGTGAGGAAGATTGGTTGGCAGTGGCAGAAGAAAGCGATGCATTCGGCTATGCATTGATAGAACGACCGAAGAAAAAGTGGCGTCCGAAGTCTTTAGATTCCATAGAAGATACGGATGAATCGAGAGAAAAAACTGACAATCTCGTATATGGTGGCGGTGGATATTTAACGACGGAAGAAGCGCAATTTGTTTTAAACAATTTGCCGTTAGAAATCACATTCGTCGATAAAACGGCGATTTTTAGATATTTCAACGAAACGACGAAAGACGCTTCAGAAATGATGCTTGTCAGAACACCTAGTTCCATTGGTCGAAATGTCGCAAACTGTCACCCACCGAAAAGTTTAAGGAAAGTAATGACGGTAATTCGTGATTTGAAAATGGGACGAAGAACTTCAGAAAGTATGTGGTTTAAGAAAAAAGATCAGTATATCCATATTACTTACAAAGCGGTATATAATGACGAAGGGGAATTTTTAGGGATATTAGAATATGTCCAAGATATCCAACCTTTCTTCGAATTACCGAGTGAAGTGAAGATGGGATTAACGAGGATAGAGGAATAATTGCCTTGTTAATTTTGAAATATAAAGAAACCTTATCATTTAATTTATGTAAGGTTTCTTTATTCATTTTAAAAAATATCTATTGAATTTTAGACTAGTACTTGTAAGAAGAGAAATATTTCCACCTCTCGGTATTAGTATAAAAGATATCTAAATTAATAGGAATGTTTTCGTTAGAAAAAGAGATTCGATATCCTTTTAATAATGCTGTTGAAACAGGGATTTCTAATAAGTTTGCTACTTTTTCATTAGCATTAACTGCTTCAAGAGTATCCTCAGCAAGCGTTAATTCAATATTTGCTTTTTCAAATAATAGCTGTTGAATAGATGTGAAAGTGTCATCTTCTTTAAAGATTCCAATTGGAACGATTGGTGAAATAATATGTTCTAAGTAAAATATTGGTTTAGCATCTAAATAACGTAATCTTCGTAAAAAGATAAGATCAGTATTTTCTGGTAGTTTTAATGCATTGGCGAATTCCTTCGATTGAATCGTTTTCACTTCTAAAGTCTTCGCGGTAATTTTCTCCCAATCATATTGATAATGCCTTTTAAAACCAGTCATATTAATCCATCGTTCGCGAGGTCTAAAATTTGCGACGAAAGAACCTTTACCTTGTTGACGGTAAATATAACGGTCATTTTCAAGTTGTTTTAGTGCTTGTCTAACTGGAGTACGACTAACAGAAAACATTTTTTCTAATTCTGACTCAGAAGGTAACATGCTTCCAATTGGATACTTTTTCTGTAAGATGTCGTTTTTTAGCGTTTCATAGATAATTTTGTAAGAAGGTTTCATTATCTGACAACACCATCTTTCCATAAAGTACTAATAATAGCAATTATATTATACTAAAAACTAGTATAATAATTTTTCGATTATTCTCAAATTTCCTCTTGACTCAACTTGTTATACTTGGTATTATAAGTTGCAAATCAACAAAAAACAAGAGGGGTAGAGAAAATGTTTACGGAAAACATTAAAACAGAATTAAATGAAAACGTTTTAACGATCACAATTAATCGTCCAGACTCTTATAACTCATTAAGTACAGCGACAAAATATGAGTTAGCGGATGCATTCTTAAGAGCTGATAAAGATCCACATGTTAAAGCAATTATCTTAACTGGTGCCGGAGAAAAAGCATTTTGTTCTGGACAAGATTTATCTGAAAGTAAAGATTTGGATGAAGAAGCGGCTGAAGGTTGGATCGAAGAGTTTGATCATTTATACAGAGTTGTCAGAAAAGTAAAAAAACCAATAGTTGCTGCTATTAATGGATATGCAGTAGGTTCAGGATTACAATTAGCTCTGCTAACAGACATTAGAATTTCTAATAGAAAAGCAAAGTATGGTATGACGGAAGTAAACGTCGGATTACCTTGCGTCATAGGTGCAACAATGTTTTGGGAAGTGATGGGTAAATCTAAAACAGTTGATCTCATTTTAACTGGTAGATTAATAATGCTGAAGAAGCGAAAGAATACTGACTTATTACAAGAATAGTTAATAATGAAGAGTTACAAGAAAAAGCATTTGAGCTTGCAAAAGAATTAGCTTCAAAGCCGCCTACAGCAATTATGCTTAATAAGCGTAGGTTTAATCAATTAAGTGAACAAGAATTTAATAACTGTATGAACTATGCGGTAGAGGCACATACAATTGGGTATGCTTCAGGAGAACCTCAAGAAGCAATGAGACAATTTTTTGAAAAGCGAAAAAATATAGATGATGAGGGATCAGATATGAAACTATATGAATATGAAGGAAAAAAACTGTTTCAAAAGTACGGTATTAAAACTGCTAACGGCTGGTTGTGAACGAATTACCAAAAAACGTTCACTATCCTTTAATTGCTAAAGCACAAGTACTTACAGGTGGCCGAGGCAAACTTGGTGGAATTAAAAAATTCATAATGAACTAGAAATGAAAATTATTACTTCTAATCTATTGAAATGACGATCAAAGATGAAAAAGTAGCAAATGTATATTTAGAGGAAATAGTTTCTTATGAGAAGGAATATTACATTTCAATTGTTATTGATCGTAATCAAAAAGGACCTGTATTGATTGTAAGTAAACAAGGTGGCGTAGATATTGAAGATGTACCTAAAGAAAACATCTTATTTATACCAATTAATCCTTTGATTGGATTACAGCCATACATGATTCGTAAAGTTGAATTATATTTTGATGATAAAGCTCTATTTATCAAAGAATTAATAGAAAACATGTGGCTTATGTTTAAAGAGGAACAAGCAGAACTCATTGAAATTAATCCTTTGTTTCTACTAGAGGATGGAAACTATATAGCAGGTGACGCAAAGGTTATTTTAGATGGCAGTATTAACAGAAAAAACAACCCTTTGGTATTGTATCGAAATAAAGATAGCTTTGAAGCAAAATGTGCGGAGTTACATACAGTTGGAGTAGAGTTAGATGGTGAAGTTGCGGTTATTACTAGTGGAGCAGGTTTAGGCATGGCAACATTTGATATGGTTTCAAATAGTGGCTTAACTGTACGTGCTTTAGTTGATTTAGGCGGACATGCTATTCATGATGTCGACATTGCAAGCCGATTAATCAATGAGATTATTCAATTAAAGCCAAAAGCAATATTATTTAATTTTTATTTTCAAGTTGCTAGCTGTTTTGTGTTAGCTCAAGCAATTGAAGACAAGTTAGGAGAATCAGATATTCCAGTTGTAGTACGATTACAAGGAAAAGATGAAGATAAAGCAATAGCAAAATTATCAAAATATAAAAACATTCATACTACAAATAGTATTGAAGAAGCAGTCAAACAAATTACAAATTCAGTTAGGGAAGTGACTTTATAATGGCAATTATAGTAAATGAACATTCAAAAATAATTATTCAAGGAATAACTGGAAATATCGGACAGTCTTTCGCGAAACGAATGATTGATTATAATACTCCAATAGTTGGCGGAGTGACACCAGGTAAAGGTGGAGAAAAAGTATTCGATTTGCCAGTGTTTGATACGGTTGAAGAAGCTGTGCAACAAACAGGTGCTGATTGTTCATTTATTAGTGTAAGACCAATTTTTGTCAAACAAGCTGTATATGAAGCAATTGATGCTGGGATTAAAGTGATCGTAATCTACTCGGAAGGAGTTCCAATTCACGATAGTTTAGAAATTGTCCAATATGCAAAATTAAAGAATGTCAAATTATTAGGGCCGAATTCTGCTGGAATGGTTTCCCCAGGGAAAGCGAATTTAAGCGATATTCATGATTTATATTAATACCCGGTAATATTGGAATCGTTTCTAGAAGTGGTACTTTAACATACGAAGTAGTCGAAATGTTAAAACAACAAAATTTAGGTACAAGTACAATTGTTTGTCTTGGTGGAGATCCTGTAGTTGGGTTACAACATAGTGAAGTGTTAAAACTGTTCGAACAAGATCCTGAAACAGATGTGATTGTATACGTTGGCGAAATTGGCGGAAACGATGAAATATTATCCGCAGAAGTAATAAAAGAAATGAAAAAGCCAGTTTATTCATTTATCGCAGGATTGTATGCACCTGAAGGTAAAAGGATGGGTCATGCGGGAGCAATTATTTCTAATGATTCTGAAACAGCTAAGGCAAAACAAGATATTTTATCTGAAGCTGGGGCTACACCTATTAATATATTAACTGATTTGGCAAAGATAACTTTTGCATAATTTTAGAAAGGTGAATAGGAGTAAAAATATTCATTTTATTATGAGCATCACGACTAAAGAAATAGAAATAAAAAATTCTATTCGTTAGCGTATGCCTCAATAAGGAGGGAGAAATATTTGCGAGAAATAAAAGGGAAAATTGCGATTGGTCTTGCGATATGGGCAACTATAACGGTCGTTTTACATGTATATACAGCATTATTTGGTACGTTTGAGCCTAAACTTCAAAGGTCTTTACACGTACTATTATTACTTCCTTTAGTTTTTATTATTTTTCCATCTAATAAAAAACATAAAGAAAAACCTCCTTCAATATTAGACTGGATTTTATCGATAGTAGCCTTGTTTCCAAGTCTATATATAATTTTGAATGTCGATATGCTTAACCAAAGAATTGAACAAGTTACACCGATTACGAATACTCAATTAGTATTAGGTACTGCCCTTATTTTATTGGTTTTAGAAGCTTGTAGAAGAGCTGTATCTGTTTCTTTTGCAATAGTTGTAGCAACCTTATTATGTCTCTTTTTTATCGCACCTTACTTACCTGGAGCATTTGAGGCAAGAAACTTAGGATACAAAAGGATTGTTGAGATATTATATCTATCTTCTCATGACGGTATTTATGGTTTCTTAACAGGTATTTCCAGTAATATAATTTTTGTTTTTATTATATTTGCAGCAATTATGGTTTACTCCGGAGTCGGTAACTTTTTTATGGATCTCTCGATATTAATAGCTGGTAAGTATCGTGGTGGGCCTGCAAAAGTAACCGTATTTTCTAGTGGATTATTTGGAAGTATTAGCGGAAGTTCGGCATCTGATATTTATGCAACCGGAAGTTTTTCTATTCCATTGATGAAAAAGATTGGCTATACCCCAACAAAAGCAGGGGCAATTGAGGCAGTATCAAGTGCTGGAGGACCATTATTACCGCCTGTTATGGGAGCAGGAGCTTTTATTATGGCAGAAATGACAGCTACACCATATACAGAAATTATAAAACTAGCTATCCTAGGAGCTGTCATATACTATATCGGTGTCTTTTCAATGGTACATTTTGAAGCGGTTTCAATGGGATTAAAAAGCTCGCGAGATGAATTTAAAGTAACTGTAAAACAAGTATTAATTCAATTGCCTTACATTATTCCGTTTGGAGTATTATTATATTTCTTGTTTTCAGGTTCATCACCTTCAAATAGTGCTGCTTATGGGCTAATTGCAATGTTAATCATTTGGCTAATAATGCCGATGAATCGTTTAACGCTGAAAAAATTTCTGGATGGAATGAAATATGCTGTCAGTATGGGAACGGTAATTATTTCTGCATTAGCAGGTGCAGGTATTATCGTTACAGTTATTAACCAAACAGGTCTAGCTTTATCAATCGGAAATATTATTACGAAAATGTCAGGTGGACATTTATTGTTAGCTTTAATTTTGATTATGCTGACAACATTATTATTAGGTGCAGGTATTCCAACAACAGCAGCTTATGTCATTACTGCAACGGTATCAGCTGCAGCATTGGCAAACTTTGGTATTGAATTAGTAGTTGCTCACTTATTTATTTTTTACTATGCACTAATGGCAGATATTACACCACCAGTTGGAGTGACAGCGTTTTCTTCAGCTAACTTAGCAGGTGCACCTCCGATGAAAACAGCTTTATTTTCAATAAAATACGCATTTGCAGGATTTATCGTCCCATTTTTCTTCGTATACCAACCTGCAATCTTGATAGTAGGATCTAATGTTTTGAAATTATCTTTACATTTATTTCAATCACTATAACTGTAATCATACTTGCAGCAGCATTAATTGGAGCGATGTTTACAAAGTTAAACATGATTGAAAGAACATTATTAATTATTATTGGACTTGTTAATATTACACCGAACTTAATCATCTCAATCATTTGCCTTACTCTCATGGTTGGTTACTTATATCTTTAGTTATTTGAAAAATAAAAAGGTCGCATTTCCGACCTTGCAATAAAGTAAAAAATATAAAAAAGAAGAGGGGTATAAATATGAGAAAGTTATGGATGTTCATGACAATTATTTTAATCGTTATTTTGTTAGCGGCATGTGGTGACAGTAGTCAAAGTAGTAATTCGAGGATTTAGACAAATGATGATTTAAAAGTAGAATCAAGTAGTTCAAATTTAACCTGGGCTTCAGGTGCTCAAGGTGGTGGTTGGTATACTACAGCAGGTGGCGTTAAGTTCACGAATATTAGAAGAAACTGGAATAAATATTAGTACAATTCCTGGCGGTTCAATGCAGAATATGCCCTTTGTTGCGAAAATGAAGCTCAATTAGCTTGGATGCAACCACCATTTATTCAAGCAGGGTTAAATGGAGAAGAACCTTTTGAAGAAAAATTTGAAAATGTATCGATAATTGGTAATGGATTTGGTACAAATCATTTTCATTTCGTAGTTGACAGTAAATTAGATGTAGAAACAGTAGATGGTCTATTTGCAGAACCTGGGAAATATTAATATTGCATTAACACCTGTAAATAACTCAGATGAATGGGTATTTAGAAAAATAATGGAATATTATGATAAAGTTATGATAAAATTAAAGGTGCTGGTGGAAAAATAAGTCATGGTAGTTATGATGAACAATCAGATGCATTACGAAATGGAAATGTTACTGCAATATTCTCTCAATTGGCAATCCCAGCGGCATCTATCACTGAACTGTCTGTTAATAAAGATGTAAAGATATTACCAATGTCAGAAGATCTTATTAGTTATCTAACGCAATTTGGATTAGAAGAAAACACAATTCCTGCTGGTACTTATAGTGATATAACAAATAGTGATGAAGATATTCCTACTGCATCCATGGGAAATGTGCTTACGGTTAATAGCGAGCTAGATGAAGAGATTGTATATCAAATTACAAAAACAATTAATGAAAACATCGATCAATTACCAAATATACATGAGTCTTTAAGTTACTATTCGATAGAAAATCAACGAAAAACTTAATGGCTCCTTTACATCCAGGTGCAGAGAAATATTATGAAGAATGGAATTAACTGAATAATCATTAAAATTTAAAATAACTGCTTATAAGACTATGAACTTAGTCTATAAGCAGTTATTATTTAACTCAATTAATATTTAACAAAGAAGTAATCTATTTTTTCCATTATTAGAATAAGATTAATCAGCCTAAACCAATACTATATCCTTTTTCTCCAGTAATTTTCTTTCATGTATTTCATAGACACGATCACAATAAGAAAGCATTTTTCATCGTGCGTCACCATAATAGCAACTGATTTCTAGATTTTTACTTGTTTCTGGATAGTTAATTCAACGAATGTTCTAAAGATCTGTTTACTATCCAAGGCTAGCAGTCGGTTCATCGGCCAGTATGATACTCTGGGGTCATCCATAAATGCACGAGCTATTGCTGTCCGTTGTCTTTCTCCGCCCTTATAATTGTTCAGGATATTTATTTAACTTTCCATCTAATCCAACAGCCGTTTTAATAGTTCTTTCGCATATTCTCTATCTGCATTTATTATCTTCCTCGCATATTTTTTTACTACAAGTAATTGTTTCATACATTTAGATAAGGTATTATATTAGAAGTTTGTAAAAATAAAGCCGATATGTTCTAGTTGTAACTTTCGGTATTCGTTTCGCTGTAAAGCTGATTTCAATGATAATATCACCTATAAGTCACATCTCCTGAAGAAGCTTGGAATAATGACATCCCCTGGTTATCTATAAAAATTGTACTTTTACCTTGATCACAGAAGGACCGACAACAGCCACTATAAGTTCCCCTGGTTCAACCGTTAAAGAAACATTATCGAGTACTTGTACTTTAGAACCTGTCCCTTCTTCATAAAACTTTGAAACATTTATTAATTTAATTCCTTGCAAATCAGAATCGACCCTCCCGATTGCAAATGTAATGGATCTTATCTTCGTACCTTGGATGAAACTAGTGAACTTAATATCTAAACAAAGCACACGAATGTTAAAAACCACAGAACAACTAACAAA
>CAVYBX010000025.1:0-10335 GCA_963766835.1 uncultured Bacilli bacterium
TGAAATGTGCTTGTCTCATATTGTTCGCTTTGTCATTTCAGGGAACTATTCTTAAATTGTTTTTTCTTTCATTGTTTGTTGACTAATTGTTTTCGATTACGTATAATTATTTGGACAGATTTTTTTCTTGGTCTTATCGAATGGATTGAGTTTTATATATGCTCTCCTAATTGTTCTTTATTCTAATTGTGGAATCTATCGCAGTTTAGGGAGGTGCATGAAATGAAAAGAACGTTTCAACCAAGCAACCGTAAAAGAAAACGAGTGCACGGATTTCTCGCTCGCATGAGAACGAAAAGCGGACGTCAAGTCATTGCTCGTCGTCGACGTAAAGGAAGAAAGCGTCTATCAGCTTAGGCCACTGAGAGATAGTTCAGTGGTCTTTTTAAGTTTACGTCGTTTTAACCGCATCCCGTTTGAGCAACGATATATAAATAAACGTTTCGTTCCATGCATACATATATATCGTGCAAAGGTGATATCGTTGAAAAAAAAATATAGGATCAAAAAGAATGAAGAATTCCAGGAAATCATTAAAACCGGTAAATCTTTTGCAAATCGTGAATTAGTCATTTACTATAGAGAAAAAAAGGTCAACCGCATGTACGTGTCGGGATTTCCGTCGGAAGAAAAATCGGAAAGGCAGTAAAGCGCAATCATGTGAAACGGTTGATCCGCGAATGTATGAATAAAATGAAGGACCAAGTTAAACCGGAATATGATATGATAATTATTGCTAGGAATCGCGCGGTTGATTTGGATTACCACGGCATGTGCAAAAGTTTACAACAGTTACTGAAAAGTCAAAAGTTGATGAAATAAACAAAGTCATGTTTTTAGTTAGGAGGAAATCGTTTTGCGTAATAAATGGTACATATTTGTGCTTATGATCGGGGCTGTTTTGCTTCTTTCCGGCTGTACAGATATAAAAGAACCGATCAATGCGGAAAGTGAAGGGATTTGGAATCAATATTTCGTTTATCCATTGTCGCTCATGATCAAATATTTCGCCGATATGTTCAGCGGCAGTTTCGGTTGGGCGATCGTCGTCGTGACGATCATCATCCGTTTGATCATTTTGCCCCTCAACATCAAACAAATTAAAAGTTCGCAAGCGATGCAAGCGATTCAACCTGAGTTGAAGGCGTTGCAAGAAAAATACAGTTCAAAAGATGCTAAGACCCAGCAAAAATTGCAGGAAGAGACGATGAAATTGTTCCAAAAACACGGTGTCAACCCGTTTTCCGGTTGTTTGCCGATCTTTATTCAAATGCCGATATTAATCGCGATGTACCATGCGATCATGCGCACGGAAGAAATCAAACAAGGAACATTTTTATGGTTTTCGTTAGGTTCTCCTGACTACATTTTGCCGATCATTGCAGGCATCTTTACGTTCATTCAACAAAAATTGATGATGGCGGGAACTTCTGCTCAACAAAACCCACAATTGGCTGTCATGCTCTATTTAATGCCAATTATGATTGCAGTATTTGCATTCTTTTTCCCAGCAGCACTCGCTTTATATTGGGTAGTAGGAAACATTTTCATGGTCGTACAAACACTGCTCATCCGCAATCCAATGGCAAAAGAAGCTAGTACTGGGGAGACAAAAAGTGAAAGAAGTAACTGCTAGTGGGGCAACGGTGGAAGAAGCGATTCAATCTGCATTGCAGCAGTTGAACATTCCGCGTGAAAAGGCCGAAGTGGAAATCATCGATGAAGGTAAAAAGGGGTTCTTAGGCATCTTCGGTTCCGTCCGTGCAGTTGTGAAAGTGAGAGAAAAAGTCGACCATATCGAGTTGGGAAAGCAATTTTTAACGGATGTGGCAAGAAACATGGGGGTCGACATCACGGTCGAAGTGGAAAAGGAAGACAATATCGTAAAGTACAATCTGACTGGTGAAAAAATTGCGCTGTTAATCGGCAGACGCGGAAAAACGTTGAATGCCCTCCAATATTTGACGCATCTTGTGATCAACAAAGAGACGGATCAATACTATTCCGTCATCGTCGATGCGGAAGGTTATCGAAAACGAAGAGAAGAGACATTGATTGAATTGGCCCAAAAGATGGCGAAGAAAGCTGTACGGGTAAAGAGAAAAATATCGCTTGAGCCGATGCCCGCTTATGAAAGAAAGATCATCCATACCGCATTGCAAGACACGCCGAATGTGAGCACTTATTCGACCGGCGATGAACCGAACCGTTACATCGTGATCAAACCGAAAGATATAAAATAATTTCATGGTGTGCATATTATGATAAAATAAACTTATTCTATATGTGGATAAGTTTATTTTTTTTTCTTTTTGTGATACGCTTAACTATCGAAACAGATAGGAATGGAGGTGCGGATTGCGTGGAAGGGGATACAATCGCGGCCATTTCGACGCCGATTGGTGAAGGCGCTATTTCGATCGTCCGTTTGAGCGGCGATAAGGCGATCGACATTGCCAATCGGATTTTCAAAGGAAAAGACTTGACGAAAGTGCCGAGTCATACGCTTCATTACGGAAAAATTGTTGATCCCGATACCGATGAAGTGATCGATGAAGTGATTGTTTCTGTCATGCGGGCACCAAAGACGTTCACAGTAGAGGACGTCGTTGAAATAAATGGACACGGCGGCATGATTGCCGTCAAACGGTTGTTACAATTGGTGTTGGATCAAGGAGCACGTTTGGCTGAACCTGGCGAATTTACGAAACGTGCTTTTTTAAACGGAAGAATCGATTTGTCGCAAGCGGAAGCGGTGATGGATATCATCTCTTCGCAGACGGAACAGGCGATGAAAGTGGCGCTCAACCAATTGGAAGGGCGTTTATCTAAACTGATACGTAATCTTAGACAAAATTTGCTTGAAATCATCGCCCACGTCGAAGTGAACATCGATTATCCAGAATACGACGATGTCGAGGAAATGACGCACCACATGATGGAAGAAAAAACGGATGTCGTCTTGGAAGAAATCGATCGATTGTTATCGGTGGCGGAACAAGGTAAAATTTTTAGAGAAGGAATCAAAACGGCCATCATCGGCCGCCCAAACGTCGGAAAATCTTCTTTGTTGAACGCGCTAGTGCAAGAAGAACGCGCAATCGTCACCGACATCGCCGGCACGACGCGCGATGTCATCGAGGAATATGTCAACGTAAGAGGCATTCCGTTAAGGCTCATGGATACTGCCGGCATCCGTGAAACGGATGATATCGTCGAACGGATCGGTGTGGAAAAGTCGCGGCAAATCTTGGAATCCGCCGATTTGACTTTGTTCATGTTGAACAACAATGAGCCGCTCACCGATGATGATCGCATGATTTTTTCCATGTTGGACGATATGCCATACATCGTTATTATAAACAAAACCGACTTGGAAAATGAACTCGATTTAAAAGAGGTTGAAAAATTGGCTGATGGAAAAAAAATCATATCCATGTCTTTGAAGCATCAAGAAGGGATCGAAGCGTTGGAAGAAGCGATCAAAGATCTCTTCTTTGAAAACAAATTGGTTGACCGTGACGAAATATACATTTCTAACGTGCGCCACATCGATTTATTGAAGAAAGCGAAACGGGCGTTGTTGGATGCAAAAGACGCTTTGACGATGCAAGTGCCGCTTGACATCGTTCAAATCGATGTCCGAAGAGCGTGGGAATATTTAGGGGAAATCGTCGGTGATACAGCAAGCGAAAGCATCATCGATCAATTGTTCTCCCAATTTTGCCTCGGTAAATAATTGTAGAAAGGGTGAAACGTGTGACATATCATGCTGGTGATTATGATGTCATCGTCGTAGGGGCTGGCCATGCAGGTTGTGAAGCAGCACTTGCTGCCGCCAAAATGGGTGCAAAAACGTTGATGTTGACGTTGAATTTGGATATGATCGCCTACATGCCATGCAACCCGTCGATCGGAGGACCTGCAAAAGGAATCGTCGTGCGCGAAATCGATGCGCTCGGCGGTGCGATGGGAAAAGTCATCGACCAATCGTATATTCAAATGCGCATGCTCAACACGCGCAAAGGACCGGCCGTCCGGGCGTTAAGAGCGCAAGCGGACAAACAAGTATACCCGAAAAAAATGAAATACATGTTGGAAAACGAACCGAACATTACGTTGAAACAAGCGATGGTCAATGAACTGATCGTTGAAGACGGCGTATGCAAAGGGGTCATAACCGAAACGAACGCCGCATATTACGCGAAAGCAGTCGTCATAACGACAGGAACATACATGCGTGGGAAAGTGTTGATCGGGGAATTGGAGTATGAAAGTGGACCAAACAACCAACGTGTGGCAAAACGTTTGCCGGAGCAACTGGAAGAGATTGGTTTCGAGCTTGTGCGGTTTAAAACGGGGACGCCGCCCCGCGTCAATGGCCGCACGATCGATTATTCCAAAACAGAAATCCAACCTGGCGATGACGAACCATTTTCCTTTTCATATGAAACGACGGAATATGTCACGGATCAAATTCCTTGCTGGTTGACGTATACGACGAAGAAATCGCATGAAATCATCGATGAAAATTTACATTTATCTTCCATGTACTCAGGCATGATGAAAGGGACGGGGCCACGTTATTGCCCATCAATTGAAGATAAAATCGTCCGGTTCCATGATAAACCTCGCCATCAAATTTTCCTTGAACCTGAAGGAAGAGAAACGGAAGAAGTGTATGTCCAAGGTTTGTCCACTTCATTGCCTGAGAACATCCAAGTGGAATTGCTTACGTTCCATTCCAGGTTTGGAAAATGCAGAAATGATGCGTCCAGGATATGCAATCGAATACGACGCGATTGTGCCGACGCAGCTAAGGCCCAGCTTGGAAACAAAATTGATCGAAGGTTGTTTACGGCAGGGCAAATCAACGGCACGTCCGGATATGAAGAAGCCGCCGGGCAAGGATTGATGGCAGGAATCAACGCCGCGTTAAAAGTGCAAGACAAAGAACCTTTCATCCTTGATCGTTCGCAAGCTTACATCGGCGTGTTGATTGACGACTTGGTGACAAAAGGGACGCGGGAGCCGTATCGTCTTTTGACGTCGCGTGCGGAATACCGCCTCTTGTTACGTCACGATAACGCCGACTTGCGTTTGACGGAATTGGCTATAAGCTCGGTTTGATTTCGGAAGAACGTTACGCGAAATTTAAACAAAAAGTGAAGATGATCGAAGAAGAGAAAAAGCGGCTGTATAAAACGATCGTCAAACCGTCGGATGAAGTGCAGCAAAAGTTGGAAGAGATCGGTTCTTCACCATTAAAAGAAGCGATTCGTGCCTACGATTTATTGAAACGTCCGGAAATGACATATGCACAGTGTCGAAAAAATCATCGGTTCTTCCGATTTGCCGCGTGACGTCAAAGAGCAAGTCGAAATTCAAATCAAATACGAAGGTTACATCAAAAAAGCAAATGAACAAGTGGAACGGATGCGAAAAATGGAAGATAAAAAGATTCCGGAAAACATCGACTACGATGCGATAGCCGGTTTGGCCTCGGAAGCGAAAGAAAAATTGAAAAAAATTCAACCTATTTCGATCGGCCAAGCTTCGCGCATTTCGGGCGTCAACCCGTCAGATATTTCTATATTGCTCGTTTACATCGAACAAGGGAAAGTGAAGCGGACGAGTTAACGTAAAGGAGTTTTCAATGAACGAACAATCCTTTCAAGAACATTTGGCTAAAACATAATATTTCGTTTAATGATGAACAGTTGAACAATTTGCTCGTATATTTTGAATTGCTGGTCGATTGGAATGAAAAAGTTAATTTAACGGCGATTACCGATCAAAATGAGGTTTATTTAAAACATTTTTATGATTCGATCACGCCGGGCTTTTACTATGATTTTTCACAAGTTATAACCTTGTGTGATGTCGGAGCCGGGGCGGGTTTTCCAAGTTTGCCGCATTAAAATATGTTTTCCTCACTTACATGTTACGATCATCGATTCATTGAAAAAACGAATTGCTTTTTTAGAAGCATTAATTGAAAAATTAAATTTAACGAATATTGAACTCGTCCATGCTCGGGCGGAAGATGCCGGAAAAAACAAAGATCTATCGAGAATCGTTCGATGTCGTCACTGCCCGCGCAGTCGCCAATATGGCTGTTTTATCTGAATATTGTCTTGCCATTATGTAGAATGGACGGTACATTTATCGCCTTAAAAGGGGCGAATGCAGAAGAAGAATTAAACGAAGCGAAAAATGCTATTCTATTCTTGGAGGTAAAGTGATAGGTTGAAACATTCTCGCTACCGCAGGAAGAAAGTGAGCGCGCGATTATATTTATCAAAAAAGTAAAAAAAACTCCGAAAAAATATCCACGAAAAGCGGGAACGCCAAATAAACAACCCTTATCATAAATATTTAACTTTTTACAGTATTTTTTATTTATCTTTTATGATAAACTTAACATAGTTAAGTTTATTTTTTTCGCTTTCATAACGATTTCTTATTATTTTTACCTGTTTTTTGAAGGATCCTCAATATCATCTACATAAATAATAGAATCGTATAGATACTTTTGCGACTTTTACACTTCCTAATCGATTGTACAAAAAATGTTTCACGTGAAACAATTTAATTATATATAAAGGTGATGTTAATATGTTGCAATCTTTTAATCGTCTTTTCGCTGGCGGTGAAAAACAAGATGAAATGAAAAAAATTGAAGAAGTAACGGAATTGAAATCAATCAAATCGTACCGAATGAATATCAACCGAGAGTGAAATTTGATGACGAAAAAATATGCTGAATTGGCCCAAACATTAAAAACTCACGGGATGATTCAGCCGATTGTCGTAAGGAAAAAATCAGAAGATCAATATGAATTAATTGCAGGGGAACGGAGATTTCGTGCTGCAAAACTATTAAACTGGGAAACGATTCCTGCCATCGTACGAGAGATGTCAGATACGGAATCAGCTTCCATTGCATTAATCGAAAACATTCAACGGGAAAATTTATCCGTCATAGAAGAGGCAAATGCCTATGTTCAATTGATTAAAATGCACGATTTGACACAAGAAGCGTTGGCGCAGCGTTTAGGGAAAAGTCAATCGACAATCGCAAACCGCATTCGTTTATTGTCTTTCCCAGAAGAAGTGCAAGATGCATTAATGGACAATAAAATTACGGAACGTCATGCACGAGCATTATTAAAATTAAAAGACGAAGAAACCCAATTGAAATTTTTAAATCAAATAATCGAAAAACAATTAACGGTCCGTGAAACGGACCAACTCATCAAAAAGCATTTGGAAAAAGATAAAAAGAAAAAACCAAAAGCGAAAACGAAATTTGTCAGTAAAGACATCCGTATCGCGACGAATACAATCCGAAGATCATTAGAATTAATTGAAAAAACAGGAATTAAATTTGAAACGGAAGAAGAAGATTTAGGCGATTATTATCAAATAACGATTAAAGTAAAGAAATAACCAACACAACACGAACATATATTACAGGTGGGTGCTTAATCATAATGGGAAAAATTATTGCAATAACAAACCAAAAGGGTGGTGTAGGTAAAACTACTACTACAGTAAATTTGGGTGCTAGTTTAGGAGAGCTCGGAAGTAAAGTCTTACTCGTAGATATAGATCCACAAGGTAATGCAACAAGTGGCGTAGGAATTAATAAAGGAGAATTAGACCATTGTGTCTATAGTTTAATCATCGGTGAAGCAGAAGCGAATGATGTCATAATTGAAACAGATTTTAAAAATTTATCGATTATCCCTGCGACGATTCAATTGCAGGTGCAGAAATAGAACTAGTTTCGACTGTAGCACGTGAAGAAAAATTAAAAAATGTATTACGTCCAATACAAGATGAATATGATTTTATCTTAATAGATTGTCCACCTTCATTAGGATTATTAACATTAAACGCATTAACAGCTGCAACAAGTGTGTTAATACCTGTTCAGGCGGAATATTATGCATTAGAAGGATTAAGTCAACTGTTAAATACAATCCGTC
The DNA here is from genome assembly GCA_963766835.1 of uncultured Bacilli bacterium. GTDB lineage: Bacteria > Bacillota > Bacilli > Bacillales > Amphibacillaceae > Pseudogracilibacillus. The sequence goes on from CAVYBX010000025.1 coordinate 7,995, forward strand.
TTCGTTCAAAAACATTTAAATCGTCACTTAACTATTGAAGGTGTATTACTAACTATGTTTGATGCAAGAACGAATTTAGGCATCCAAGTAATTGAAGAAGTAAAAATTTATTTTCAAGAAAAAGTATATCAGGCGATTATTCCACGAAATGTTCGCCTAGGAGAAGCTCCAAGTCATGGTAAACCTATTACTGTCTATGATCCGAGATCAAAAGGAGCCGAAGTATATTTAGAGCTTGCAAAGGAAGTGTTAGGCGTTGGCGAAAAGATTAGGTAAAGGACTCGATGCGTTATTCGGCAATATGGATGAATCAACTGAAGAAGTACAATGATTCCGATTAAAGAATGTCGTACGAATCCTTATCAGCCACGAAAAACATTTGATGCTGATGCGTTGGAAGAATTAAAAGTTTCTATTTTAGAATATGGGATCATCCAACCATTAATTGTTCGTAAAAGTATTAAAGGGTACGAAATTGTTGCAGGTGAAAGACGTTTTCGTGCTGCAAAATTGCCGGACTTGATGAAGTTCCAGCAATCGTTAAAGATTATGACGATGCGAAAATGATGGAGATAGCTTTACTAGAAAACTTACAACGTGAAGATTTAACCGTAATAGAAGAAGCATTTGCTTATAAAAGTTTGATAGAAGAATTAAAACTTAACACAAGAAGAACTTTCCGAAAAAATAGGAAAAGTCGATTCTCATATTGCAAACACAATGCGATTATTAACATTACCTGATAACGTTATTATCATTTATTAATAATGGGCAATTATCAATGGGACATGCCCGGGCACTTCTAGGCTTGAAAAATAAAGACGATTTAAATCAAATGTTAAAAAAATTATAAAAGAACAATTAAATGTACGACAAGTTGAGCATTTAGTTACTGAATCTAAATGAAAAGAAACCAGAAAGAAAAAACGTAAAACGCAGAAAAAAGATATTTTCATACTACGCCAGGAAGAAATTTTGCGTGAACATTTCGGAACGAATGTAAAAATTGAAAAAAATAAAAATAAAGGTAAAATTGAAATAGAATTTTACACAGATGATGAATTAGAAAAATTAATCAACGTACTAAAAAAATGACATAACAGAAAGACTGTCTTTGAAAATCATAGACAGTCTTTTTAAAAGCTCAAAATGTTTCACGTGAAACATTTGTAAAACAAAAGTAAAAAAAGAGGAAAAAGATATGGTACTATTAGGAACAATTGCTAACGTAGTGGCTGTAATAATCGGGACAACTATAGGATTAATTTTAACAAGAATTAATGAATCATATAAACAGACAATAATGCAGGGATAGGTTTAACCGTTATTGTTATTGGAGTCCAAATGGCACTGGAAACAGAATCGATTATTATTGTCTTATTAAGTTTATTATTTGGTGCAATTATAGGTGAAGCAATGAAACTTGAAGAAATTGTAAATAAAATGGCATATAAAATTCGGCGAAATTTACGAAATGGAAGTCGACTGCAAAAGTTGTCCAAGGATTTATACAGCTTCACTCATATTTGTCGTTGGAGCGATGGCTATTCTTGGAGCTTTAGATAGTGGGATTCGTGGATGATCATGGAATTTTATACACGAAATCAATTCTAGACGGATTTACTGCTATGGTTTTAACGACCACATTAGGTTTCGGTGTCGTATTATCGATAATTCCCATTATTTATTATATCAAGGAACAATAGCATTATTAGCGTCGAAAATCGATGAATACGTTCCTGAAGTCATTTTAAATGGTATTATTACAGAAATAACAGCAGTCGGTGGAATCATGATTATTGCGATCGGTCTAAATATTTTAGAAATAATCAAAATACGCGTCACAAATCTATTACCAGCACTTAGTCAGTGGCAATTGTTTTTATATATTTTCAACAATATTTTTATAACAATCATTGAACAAAATAATGTTTCGACGGTTCGGATAAATATAAATCTAATCGATATAAACATGTGGCTAATATCATTGCCATATCATAAACGACTGATAATCTTGTATTTTGAATATCAAATAGTTCATATGACTATTTAAATTAACGGTAGCGGAAATGTGCGCATGTCCAATTTCCGGTAAATCTTTATTTAACGCTGTACCAGGTTGTAAAGGTCCTGTTCCACAATAAAATTTACCGATAGAAGTAAAAGTCCTAAAGCAGCATCAACGGCAATAATAAACGGTTTTGATTAAGTTTCATTTATCATATTTAATGTTTCGACAAATTTAGTGCATGTAACGGCTCATGCAATGTTCCGTACACGTGTAATTTATCTAAACGGTATTTTTCTAATAGAGAACCGGTTAAAGGACCTAAACTATCTC